>JBDSNB010000166.1:0-21607 GCA_039915555.1 Chthoniobacterales bacterium | reverse complement strand
AACAGGCGCTGGAAGCCGGCGCGAACGATTACCTGACCAAGCCGCTCGATCTCGGGTTGCTGAATGTGCGCCTCTCCGTCGCGGAACGTCAGGCGCGCGATCTCGCGGAGCGCAATCAGGCGCGCCTTGCGCTCGAGGAATCGGCCACCACCATGACCAACATCCTGGAGAATACCTCGGACGGATATTTCGCGGTCGATAGTGACTGGAAATTTACTTATGTGAATCCGGAGGCCGAAATCCTCCTCGCGCGACGGCGAGACGATCTCTACGGGGCGGTTTTGTGGGAGAAATTTCCCGACCTGCTGGGCACGGTTTTCGAGGCGAATTATCGGCGGGTAATGACGGAAGGCGTCGCGGTGGAATTCGAAGCCAGCGATGCGGCGGGCGAAACCTGGACGGAAGTGCACGCCTACCCGGGCGGCGGCGGGTTTTCAGTTTTCTTCCGCGACATTACGGAGCGGAAGCGCGCGGAAGACGAACGCCTAACGACCAGTAAACTCGAATCGCTCGGCACACTCGCGGGCGGGATCGCGCACGACTTGAACAATATTCTCACCGTCATCTCTGGGAACATCGGGCTCGCCCAGGTGGAGGCGCCCGCCGAATCCGGCGGACTGCTCTCGTTTCTCTCGAAAGCCGGCCAGGCCGCGCAACACGCCGCGCATCTCTCCAGCCAATTGCTTACCTTCTCGAAAGGCGGCGCGCCGTTGAAGAAGGTGGTCTCGATTGCGCAGCTCCTCGAGGAGTCGGCTGAGTTCTCGCTCTACGGTTCAAATTTGCGCGCCGATTTCGATTTGGCGTCGAATCTTTGGAAGTCGGAAGTGGACGCCGGCCAGATCGAGCAGGTCGTGAATGCGCTCATGCTCAATGCGCGTGAGGCCATGCCTCATGGGGGCACGGTGCGCATCTGCGCGCGCAATCTCGAGGTCACAGAGGGAGCGGTCGCGCTGCTGCCGGGGGGTCGGTATTTGAAGATCACGATGGGCGATCGCGGGCCCGGCATTCCGGAAGAGTTCGTGAGCAAAATCTTCGATCCGTACTTCACGACCAAGGCCGCGGCGAGCGGGCTCGGCCTGGCGATCAGTTATTCGATCGTGAAAAAACATGGCGGCTTGCTCGTGCTGGAAAGCACCTCGAGCGAGGGCTCGACGTTTGGATTTTATCTGCCTGCGAGCCTTGGGGTCGAGAACTCCGTGACGGCGCGGACGCCAGAACGTGCATCTCGATTCAATCATCAGCGCGTTCTCGTGATGGACGATGAGGCCGCCATTCGCGAACTGACCTCGCAGCTGCTCGGCACGCTGGGTTACGAAGTGACGGCCGCGCAGGACGGGCTCGAGGCGATCCGAATCTACGAGCGTGCGTTGCGGCGCGGCGAACATTTTCAGGCGGTGATTCTCGATGCCACGGTGCGCGGCGGGCTCGGAGGCGTGGCCACGATTGAGCGTTTGCGCGGGATGGATCCGCAGGTGAACGCAATCATTTGCAGCGGCTATTCCGATGAAGCGGCGCTTTCGGAATTTCTCGCCTACGGATTTCGTGGGGCGTTGCCAAAGCCGTTTACGCGCAACGAATTGGCCGAGGCAATGCAGCGCACGCTGGAACCGAGCGGGGCGATCAGCTGAGTAAGCGAATAGAATGAGCGCTCGCTCCACCTTCGGGGCGGTGCTCAAGTGTCGGTCAGAATGAAAACTTTCGTCGGCTTCTCGATCTTGCTCGCGCTGGGCTTGGCTGGTTCCGGGTTTCTCCTCGCGGAAGAGCCCACGAAGGGTAGCGCATCGTCAGTAGTGGCGGCGGTCGCGTCGCCGAAGCCGAACGTGGATGCGAAGAAAGCGGCCTTGGAGCGATTGGCGGAAGCCGTCAAGACTGGCGGCGCCGTGGAGGAAGCGACGGCTGCGGCGCGCAAGGCCGGCGTCGAGTCTCAGACGATCGGCGAATTAAAATTGCTCTCGGCGGTGAAAGCGCGGGATTTCCGAGCCATGGCGTCGGGTTTGAAAGAGGTGGAGGAAAACGTTCTTCCAAATTGGCACTCGGTCGACTCGGTGATGTTTGAGGAAAAATCGGAACTCGAAGCCGTTTTATTTTTCGCCAAAGCACTGCTCGCGGTCGAGGCCGGAGACGAAGCCGGGTTCGAGCAGGGTATTAAAGAAGCCTTCTGGTTGAACCCCGCGCTGGCGGGCACGCTGGTGGAGGAGTTGAAGACGCGCCGATCGAGTCAGCGGATGACGACGTTGACTCTCCCGATGCAAACCACGTTCGAAAAATCGGAAGGCGGGGGAACATCGCTCGGCCAGTTGGCGATCGGGAAGAAGGCGTTGCTCCTGGATTTTTGGGCGACGTGGTGCGGGCCGTGCATCAGCGCGTTGCCAAATCTGGTCAAGAAGGCGGAAGCGCTTGCGCCGCAAAACGTCGTGGTGGTCGGGATCAACACCGAGGCTCTCCAACCGGGCGGCCTCGCGGAGGCGCGGAAGAAATCGGAGAACGTGCGGCAGCAGAAAAAGATCACGTTCGACTGGTTGGTGGAACCGATCGAGATGCCGCTGAGCAAGCTTCTGCGCATCGATTCCATCCCGCGCGCGATTCTGGTGAATCCGGAGGGCAAGGTTCTATACGACGGCCACCCGGAAGATCCGCGCCTGTTGGCGGCCTTGCAGAAGATTGGCGTTTCGCTGCCGAAGTAACGCGCTGGATAATTTAGCGCGCCGACGCGTTCAGCTCTCGCGGATTTTCTCAAGCTGCGCAATGAAGGCGGAGGGCCCGCCCGGCGTGTAGCCGAGAGCGCCGCGCACATTGCCGTCGCCATCCAAAATCACAATCGTGGGGAAACCCTGCACGCGGTATTGTTGGGCGAGGAGTTGGTTCTGCATTTTCTGCGCGGCGGCGAGTTCGGTCCTTCTTGGAAAATCCACTTCCAGCAAAACCAAATGGTGGCGCGCGTAGTCCTGGAACTCCGGTGTTTCAAAAACTTCCCGCTTCAGTTTCTGGCACCACCCGCACCAATCGGAGCCGGTGAAATCGAGCAGCAAGAGCTTTTGATTCGCTTTCGCTTCGCCCTGCGCTTCCGCGTAATTGGTGCGCCAAAGCGAGGAGACTTCGCCGGCCGCGGCGGTCGATTCCGCCGGGCGCGAGCATCCCGTGCTGAGCACTGCGAAGAGCGCGGTGATAGCGCGGAGGGCGCGAAAAATTTTCACCCGCCAGTTTTCCGCACGTCGTCCGTCGGCGCAACCAGTCGCGCCCGCGGTTCGTGCCTGTACGTAGTTAGCCCGGCGACAGAGCGCCGGGCTAAGCTTTTGGAAACGTAACCGAAAACTACTTGATGTGTCCGGAGACCAGCTTGGTCATCTCGAACATGCTGACCTGGCTCTTGCCGTTGAAAACGGGCTTGAGCGCATCGTCCGCATTGATCATGGTGCGTTTTTTCTTGTCCTGACAACCGTTCTTCTTGATGTACTCCCAGAGTTTCTTGGTGAGTTCGGAGCGCGGAAGTGGCTTCGAACCCACGATCTGGGCGAGCTTGTCGTCGGGTTGCACCGGCCGCATGAAAGCGGCGTTCGGTTTACGTTTGGAAGGAGACTTTGTGGCTTTCGGCATAAAGGCTGATTAATCCTTCGTTCGTAGCAGGGCAATACTTAATTTTAGGTCAAGAAATTTCCTGCGGTTACTTCGCGCGGATCACCGCCACGGCCGCGAGGTCATCCGGCAGCGGTTCATCGCCGTTTCCGCTCGTCGCTTCTGCAACTACGCGGGTCAGTAATGCTTCCGCATTTTCCGCCGCCGGTTGCAACATTTCCGCGAGATGCGCGGGAGTCATGCGCGGCGCCTGCCCGCGTTCCGCGCCAAACAAACCATCGGTGTACAAAAAGAATCCGTCCCCGCGTTCCAGCGTCACTTCCGTCTCGACAAACTCCGATCGCTCCACCAATCCCAGAGGCGGCGCCGACGACGGAATCGACAACGTCTCGCCCGTGCTGCGCGAGACGAGCAAAGGCGGATGTCCGGCACCCACCACTGCGGCCCGCCCGGTTTCCGGATCGAGCGCCACGCACATCGCAGTCATGAACGAACGCGCGCCGAAGATGCTGCGGAAATCTTGGTTCACCGCTCGCATGATCGTGGCCGGCTCTTCATTCTCGGCCGCGCCGTGTTGAAAAAGAAGTTTCGCCAAGGTGGTGAGCAACGCGGCCGACGCACCGTGTCCGGTCGCATCCGCGATCCAGAACAGCGTCCGTCCATCCTTCATGCGCAGCCAGCCGTAAATGTCGCCGCCCACCTGGATGACCGGACGATAAACCGCCGCCACGTCCCAGTCCGCGAGCGGAGGCGACTTCTGTGGAATGAGCGATTGCTGCGTGAGCCGCGCCGCTGCCAGATCGCGCTCCGTATTCGTGCGCCACTCCTCCAGTTCATCGTTCTGCTCCTGCAATTGCTCGCGCAGCGCGCTCAGCCGCAATTGCGTTTCAATCCGCGCGCGCAAGACCGCCTGATTGATCGGCTTCGTCACGAAGTCATCCGCGCCCGCCTCCAGACAACGCACCTCGCTCGCTTCCCCGCCGTGGCCGGTGAGCATAATGGCCGGCAACTGCGCCAGCGCCGGATCCGCATCCGCGCGCAGTTGTTTGAGCAGATCCGCGCCGTTCAATCCCGGCATGTCGAAATCGAGCAACAAGAGCGAAGGCGGATCGGCACGCAGACTCTTCAGCGCCTCAAGGCCATCAGCCGATTCCCGGCAAGTGAAGCCGGCACTCCCGAGACTGCGCACGAGCAAACGCCGGCTCATTGCGTCGTCGTCCACTACCAGGATTTGTTCGGTGCCGTTGTTTGCCATTTTTTAAGGATTCGAAAACCGGAGGCTGCGGACTCGTATTTTTCGCAACTCCCAATTGTCGACCCGGTTCCATTAGAATGCGCGAAAAGCCTGCCGGATGCCATCACGAACCGTCGTGCGCGGGCTCTAGCCGGGGTAATTAAGCGTTGTCAGTCACCGGACATTGAATTAGAACGGACAAACAGTCGTCGTATTCACCTTATGAAATTTTCGCTCTCACTCGCCGTCCTCACAGCTTTCGTTTTCACTTCCTGCGAGATCGACGAGCCGCCACCGAGAAAACGGCCCGCTCCGAAGTATCCGACTCCGCAACAGAGCCAATATCCTCCGCAGCCGCAGCCTTTCCCGCAGGATCCAGGGATGGTCCAGCCCGGCCCCGTTAATCCGCCCGTGGATATCGCCGTCGAGCCGCAGCAATCCGCCCCCGCGCCCGTCGCGTCGACGACTGCAAAAGGCGATTATCCTTACGGCGTACCCGTCCCCGGCAAAGCCGGCTTCGTGCGCAGCCCGTACTCGCCGGATAAGATGACGGACGTGCGTGGTTATGCTCCGGGCACGGAAGTGAAGGATCCCTACACGGGAAAGATCTTCCTCGTCCCTTAGCGCCGCGTCCAATCATCCTCGCCGTCGTTCTCGTCCTCGGAATCGAGGACGCAGGAAGAAACACCAGCGAGCCGAGCGGCCACGCTGGACAAGCGAGCCGTTTAACAGATGATGCACCTCGTGTCGTTGGGCGTGGTGCGTCGCATCGCCCCGCCTGCTGTCACGGACCCAACCAAGAATATGGAATTTCGCGTAAAACGCGCCGCCCGCATCGATGCCGAGATCACCGTCCCAGGTGATAAAAGCATCTCACACCGCGCTGTCATCCTTGCCGCGCTTTCCAATGGCGTCTGCGTCCTGCGCGGATTTCTCGCGAGCGAAGATTGTTTGCTCACCGTCCAGGCGTTGCGCGCCTGCGGGATCAAAATCGAGCAACCGGAGCCGGACATGCTCGTGGTCCACGGCCGCAAGCGTCTCCTCACCCAGCCGGTGGGCGAGATTAATTGCGGCAACTCCGGCACCACCATGCGCCTGCTCGCAGGCTTGCTCGCGGGTCAGCCCTTCGATAGCCGGCTCGTCGCCGATTCCGGCCTCGCGCGCCGCCCGATGGATCGGATCGTCGCGCCCTTGCGGCAGATGGGCGCCAATATTGTGGCCGAAGGCCCTAACGACACCGCGCCGCTCCGCATCACGGGCTCCAAGTTGCACGGCATCGAGTACGAAACTCCGATTCCGAGCGCGCAGGTGAAAAGCGCGATCCTCTTCGCTGGCTTGTTCGCGAAAGGGAAGACGACGGTGCGGGAGAAGTATCCCAGCCGTAATCACACGGAGTTGATGTTGAATTATTTTCTCGTCCGGACCGCGAAAGAGACGGACGGCGGCATCACCATCTTCGGCGATCAGGTTCCGGAATCGCGCGACTTCACCATTCCCGGCGATATCTCCTCCGCCGCCTTCTGGCTGGTGGCCGCGGGCGCGCAACCGGGCGGACATCTCATGGTGCGCGATTGCGGATTAAACGACACCCGCACCGCGCTGCTTGGTGTGCTCATTCGGATGGGCGCACAGGTCCGCGAAGCGGTCGAGGATGTCGATCAAATCGAGCCGCGCGGCACGGTCGAAATCACCGGCGCCTCGCTCAAGGGTACCGTCATTCAAGGGAAGGAAATTCCTCAGCTCATCGATGAGCTGCCCATCCTTGCGATCGCCGGGGCACTCGCTTCCGGCACCACCACCATTCGTCAGGCCGAGGAATTGCGGCTCAAGGAAACCGATCGCATCGCCGCCATCGCACACAATCTTCGCGCGATGGGCGCGCAGGTCATCGAGTTGAATGACGGCCTGGAAATTCATGGTCGCGGCACGCTGCGTGGCGCGCGCGTGGCCAGCTTCGGGGATCATCGCATCGCGATGGCCTTCGCCATTGCCGGCCTTTTTGCCGATGGCGAAACCATCGTGCAGGACGCGCAATGCGTGCACGAATCGTATCCGGAATTCGCGCGCGCCCTGGAAGAGATCGCGAATCCGAAACGAATGCGCGTCACCACGCCGGTGATTAGTTCGCTCGCGCCGGCGCGAGGCGAAGAAGAATAAGATGCGCACCGCGCGCACCCAGGAATCGAGCGCTCAGGTTTACCATCGCGTGGTCGCGATCGACGGCCCGGCCGCGTCCGGCAAAAGCAGCGTCGCGCAACAGCTCGCCCAGCGGCTCGGTTTTGTTTACGTGAACTCAGGCGCAATGTATCGCGCCGTCACCTGGCACGTGCTCGATCGCGCGGTCGATCCCGGCGATGCCGCGGCCGTGGCGGATCTCATCGAGCACACGCCGTTGGTTTGCGATCTGGAGAATAACGAGTCGCGCATTTTGATCGAAGGCGCTGACGTCTCCGAGCACATGCGCGACGTGCGGGTAAACAAGGAAGTCTCGCCCGTGAGCAGCGTACCGCGCGTGCGCGAAATTCTTGTCGCCCGCATGCGTGCCTACGCGCTGGAACACGATGTTGTGATGGAGGGACGCGATATCGGTTCCGCCGTTTTCCCCGACACGCCCTACAAGTTTTACATCGATGCGTCGCCAGAAATTCGTTCCCAGCGTCGCGCCGCGCAGGGACAGTCCGATCCAATCGCGATGCGCGATCAGGCCGATTCGTCGCGCCGCGCTTCGCCGCTCGTCATCGCGCCGGACGCGGTCGTGATCGACAGCTCCGCCCTCTCGATTGTCGATGTGGTGGATCAGATCGTGGAACGCCTCCAGGCCGGCGGGCTGGAGTTCGGAGGGACCAGCCCGCGATGAATCTCTGGTACTGGACCGGCCACTACCTGACGGTCATCTTCGCGAAAACGCTTTTCCGCTTCCGCGTCCGGAACCGTGAACGCCGGATCCTGAAGGGGCCGGTGATTCTGGCGATGAACCATGAAAGCTACCTCGATCCCCCGCTGGCCGGCATTGCCTCGGGTCGCGAAGTGTATTTTCTCGCGCGCAACACTCTGCTCGATGTGCCAGTGCTGGGGCGGATTTTGCCGCGCCTGAATGTCATCCCGGTCGATCAGGAGGGGAATGACCGGAGCGCCTTGAAGGCCTTGATTCGAATTTTGAAACAAGGCCGCGGCACCGTCGTCTTTCCGGAAGGCGCGCGCACGCTCGATGGGAAGATGCAACCCGCGCTGCCGGGATTGGGCTTCGTCATCGCGAAAACGCTCGCGCCCGTTTTGCCGATGCGAATTTTCGGCGCGCACGAAGCGCTCCCGCGCGGCGGTGGACGTTTGCGGCTGTCTCGCCTAACGATCGTGATCGGTGAGCCGATTTACTTTACCGCGGCCGATCTCGAACCGCGCAGTAAAGAACTTTACGGCCATCTCAGTCAACGCGTGATGGACGCAATCGCGGCGCTCAAGTTGGAGTAGCTGCGCGGCGCTCGGTTGCAGGCCCCAGCGCCGGCGCCCATAGTGGGATGTGGGATCGGAAGAAACAGAGAAAAGCGAGGCCGTGCTGCCCGCGGGCGGTTTGCAATGGATGGGCCTCATCGTCGTCGCGCTGGCCTTGTTCGCGATCTACGCCAACGTGCAACGGGCACGTCGGCCGCAGATTGAGACGGCCACGATTCAATCCATCGCTCCCACTCCCACCCCTGCCCCCGCCGCGCCTTAGTGCTGCGGCGGACGTTTTTCGTTCGAATAAGCAGCCTCCACCTTGGTCTAAAATCACGATGAAAAAGCTCAGCCTCCTCTCGATTGCCCTCCTCATCCTCCTCGCGGCCTCGTGCGAGAAACCGATGAGCGAAGCCGATCGTAACGCGCAAGTGGAAACCGAAATCCAACGCCGCCTCGATGCCGAACGCCAGGCCGCTGAGCGGGATCGTCTCGCGCAACAGCAGGCCGACCTCGAAGCCCGCGAACAAACTCTCGCGGAACGGGAGGCGGCCGCCGCTTCCAGAAAAACCGTCACCGCGGCCACGCCGCGCGCCACCGCCCGGCCCGCGGTGCGCGAACGCGAGCCTGAAGAAACCCGTCCCACCGCTTCGTCCGACCCTCGCGGCGCGCGTTCTTACGACACCTTTTATCGTAAGCTCGAACCGTACGGCGCCTGGCGTGAAGCGGGCGATTACGGTTACGTCTGGCAGCCGCGCGCCGCGCAGAAATCGCGCAACTGGCGTCCATACACGGAAGGCCGCTGGGCTTACACCGATGCAGGCTGGACCTGGGTTTCGGAGGAACCGTTCGGCTGGGCGACGTATCACTATGGACGCTGGACGCGCCTCCGCGGAGTCGGCTGGGTCTGGGTGCCGGGCGAGGAGTGGGCGCCGGCCTGGGTTTCGTGGCGCACCAGCGATCGACATGTCGGCTGGGCTCCGCTCCCGCCGGAAGCGCGCTTCGAACGGCGCACCGGAATCAAGAAGTGGGCGGACAGTTATTACGACATCGGAGCGGACGAATACGTCTTCATCCCGAACGAAGATATCGGTGCGGAGAACATCGAGCGGTCAGTGATTCCCGTGGAGCGCAACGTCACGATCGTGAACCAAACCGTCAACGTGACCAACATCACCTACAACAACACTACGATCGTCAACGAAGGGCCGAACTACGACGAGTTGCGCCGCGGCAGCCGCCGCCCGGTTGAGCGTCTGCAGTTGCAACGCGAGTACGACATCCAGGAAGATCAGACACCGCAAGCCGCGGTGCGCGGCAACATTCTCGCGATCATGACGCCGCTCTTCAGCGCGCGCGCCACGCAGCGCCCGCGCAACGTGGGCGCGCCCATCCAGCAGGCCACGGTCGAACGCAATTGGGCCACGAACGCGAATCAGCCCGAAGCGCAACGCGCCCGCGAGAAAATGAAAGCGGAAGCCACGCCTCCGCCCGACGCGCCACCGAAGACATTTGAAAAACCAGTCGTGCTCGAAGGCACTCCAGCGCCGGATTCCGACGCCTCGGCCGCTCCGACGGTGGCAGCGACGCCTGCTCCTCTTGCTACGGCTGTGCCCGCCTCCACCCCCGTGCTGACGGAAACTCCGCGCCGCGGGCCGCGTGCCACGCCCACTCCCGAGGCGACGGCAACACCGACGCCCGTGGCCTCGGCCACTCCAGTGAGCACGCCGACGCCTACTCCCGTGAGCACGCCGACGCCCACTCCAGCGAGCACGCCGACGCCTACCCCCGTGAGCACCGTTACGCCGGTGCCGACACCTGTCGCGACGCCAACGCCGAGCCCGACACCCGTGCCGCGGCCCACCTTCACTCCGAAACCTGCGGTCACCGATCCGCCCGAGCAGGACGCTGACGAGCCGCCGGCCGCCAGCGCAGACGCCGATGGGCGCGACGGTCGTCCACCGCGCGGCGTGCAGCGCAATGCGCGTGACGAAAAGCGTAATGCACGCGTGCGCGAATCGATTTCCCGTCTCGACACCGCGCCCAAACCGGCGGCCGCTGCGGAGCCCGTAAAAGCAAAAGCGGTCACCCCGCCGCCGACCGCTGCGCCGGTGGTGGCCGATCCGGTCATCGAAGTGCCGGAAGCGACTCCGAATTTGAAAGCCGCCGGTCGCCGCGAGGTGCCCGTCGCTGAGCCGGTGGCCGAGCCACCCGCTCCAGCTCCAATTGTCGCCACCCCGGTTCCGACGCCCACGCCCACTCCGACTCCAGAAGAGAAGGCGAAAGCGGCGGATGAAGACGACGCGACGGCCGAAGCTCCGGACAAACCCGAAGGCGCGAACGAACCGTAGCGTTAGCCTTTACCGCCCGCGCGTTCTTCGGCCAGTTTGCGCGCGTAGGTAAGCGTGTCGATTGCGTCCACGGTTTTGTCGCGACGAATTGCCTTGATCCGCGGAAAACGCAGCGCCAGTCCGCTCGCGTGGCGCGTGCTCGGCTGCACTGCATCGAACGCGATTTCCAGGACGACGTTAGGCTTCACTTCCCGGTAACGCCCACGCTCTGCGATCGTGTTCCGCTCGAAGTGTTCGGTTAGCTCGGCGATCTCCACATCGGTCAATCCGCTATACGCTTTCCCGATCGTGAGCAGTTCGCCGCTCGCATCATCGCGCACCGCGAAAGTGTAATCGCTCAGGACGTGATTGCGTTTCCCGTGTCCGCGTTCCGCCGCCACGACCACGACATCGAGCGTGGCGAGTTCCTTCTTGAGCTTGAACCAAAACATCCCGCGGCGGCCGGGCGAATAGAGACTCTCGGGATCTTTCACCATCAAGCCTTCATTCAAGCGACGCCGCGCGAGGCCGAAGGCGGTTTCGATGTCGGCGCCTGACTGCGCCGGAAAAATTTCTGAGAGCTGGAAATGCGATGGCCACGTTTGCGCACGCAGCAGTTCGCGTCGTTCGCGCAATGGAGTTTTCAGAAGCGAGCGCCCGTCCAGCCAGAGTAAATCGAACGCGACGAACACCACCGGCACGTCCGCGGAAGCGGTCGCGAAGAGATCGGCGCCTTCGTGTTTGCGGCCGAGTCGTTTTTGCAAATCGAAGAAGGTGAGGCGGCGACCGTTTTCAAAAGCCATGATTTCGCCATCGAGAATCAACTCCGACGGAAACGCTTGGGCCGCTTCTGCGATTTCCGGGAACTGCTCCGTCATTCGGCGGAGATCGCGCGAGAAGATCTCCACGCGATTCGCGCCGCGATGCAATTGGGCGCGGATGCCGTCGAACTTGTCCTCCACATAGGTCGTCAGGGACGGATCGGACTGATCTGCGAAGCGCGCCCAGATGGCTTCCGCGGTCGGTTCGGGACTCGCCAGCATGCATTTGATCGGGCGGAAGAGCGCGAGCTCGGCTTGCTGAAGTTTTTGGGTGGCGGCCAGATTCGCGGTTTCACCAATGTCGCCGAGGAGCATGTTCGCTTCCTTCACATCGTCGAGCGGCGCTTCGAACGCGCGGGCGATGGCTTCTTCCACCAGGCCTTCGCGCAATCCGAGACGCAAATCGCCGGTCAGGATTTTTACGACGTATTGCCCTTCGCGCGCGGCCAGGCGGGCCAGCCTCGCTTGCAAAATTTCCGTCTTCGCGAGCGGGCCGCGCGCCTGGTGCAGGCGCTCGAAAAGCTGCTTCGATTCTTCGAGTGTGAACGGCTCGGGAGCGGTGCGCCCGTCGAGCGCTTCGAACGCACTCTTGCCCGCGTCGCCGTGGCTGCGCGCGATGCGGTGCATTTCCGAATCACTCACTTTCGAGGCGGCGAGCAGGGCGCGGAAGATGACCGCCCAGCCGATTTGGAGGGTGCGCGGGTCGCTTTGCGCAAATGCTTTGCCGGTGAGATAGCGCGCGGCGATTGGGAGCTGCTGCGCGTCTAACGAGCGGAGATACTCGGCGAGCAGGCGCACTTTCTCGAGCTTGGCGGGAGTGGCTGCGATGGCCTCGCCGAGCATGGCAAAGTCTGCGAACTCCGAAGGGGCGATCGTCTCCGGGGTCTGATCTGACGCTGGCGATTTGCCGCCCGCCGCGGCTGAGGTGCGGCCGCGTAAAGTAAGCTCGAGCTGATTCTCCTGACTCAAGGCCCACGCTTCGATCCCGCGCTCGCGCAGATCGCGCGCGAACTCGGCCGCGAAACCGTGCAGGGTGAGCACGCGTTTCGGTTGCACCAATTCCACGTAGCGGACGAGGTCGGTGTAATCCGCGTGATCGGAGAGCGGAAAGGCAGCGTCGGTTTGATAACGGAAGCGCGCATTCGGATCGATCGCCCAACCGCTGATCATGGCCACGCGCTTGTTGGGAATTTTCTCGAGCATGCGGGAGCGATTCGCGCTCGGCGGACAGATGAGGACTTTGCCTTCGAGGTCCTTCACGTCATAGCGTTCGTAATCGCCGCACGGCTGGCCGAACTGCTCGTAGATGCGCGTCATGCGGAAGACCGCGCCGTGCAACATCGGCCGGAGGCCGGCTCCCGCGAGCGAGCAGAGAATCTCCTGCGCTTTCCCTAACGAGTAGCCGAGAAGGACTGGGACCGCTTTTTCTTCGAGCGCCTCGCGACAGAAGGCGAGAATTTGCGCGACGACATCTTCCGTGGCCGGGAAACGATAACGCGGCAGGCCAAAGGTGGTCTCCATGATGAGGGTGTCGGCTTGCCGCCATTGGGTGGGCTCGGCGGAGCGGCCGGGGCGGAGTTTGAAATCACCGGTGTAGAGCAGGGTGCCTGCGTCGGCTTCGAGGAAGAATTGGGCGGAGCCGAAGATGTGGCCGGCGGGAAGGAGCGTGACGTTCATGCCGCGCACTTCGGTCGGTTGCTCGAAGTCGAGGATATGTTCGTGGCGTTCGCCGGGCATGCGCGCCTGCATGAGGCGCGCGGTGCGCTCGCTGAGGATGAGCTCCTGGTGCGGCGCGATGTGATCGCTGTGGGCGTGCGAGACGAAGGCGAGCGGTTTTGCGTCGTGCGGATCGAGCCACAAGTCCTGCGCCGGGAGGTAAACGCCGCGTTGGTATCGGACTTCAATCACGGGATTAGTTACGCTTGGAAACGGGGGAGGGAAACTTTGCACGGCTAGCGGGCTTGAGCGGTGATCGAACACCCTCAGCGTTGCGTTGACACCGCACGTTGAAGCCGGTTTGGTAGCGCGATGAAAGTCCCTGCGCTGGCCGGCGCGATTTTGCTGCTCACGTTCGCGTCTGGCGCGGACGCGCGGCGTCCCGGTCAGGCGGACGATTTTCGTCAACTCTCCAAGGTGACGGCGCTCCCGACGGCGCTTGATTCCGATTTCGAATTTCGGAAGACCAAGCTCTTCACCCTCGGGGATCTTCCCGGACGCAAGAATTCCACTTTCGGCGGGCCGGGCGTGGCGAAGAGTCCGGCGATCGGAGCGGAATCCGCTTATCGCCTTTTCGGCGCCGTGACCGAGCTGGATAAGCGCCGTCGCCACGGTCATTACTACGATTTTTTCTGGCGCTCGAAACGGTCTGTGCCCGTGACGGTGCGGCTCGAATATCAACAGGATACGTTGCGTGCTTTTACGCAGGCGCGGGAGGTGACCTACGCGAACGGGCAGGGGAGTCACAAGACGGCGTTCGCCATCGTGGGCGACGATTTTTTCAACGATGGCCGCATCGTGGCGTGGCGCTGTTTGCTCATCGCGGGGGGCCGAATCGTGGCCGAGGACCGATCCTATCTATGGCGCTGAGCAATCACTCCCATCCCGCGCGTGCTGATCTTTTTTCATTGCGCGCATGAGCAGAAGCACGAGAGGGAGAAGTGAGGGAACGGCGCCCCGTGAAGTTTGACACTCCCACCCCTAATCTTATAGTTTTCACAAGTTGGTTGTGCAGTCATCTATTCAAGTCGGAGTAAACGGCAAAGCCGTTTGGGTGAAAGTTGAGGGCAAAGGCAGCTTCCTCAACAGCGGCAACTTGAAGGAATTTGCCAGCGAGATGGTCAACCGTGGCTATCGCGAATTTGTCGTCGACCTCGAGAATTGCGCCATGATGGATTCCACTTTTATGGGGACGATGGCCGGCGTGGCCCTGCGCTTGCGGGACCTCGGCCACGGTCATTTACATGTGATCCATTGCGGACAGCGCAGTCGCGATTTGCTCACCGGTCTCGGTCTTGACCAAATCTTCAGTATTCACGCGAAGGGAGCAGCGGCGCCGGAATGGGAAGTCCTCACCACCCCGTCAACGCCGGTGCCTTCCGTGCAGAAGCAGCAACAGGCGCAGCAGATGCTCGATGCGCACGAGGCGCTTTGCGAGGCGGCCCCGGAGAATTTTTCTCGTTTCAAGGATGTCCTCGAATACCTGAAACAAGATCTGCACCACGAGCCGGCGCAGTAATCCGGCTCCGCCATGTGGCCTTCCCTTCTCTTCGGGCTGCTGGTCGCGTCTGTCATCGGTTGGCTGGTGACCGCGCTCGTGCAGATGCGTCGCTACCGCGCGCTCGAACGCTCGAAGGAGGAGATTCAGGTGGAGGAGACGCTCGTCTTCGATTTCCTCCACGGCCTCGGGGCGGCGTTTACCGAAACTATTCACGCTTCCGATCTTCATCGCCTCATCGTGGAAGGCGCCGCGCGCATCCTCGATGCGCATGGCGGCGCGCTTTACATTATTGAACGCGGCGGAGCCACGCTCGCGCCGGCTTTCGTTTCGAAGGGCTGCCCGCTGCTCACGGACGTGCCGCCGGAAATCATGCAGCGCGCGAGTGCGTCGCCTGCGGTGCTGGAAGACTTCATGGGCCAGCATTCCGTGCCCGTTGGGGAAGGTGTGATCGGCCGTGCCTGGCAGACGGAGCAGCCATTCTTTCTCGCCGATGTCGCCGACGCGCCCGAATTGGCAAAACTGCAGGAGACGAGCTTCGCCACCACCTCGGTGATGGTGACGCCACTGCTCTACGGCAAGCAAAACATGGGCGTGCTCGCGGTCGGCAACGGTCCGCTCAATCCGCCTTTTACGACGAGCGATTTCGTCGTCTTCAAATCGATCGCCGAGCAATCCGCCTTCGCGCTCTACAACGCCACCGTTTACATGGAGGCGAACGAGAAGAAGCGCCTCGATCACGAGCTGCAGATCGCGCGCGATATCCAACGCATCCTGCTCCCGTCCGAATCGCCCGCGATCGAGGGCTTCGAAATTTGCGGGCTCAATATTCCGGCCAGCCACGTGAGCGGCGACTATTTCGATTACGTGAAAGTGGATGACGACCGGCTCGGCGTGGCGATCGCCGATGTCTCGGGCAAAGGCGTGCCCGCTTCGCTCATCATGGCGATTTGCCGCAGCGTTTTGCGCAGTCAGGCGCCGGGAAATCCCTCGCCGTCCGATGTTCTAAAAAAGGTCAACCGCCAGCTCTATCCCGACATCAAAGAGGACATGTTCATTAGCATGGCCTACCTCATTTTCGATCACGTCCACGCCACCGTCACGCTCTGTCGCGCGGGCCACGACGCGCCCATTCTCTACCGCAGCGCGACGGGGGAATTGACCCCGATCAAGCCGCCCGGACTGGTCCTCGGCATTGACAGTGGAAACGTGTTCGATAGGATAACCGGCGACCTCGCCGTTCCACTCGAACGCGATGACTGCCTGCTCCTCTACACGGATGGCGTGAACGAAGCGTTGGATGAAAAAGGCGACGAGTTTGGCCTGGATCGCATGATGGATTCCGTGCGCACGAGTGCTCCGAAAGGTGCGCAAGCCATGATCGACGGCCTGCTTGACGACCTGCGGGCTTTCGTGGGCACGACGCCGCAAAACGACGACATTACTTTAATCGCAATTCGCAAGACATGAACAAGACGCAGCCGACAGAAACAGCCGACGACTCCGACGAGGTGCCGGTGGAAATGGAAAACGATGACGGCACCTCGAGCCTGCAAGCCGATCTCGACCGTTTCCGCGATCTCGCGCTGCGGAGCCAGGCGGATTTCGACAATTACAAAAAGCGCGCCGCGCGCGAGAAAGAGGAGGGGATCAGATACGCGAACAGCTCGCTCCTCGAACGCCTGATCGCGATCGTCGATAATTTCGAGCTCGGCCTTTCCGCCGCGCGGGGAGAAGGCGAGAAATCGCCCATCTATTCCGGCATGATCATGGTGCTGAAACAGCTCACCGATTTTCTGGCCGAGAACGGCCTCCAGCCGATCGATGCTGAGGGGCAAAAGTTCGATCCGAACTTGCACGAAGCGATCGCGCATGAAGCGAGCGACAAAGTCGCGGAAGGTGTCGTCATTCGCCAAACGCGGCGCGGATATCGCTTGAAGGACCGGCTCCTCCGGCCCTCCAGCGTGGTCGTCTCCAGCGGCGTCGCGAAATAGGTCGCAGTGGTCTGACTCGACTTATGCCGAAGACATCCAAACGCGATTACTACGAAATCCTGCTCGTCAGCCGCGAGGCGACCGACGAGGAGATCAAGCGCTCGTATCGCAAGCTCGCGGTCAAATTTCATCCGGATAAAAATCCGGACGACATCCACGCGGAAGAGCAGTTCAAGGAACTCGGCGAAGCGTACGACGTCCTGATGGATGCGAACAAACGCGCCGCCTACGATCGCTACGGGCACGCCGCCTTCGCACAAGGCACGGCCGGGCCGGCGGGCGGCGGTTTCCATGATCCGTTCGATATCTTCCGGGAAGTGTTTGGCGCCGGTGCGGGTGGCGGCGGCGCTGGAATTTTCGAGACGTTCTTTGGCGGTGGCCAGCAGGTCGATCGCGAGGGACGCCAGCGCGGGTCCGATTTGCGCTACGACATGCAGATCACGCTCGAAGAAGCGGCTTTCGGGGTGGAGAAAGAGATCGAGGTCCGCAAGCTCGACACCTGCGGGACGTGCGACGGGCGGGGCGCCGAGTCCGGCTCGCGCGCCATTAATTGTCCTACCTGCGGCGGGCGCGGCCAGGTCATCAGCTCACGCGGCTTTTTCCAAGTCTCGCAAACCTGCCCGCGTTGTCGCGGCGCGGGGCAGATCATCGAGAAACCCTGCCGAACTTGCGATGGCGAAGGCCGGGTCGAGCAAGCGAGCCGGATCAAGCTCAAGATTCCAGCCGGCATCGCGGAAGGCTCGCGTCTCCGTTCCTCGCGCAACGGCGAAGCGGGTGTGCGCGGCGGTGCCCCGGGCGATCTCTACGTGGTCATCCACGTGAAAGAGCATCCGGTTTTCCAGCGCGACGAAGACGATCTTTATTGCGAATTACCCGTCTCCTTTACGCTGGCGGCGCTCGGCGGCGAGATCGCGGTCCCTACCCTCGAGGGCAAAGCCAATCTCAAGGTGCCCGCCGGCACGCAAAGCGGGCAGACCTTTAAATTGCGCGACAAAGGCATCGCGAACGTAAACGGCCGCGCGCGCGGCGATCTCATGGCGCGACTCATTGTGGAAGTGCCGAGCCGGCTCAATGCCGAGCAACGCCAGAAGCTGGAAGAATTCGCGCAGCTCTGCGGCGAGGAGAATACGCCGCTGCACAAAGGCTTCTTCGATCGCGCGAAGGAGTTCTTTCGCTGACCGGGATTGATTAGACCGCAGATTACGCAGATTCCACAGATGGCGGAGGGGAGGCGGGCCTACAAAATCCCATCTGCGACATCTGCGTAATCTGCGGTTAAAAATCACCTCCCCCTTCCGTCGTCCGCGGGTTGGCGCCTAACGAGTAAACTGCACGACAACTTTTCCGAACAGATCGGCTGGCCCGAGCTGGCCGAGACCGTGGCCGGCATTTATGCCGCCCTCCCGGAGGCCGAAAAAGCGCAGACCGCGATCCTCGCCGGCAACTACGGCGAAGCGGGCGCGCTCAATCTCTACGGCCCCGCCTGGCACCTGCGGAAAGCGATCAGCGGGACGAACACCTCCTGGTGGCGCGGTTACGGCACGATCCCGCCGGAGGTTGTGATCCTCGTCGGATTCTCGCGCGAATCGGCCGAGCGTTTCGCGAGCCAGGTCGAGTGGGCGGGCCAAATCACGAATCGGCACGGCGTCCAAAACGAAGAAACGCGCGATCACCCAGATATTTTCGTCTGCCGCGGCTTCAAAAAATCTTGGCCGGAGTTTTGGAAGAGCTTCCAGCGTTTCGGCTAAAGGTGCGATCCGACGGCCGGCGCTCGTGGGCCGGCCTGAAGTTCGACGTTGGACGTCCGGCGTTCGGTGTTCGACGTTTCCCCTCTCCTGCAAATGCACCGCTTCCACATCGCACCCCACGCCTGGTCTCCCGACTCCCCCACACTCTCCGGCCCCGAAGCCCATCACGCGAAGAACGTCCTCCGCCTCAGCCCCGGCGACAAAGTCGTCCTCTTCAACGGTCGCGGCCACGAGATGACGGCCGAGATCACCGCGCTCGACGGGCGCGAAATTTCCCTGCGCAAACTGCACGAAAGCCGCACCCCGCCGCTCCGTTGCCAGATCACGCTCGGGCAGGCCATCCCGAAAGGGAAAAACATGGACCTCATCGTGCAGAAAGCGGTCGAGATCGGCGCCGCCGAGATCGTGCCCATCATTTCCGATCGCACCATCGTGCGGCTGGCTCCCGACGACGCCGCGGCCAAGCAGACCAAATGGCAAACGATCGCGATCGAAGCCGCCAAGCAATGCGGCCAGAACTGGCTCCCCCAAGTCGAGACACCGCGCTCTCTTGCTGATTTTTTCGCCAGCCGTTCCGCTGCTGCCTACGATCTCCAGCTCATCGGCTCCCTCCAATCCGACGCGCTTCACCTTAAGAAACTCCTGGCCGAATTTGCCGACGCGCACGCCGGCGGACGCCCCGCCCGCGTCCTTATGCTCATCGGGCCCGAAGGCGATTTCACGCCCGCCGAGCTCAACCTGGCCCGCAGCCACGGCTGCCGTCCCATCACGCTCGGCCCGATTATCCTCCGCGTAGAAACGGCCGCGATCTATTGCCTCAGCGTGTTGTCTTACGAGCTGTTGTGAACTGGGATCGCGGAATGCGGAACGCGGAAGTTTTGTGGGAAAACCGGAAACCGGAAAGTTGGACGTTGGACGTTGGACGTTTCTCCGGTCCTCCATGGCCACCCTTCCATTGACGCCCGCCCCGCCTCGTCGCATTTCTTCCCATGAGCACGGCCATCGAGATCCCGCTGCACACGGTCGAGAACTATAAAATTCTTCCAGAGACGGGGCCGCGCTATCAACTCATCGAAGGAGATCTCTACAGGGCGCCCGCCCCTAATCGCTATCATCAGGACGTTTCGCGGAACCTCGGATACATCCTGATGAAATATTTTGAAGACAACCCGATCGGCGATCTCTACCATGCGCCCTTCGATGTTTACCTGGGCGAATACGATGTCTTCCAGCCCGACATCCTCGTGGTCTTGAACGAGCGCCTCTCCATTCTCACCGACGCCGGCGCCGAGGGTGCGCCAAACTTCGTGGTCGAAATTCTCTCTCCGAAAACCGCCCAACTCGATCGGGTGAACAAACTCCGCGTTTACGCGCGCACCGGCGTGCAGGAACTCTGGATCATCGATCCCGAGCCGAAGCAGATCGAAGTTTATCTTCTCGGCCAGGATCCCACCGCGCCGCAGGCTCGCCACGGCGAAGAGGCGAAGTTTACCTCCGCTCTCTTCCCTGGTTTGACGTTCGCTGCTGCCCGCATCTTCGCGCGGTAACGTCTACGGAAGTGGGCCCACCGTACGTGCGCGCCTCTCGCGTGCTGGCGCCCGGCAGCCGTTTGGGTAGCGCAGGCTGCCAGCCTGCTGGAGTCGGCTGCCAGCCGACGGTCCTACGCAGCCGCCCGCGGAAATCGCGACGCGGGCCGCCCCCAACGTTTCCGGCAAGCTGCCGGAAACTGCAGGCTGGCAGCCTGCGCTCCCCGGAATGTTCACTCTTCACCTTGCTCGCCATTCACGAGAGCGTGCCTGCGACCGCGCTCCAGCAGGGGAACAAAAAACCACGCGCCGTGTGCGACGCGTGGTTTTCGAAGAGCCGATGGCGTGGGCTGATTGACCAGCCGCTGCGGTTCGCACCGCGCGGCCCGAATTTGGAGCCCAACGCCGAGTAGCTTTAAAATCCGTTCAGAATCTGTGGGACAAATCCCACAGGCGGACGGGCACGATGTCGGATTCCCTCTCCGCTGACAAGAATAATCTACTGCTCGCTCTGCCCGCTTTGACAACACGCCCTTTACACGCGACCCCGTGCGCGACCCCTGTGCGTGTTTCCCAAGAAAGAATCAAAAAAAAGTGTTGTCAGATTTCGGGCTACCTGAGAACCTCGGCGCGCCGGGAGGAATCCGGACGGGAGACTACAGAGCAAAGACTTTATGATGAAATTAAAAATCGCAGCGGCCATTTTGATCGCTGTCGCTTCCACCTCAATCGGGCAAGCTCAGGTTTTGATCGCTGGCTGGGACTTTACAGGCGAGAACGGTTTGGCCACGTCGTCGGCAGATGTATACAGCACGGGTTTAGACAGTTCGTCACTCTTGACGCGGGGAGCCACAGCACCGGCCAGCGCGGCCAACAACTCGTTTCGCACCACGGGTTTTATGAATAACGGTATTTCCGTCTCGAATACTGACTACTTCGAGTTCTCGTTGTCTGCTTCGGGCGGGAACATGCTGTCCCTTTCGAGCATCGATATTCGCACCCAGGGTACAGCCTCGTTTTTCGCCGGCGCAGGGGTTTCACAGCAATTCGCCTACAGCCTTGACGGGATCAATTTCACCTTGATTGGTTCCCCAGGTGTCGTGACAGCGGGGGGCACGGTTTCTTCGTTCGATTTGTCCGGCGTCGCTGCTCTGCAGAACGTTGGGGATGCTACGACCATCACGTTGCGTTATTACGCGAGCGGTCAGACCACCACGGGTGGCTGGGGCTTCTTTTCGAGCGCCGCTGGCGATTACGGTCTTTCTGTAATGGGTTCCGGAGTTCCGATGGCAGTTGTTCCCGAGCCTGCCACTTACATGTTGTTCGGGATGGGGCTTTTGGTTTGCGCGCAGCAGTTCCGCCGCCGCCGGGCCGCGGTCTCCAAGTAATCCGGATTCAACGTTTCTCAAAAAAGCCAGGCACCTCGCGGTGCATGGCTTTTTTGTTGCTCGGAAAACGGCAACCGGCGGTCCTATGAGATGGGCGCCAGGTCACGTTCGATCTAGGTTTAATGCGCAGCGATCATGGAGTCGTGGGCGGGACGGCATTCGGGCGCGCACAAAACGGGTCGCCGCGTGGTTTCGTTCATTGCAAGAGGGCGCGCCGCTTCTGCTAGTGGCCCGTCAATCTGGGAACACATCATTTTCTCGGCGGTTGCGTCAGGATTGGTGGCGCCAGAATCGTGGGGGATGAACTCGGCGTTGCCCCAGCATCCTTGATTTTCAACGAGGACATC
>JBDSNB010000152.1:0-13916 GCA_039915555.1 Chthoniobacterales bacterium | reverse complement strand
TTCTACCGGCGGCTTGAGAACGGCGGGTGGGTGGTCTCCGAAGAGCGCAGCTACCAGCCCGCCGCCGTCTACGGGGAGAAGCGGTGAAACTGAAGCTGGGCATTCCCAAAGGCAGCCTGGAAAACGCCACCATCGACCTGTTCCGAAAAGCCGGCTTCACTATCACCACCAGCACTCGCTCGTACTTCCCCTCCATCGACGATCCGGAGATCGAGTGCATGCTCATCCGCGCGCAAGAGATGGCGCGTTACGTCGAGGACGGCGTCCTCGACGCCGGACTGACGGGGCGCGATTGGATCGAAGAGAGCGGGGCGCAAGTCGAGCGGCTGGCGGATTTGATCTACGCCAAGCAGAGCTTCGGCAAAGTGCGCTGGGTCCTGGCGGCGCCGAACTCTTCGCCCTTCGAATCGGTCAAGGATCTGGAAGGCAAAATCATCGCCACTGAATTAGTGGAAACGACGAAGCGTTATCTGGCGCGCAATGGTGTGACCGCGAAGGTGGAATTCAGTTGGGGCGCCACGGAAGTAAAGCCGCCTGTGCTGGCCGATGCGATCGTGGAGGTGACGGAAACCGGCGCGTCACTTCGGGCGAGCAACCTCCGGGTCATCGAAACCGTGCTCGAATCGAACACGCAGTTGATCGCAAACAAAGACGCCGCGGCTAACGAGTGGAAGCGCCAGAAACTGGCCGACGTGCAACTGCTTTTGGAGGGAGCGATCAACGCGCTCGGCAAAGTTGGGTTGATGCTGAATGTGCAGCGGGCCTCGCTCGCCGACATGCTGAGCATTTTGCCGGCGCTGCAAAAACCGACCATCTCGCAGTTGAGTGACGACGCGTGGGTGGCGATGAACACCGTTCTGGATGAGTCGACCGTGCGCACCATCATCCCGCGGCTGAAAGCCGCCGGTGCGACCGGCATTGTGGAGTATCCGCTGAACAAGATCGTGCTCTGACGTGATGGCTATCTTCTGCCAAGGAGTGACGGCTTCCCAGCCGTCGAGTTTCTCCAAGAAAAATGCGATTGAAACACGACGGCTGGGAAGCCGTCACTCCTTGCTGTGCCCATGATTCGCATTCTCTCAGCAGGCGAGGCGGGCGCTCTGCTTACTCGCAAAACCGTTCGGTTGCAGGCGGCCGAAGCGATCGTTAGGCCGATCATCGACGCAGTACGCGAGCAGGGCGACGACGCGTTGCGCCGCTACGCACGCGAGCTGGATCACTTCGAGCGCGACAGCTTCGTCGTGCCGGAGGCTGAGATCGCGGAAGCTGTCGTTAGCCTTCCAGTCGAACTGCGCGCGGCGATCGAGACTGCCGCCGCAAACATCCGCGCCTTCGCCGAGCTGCAGAAGCCGCAAACTTTCACGAACGAGATCGCGCCCGGCCTGCGTGTTGGACAGCTGGTGCGGCCGTTGGACACGATTTGCGCGTATATCCCGGCGGGCCGTTATCCGCTCGTCTCGACCGTCCTCATGACGGTGATTCCGGCGCAGCTGGCGGGCGTGCGAAACATTTGCGTGACCACGCCGCAAGCTTCGCCGGCCATCCTGGGCGCGGCTGGCGTGCTCGGAAATACCGACGTGTTTTTGCTCGGCGGTGCGCATGCCATCGCGGCGTTTGCGTTCGGTACCGAAACCATCCCGCGCGCCGATCGCATCGTCGGGCCAGGAAACATCTACGTCGCCGCGGCGAAGAAACTTCTCGCGGGCGAAGTGGGAATCGATTTCATCGCGGGACCGACGGAGATCGTGATCATCGCGGCCGATGGCAATCCAGCCTGGCTCGCGACTGACCTCCTCGCGCAGGCGGAACATGACGTGGACGCGTCCGCCATTCTCCTCACCACCTCGCGCAAGCTGGCGGAAGAAGTCGCGCTTGAGATTGAGAGACAGCTGGCAACGCTTTCCACCGGCGCGGTGGCGCGGCAGGCGATTGAGGAAAACAGCGCCATCGTATTGGTCGACGACATGAGCGAAGCGGTGGAGTGGAGCAATCGTTTCGCGCCCGAGCATCTCAGTTTGCACGACGAAAGTTTGGTCGATGGAATTACGCACGCGGGCAGCATTTTCCTCGGGCCGACCAGCCCGGAAGCGGCGGGCGATTATGCCACGGGACCCAATCACGTTTTGCCGACGAGCGGAGTTGCGCGGTTGCGCGGTGGATTGTCGATCGCTGATTTCTTGAAGGTGATTTCGACGCAGCAGTTGAGCGCGACCGCGTTGCGAAATCTCGCGCCCGCGATCACGACTTTAGCGCGGGCGGAAGGATTGGAAGCGCATGCTCGTTCAGTGGAGGTGCGCGGAGCGTGAGTGCGCGATTGCAGCCACGCCGTGCCGTGGCGGAGATGGCCGCTTACGCGCCGCCCACCGGCGGACGCGCGGGAAAACTGCGGCTCGATTTTAACGAGAACACGATCGGCTGCTCGCCGAAAGTGGCGGAAGTTTTGCGCGCTCGAATTAACGCGGAGCGGCTTTCGATTTATCCGGAATACGTGGAAGCGAAAGCGCGGCTGGCGGCGCACTTCGGCGTGCGGGAAGAGGAGATGTTGCTGAGTAACGGGACCGACGAGGCCATTCAGGTTCTGATCAATACTTTCGCGGAAGCGGGCAGCGAGGTGCTCATCTTGGAGCCGAGCTACGCGATGTATCGCTTCTATGCGGAATTGGGTGGGGCGCGCATCCGCACGGTCGGGTATCGCGCGGAGACGCTCGCGTTTCCGGAGGAGGAATTGTTGGCGGCGGTCACTACGGACACGCGGGTGATCTTGATTTCCAATCCGAACAATCCGACGGGCACGGCGGTTTCGCTGGCGAGTCTAGAGCGGATTTTGCGCGCGGCGCCACAGGCGGCGATCTTGGTGGATGAAGCGTATTTTGAATTCTGCGGAACCACGGCGCTGCCGCTGCTGGCTGAGTTCTCGAATCTATTCGTGAGCCGGACGTTTTCGAAGGCTTACGGGATGGCGGGGCTGCGGTTTGGCTGTCTGTTTTCCGATGCGCGGAATCTGGCATACGCGAGGAAAGTGCAGTCGCCCTACAGCGTGAACACGCTGGCGGCGCTCGCGGCGGTGGCGGCGATTGAGGATCGCACTTATCTCGACGGCTATGTCGCAGAGGTGAGCGCGGCTCGTGAATTTTTATACGGCGAACTCGAGCGCATCGAAGTGCCGTTTTATCGGAGCGCGGGCAACTTTATTTTGCTGAAGCTTGGCGAGCGCGCTGCCGAGATTTGCGCGCGACTGCGAGACGCTGGCGTTTTGATTCGTGACCGCAGTCACGAGCTGACGGGGTGCGCGCGGGTGACGGTGGGGACGCGTGAGCAGGCGGAGTGTTTTCTCGCGGAACTGGAGCGCGCACGATGAAACCACGCGTGCTTGTTTTTGATATGGATAGCGTGCTCGCGGAAGTGGGCGGGTCATTTATGGCGTCGATTCAGGAGACGGTGCGGCACTTTACCGGGCTCGGTGCTTCCATGGAGCAAATCGCCGCGTACAAGAAAGCAGGCGGATGGAATAGCGACTGGTTGCTGACGCAGAAGTTGATTCTGGAAATGGGGCAGCGCGACGTGCCGTATGCGGAGGTGGTGGCGGTTTTTCAGCGATTGTTTTTTGGAGCGGATGGAGTTGATGGGCTGATTCTGCGCGAGACTTGGATTCCGCGGGTTGGTTTGCTGGAGCGGCTCGCGGAGCGGCATGCGCTCGCCATTTTTACCGGGCGGACGCGCGCTGAACTGACGCCGACGTTGGATCGCTTCGCGCCGGCGATCGAGTGGTCGATTACGATCGCTGAAGAAGACGTGGCGAACTCGAAACCAGCGCCGGATGGCTTGCTCGCGATCGCGGCGGCGCATCCTGGGAGTGAGTTGATTTATGTAGGCGATAATGTGGACGATGCGCGCAGTGCGCGGAGCGCGCGGGTGCGCTTCATCGGAGTGAGCGATGGGGATGCGGAGCTGGATGCGCTGCTGAAAGCGGATCTGGCGGAAGCGGTGGTCGAGTCGGTGAACGAACTGGAGGAGTGGTTATGACGCGGCGGGCTTCTTTGCGACGCGAGACGACTGAGACGCAGATCGCGGGGCGGCTCGTGATCGATGGATCGGGTCGGGATGAAATCGAAACCGGGATCGGGTTTTTCGATCACATGCTGGAGCTGTTCACGAAGCATGGCGGGTTTGATTTGACGCTGAAGGCGCGCGGGGATCTGGAGGTGGATCAACATCACACGGTCGAGGATGTGGGGATCGTGCTCGGACAGCTTTTTGCAAAAGCGCTCGGGAAACGGGTGGGGATAAATCGTGCCGGTTACTTCGTGCAGCCGATGGACGAAGCGCTGGCGGTGGGGGCGATCGATCTCGGCGGACGCGCGGCGCTGGTTTATGAGGACAAGGTGCGGGCTCGGTTTCTGGGCGGGCTGGAGGTGGAGTTGCTGCACGATTTTTTTGAGGCGTTTGCGCAGCACGCGAAAGCGAATGTGCACCTGAAGGTGATGCACGGGCGGTCGAGTCACCACAAGATCGAGGCCGTTTTTAAGTGCTTCGCGCGGGCCTTGCGCTTTGCCTGTTCGACGGACGAACGGCTGAAGGCGCAACTGCCTTCGACGAAGGGTCTGCTGTGATCGCGATCGTGGATTACGGCGCGGGCAATTTGCAGTCGGTGCAGAATGCGTTTGAGAAAGTAGGCGCGCGTTTTGAGTTGGCGCGAGATGCGGAAACGCTGGCGCGGGCGGAGAAGATCGTGCTGCCGGGGGTGGGGCATTTCGGGGCGATGATGCGGGCGCTCGAAGCGCTGGCGTTGCGCGATTTGCTGCGGGAACGGATCGAAAGCGGGGTGCCGTTTCTGGGAGTGTGTCTTGGATTCCAGGCGCTATACGAAAAGAGCGCGGAGGCGCCGGAGTGCGCGGGGTTGGGCATTTTCAGCGGGCAGGTGGAACGATTTTCGGACGCGGCGCGTGTGCCGCACATGGGATGGAATCGGTTGATGCGGGTGGGCGCTTCCGAGCTTTGCGCGCAGGAGGAATACGTTTATTTCGCGCACAGTTTTTTTGTGCCGGTGGGCGAGGAGACGGTGATGGCGTGCGAATACTCGCGGCCTTTTAGCGCGGTGGCGGAGCGCGGGAATTGTTTCGGAGTTCAATTTCATCCAGAGAAATCGGGCGCGGCGGGGCTGGCGATGCTCCGGCGTTTTGCGGAGTTGTAGGATGCTGGCGAAACGCATCATTCCCTGTCTGGACGTGCGCGACGGGCGCGTGGTGAAGGGGGTTAATTTTGTGGGACTGCGCGACGCGGGCGATCCGGTGGAATTAGCGCAGCGGTATAACGAGCAGTCGGCGGATGAGCTGGTCTTCCTCGACATCGCGGCCTCGAGCGAGGCGCGGGAGACGATCGTGGAAGTGGTGCGGCGGACGGCGCGAGAGGTGTTTGTGCCGTTGACGGTGGGCGGTGGGGTGCGGTCGGTCGAGGACGCGCGGCGGGTGCTGCTGGCGGGCGCGGACAAGGTAAGCGTGAACACGGCGGCGGTGTGGCGGCCGGAGTTGCTGCGGGAATTGAGCGAGGCATTCGGGGCGCAGGCGGTAGTGTTGGCGATCGATGCGAAGCAGGTGGGAGCGGAGCGCTGGCATGTTTTTACAAAAGGCGGCCGGGTGGATGAAGGGATGGATGCAATCGAGTGGGCGCGGCGTGGTGAGCAGTTGGGGATCGGGGAGATTTTGCTGACTTCGATGGACTCCGATGGCGTACGGACGGGGTTTGATTGCGCGCTTACGCGGGCGGTTTCGCGGGCGGTGAATGTGCCGGTGATCGCGTCGGGCGGCGCGGGTGAGCCGGAGGATTTCGTGCGCGTGTTTACGGAGGGGGAGGCGGATGCGGCGCTGGCGGCTTCCATTTTTCACTTTGGCGATTATACGGTGAGCGATTTGAAGCGTTATCTTTCGGAGCGCGGGATTCCGGTGCGGCCGACGACGTCATGATTATCCCGTGCATTGACTTGATGGGGGGCGCGGTGGTGCAGCTCGTGCAAGGGCGGGAGAAGGCGCTGGAGGGCGAATCGATCGACGCGATGCTGGAGAAGTTTGCCGCGTTTCCGGTGGTGCAGGTGATCGATCTGGATGCGGCGATCGGGACGGGCGAGAACGAGGCGGCGGTGGAGCGGATCGCGGCGCGGCGGCGGGTGCGGGTGGGCGGCGGGATTCGTTCGGTGACGAAAGCGCGGCGGCTGCTGGAGTGCGGGGCGGAGCAGGTGATTATCGGGACTGCGGCTTTTCGCGGGGATGGATTGAGTCAGGAATTTTTGCGTGAACTCGGAGGGGCGATTCCGCGGGAGGCGATCACGATCGCGCTGGACTCGTGCGCGGGGCGGATCGTGGTGAAAGGGTGGCGGGAGTCGCTCAATGTTTCGGCGGCGGAAATTTTGCGGGAAGCGGAGCCGTTCTGCGGGGGTTTTCTTTGTACTTATGTGGACAAGGAAGGGATGATGGAGGGGACGGATTTGGATTGGTTCCGGAGTTTGCGCGCGCTGACTGCGAATGAACTGACGGCGGCGGGCGGGGTGACGACTTATGAGGAGGTGGCGGCGCTGCTGGCGATGGATGTGAATGCGGCGCTGGGGATGGCGATTTATACGGGGCGGTTGGATTTGGCACGGCTCGCAGCCTTTGCGTGAGATCGATTTTTGATTGAACCTTGGCGGCGTGAAGCGTGTGGCAGAGGGGAATTCCTCACACAAAGTCCACAAAGGGACACAAAGGGGAAACCGGCGAAGAAAGAATTCTTTGTGTCCTTGGTGGACTTTGTGTGAGGCTCTTCCGGATTTGAATTTCCCCTCGTGAAGCTGCGCCCTCTTAAAATCGGAAACGTTACGCTGGGCGGGAAGCATCCGGCGTTCATCCTCGGTCCGTGCGTGATTGAGTCGGAGAAGTTCGTTTGGCGGATGGCGCGCAAGATTAACGAAATCTGCGCGGGCGAGGGCGTGTCGTTTCTTTTCAAGGCTTCGTACGACAAGGCGAATCGCACTTCGGTGCGCTCGTTTCGCGGGATGGGCGTGGAGGATGGTTGCGCGCTCCTGGCGGAGATCGGGGTGGAGTTGAAGGTGCCGGTGACGACGGATGTGCATTCGCCAGCCGAAGCGGCGATCGCGGGCGCGGCGATCGATGTGTTGCAGATCCCGTCGTTTCTTTGCCGGCAAACGGATTTGCTCAAGGCGGCGGCGGAAACGGGTCGGGTGGTGAATGTGAAGAAGGGCCAGTTTCTTGCGCCGGGCGATGTGCGGAACATCGCGGAGAAGCTGGCCGCGTTCGGGAACGAGAAGTTCTTCTTCACAGAACGCGGCACGACCTTCGGCTATAACAATCTCGTGGCTGACATGCGTTCGCTTTATTGGATTCGCGAAGCTGGCTATCGAGTGATTTTTGACGCCACGCATTCGGTGCAACGTCCCGGCGGCGCGGGCGATTCCACGGCGGGCGATGGCGTGCTCGCGCCGGTGCTGGCACGCGCGGCGCTGGCCGCGGGTTGCGACGGAATCTTTATGGAAGTGCACGAGAATCCGGCGCGCGCGCTCTCCGATGGGCCAAACCAGATTCCGCTAAAGCATTTGCCGAAGCACCTGCGCAGTTTTAAAGCTATCCATGCGGCTGTTTCGTAGCGGCTGCTCTCGGAAATGGAGAGCGGCGGCGGCAATTATTGTCGTCGGGATTTTCGGGTCGGCGGTGTTCGCAGCCGAACCGGAATCGACCCCGCGCGCCTTTTCTCCAACCGCGAGCTCCACGCCGGGTTTGGGTGGTGTGCCGTTGGCGATCGGCCATGAAGCGAAGGGTTTGGTCCTGCCGGATTACAGTGCCGACGGCGAATTGCAGGGCCGTTTCGAAGCCGAGGTCGCGAAGCGAATCGACGCCGATCACATTCTTTTCACGGGGGTAAAATTGACCACCTACACCCCGGAGAACACCCCTGATCTGGCGATCGACATGCCACGTTCCATGCTCGACCTGAACACGCGCATCATCACTTCCGAAGTGCGCACCACGATCACGCGCGCCGATTTCACGATCGAAGGGGACACCTTGAAGTTCGATACCAGCGCGCGTCGCGGTTGGCTCGAAGGGAACGTGAAAATGGTGATCAAAAACCAAGCCGACTTCCTCGGAAAAAAAGACCAATGATCCGCATTTTAGTCGCCACGCTTTTTTTCGTAGGAGGATTTGGTGGAACATTGTTCGCGCAAGGTTCCGCGCCCGCGGCGCTCGCGACGCCCGCGAAAGCGGTTGCGTCCCCGAAGAAAGACTCACTCGCGTCCTCCGTCGGCGGGAGTTTTGGCGCGCCGACGACCGAGCCGATCACGACCGAGATTTATTCCAATGCGGCGGATTTTAATTCGAAGGAATATGTCGGCACTTTCACCGGACAGGTGATCGTGAAGGATCCGCGCTTCAGTTTGCAGGCCGACAAGTTGATCGTCTATCTCGGACGCGGTGAACAGAAGGGTCTGGAGAAAGCGATCGCGGAAGGAAATGTGGCTGTGGTGCGCGACGCGCCAGGGGAAAATGGCGGAGCGCCCGTGCGTTCAGTGGGTCGCGCCGAGCGCGCGGTTTACACGACGAAGGACGGCAATGTTGAAATGACGGGCACGCCGCGCGTGCAAAGCGGATTGAACTCGCACGTGGCCATGAGTCCCGAGACGGTCATGATCATCAATCAAAGCGGGCAGTTAACGACCCGTGGGCCGAGCCGCACGGAACTGCGCCAGGAACCGAAAGCGGAGCCGGCCGCGAAACCATGAACGGCCATCCGATCACCGTCGCTCCGAGAGCGCCGCACGCGCCCGTTTCCAGCGGAGCGCAGCCGAGCGAAAAGGTGCTGGCGACGGAGGAGTTGGTGAAAATTTACGATGGCCGCGCGGTCGTGAACGGCGTGAACATTAACGTGCGCGCGGGCGAGATCGTGGGCTTGCTCGGGCCGAACGGCGCCGGGAAGACGACGAGCTTTTACATGATCGTGGGACTCGTTAGGCCGAACAGTGGCCGGGTGCTCTTTTCCGGCACGGAGGTGACGACTTATCCGATGCACAAACGGGCGCGCCTCGGGATGGGATATCTACCGCAGGAGGAATCGATTTTTCGCAAGCTCACCGTGGAGCAAAACATTCTCGCGATTCTGGAGACGCTCCCGATGTCGAAACAGGACCGCCGTCATCGTTGTGATGAGTTGCTGCACCAGTTCGGCATCGAAAAAATCGCGAAGAACACCGCGCTCACGCTCAGCGGCGGTGAGAAGCGGCGCCTGACGATTGCGCGTTCGCTCGTCACAAATCCGACGCTGCTCATGCTCGACGAGCCGTTCAGCGGGGTCGACCCGATTGCGGTTTACGACGTGCAACAAATCGTGGTGAACCTGCGTAAATCCGGGCTCGCGATTTTGATCACGGACCACAACGTGCGCGAGACGCTCTCGATCGTGGATCGCGCGTATTTGATCTTCGAGGGACGCGTCGAAAGCGAAGGCACGAAGGATTTCCTCATCAACGATCCGATCAGCCGTCAGCTCTATTTGGGCGAGCGGTTCAAGATGTAACCGTGGCCGCTGCTGTCGTGTCGCGTTGGAAAATCTCGAGCGGGGAACCGGATTTGCCGTTGCTCGCGGTCGCGTTGCACGATGGGCATGAAGTGCGGGAAGCGGCCGCGCCGTTTCTCGCCTTGGTTGAACCGGGGCGCTTGCGCGAAGAGGATCCGTTCACGGGCGAATGGCTCGAGGTGGCGCCGCATCAAGTCGTGGTGAGCGCGTCGCGTTTCGAAGTGGATTTGAATCGTCCGCGCGATGGTGCGGTTTATCGGAAGCCGGAGGACGCGTGGGGTTTGACGGTCTGGCACGACGAAACGCCGGAGTCGCTTTGGGAAGAATCGCTTGCGCTGCACGACCTGTTTTACCGCGAGGTCGCTGAGTTGCTCGACCGCGTGGTGGCAAAGCATGGCCGCTTCGTTCTCTTCGATCTTCACACTTATAATCATCGGCGCGAAGGTCCGTCCGGCGCGCCCGCGGATTCGAAGGAGAACCCGGAGATTAATCTCGGGACGCGCAATCTCGATCGCGCGAAATGGGGGCCGGTGATCGATGCGTTTACGCGCGACCTGATGGCGTTCGATTTTGCGGGACGCCAGCTCGATGTGCGCGAGAACGTGAAGTTCGGCGGCGGTGCGTTTTCGCGCTGGGTGGTGGAACGTTACCCGACCGGCTGCCCGCTTTCGATCGAGGTTAAGAAATTTTTCATGGATGAATGGACGGGCGAGCCGGAGCGCGCGCAGGTGACGCTGATTCAGGACGCGCTGGCTTCGACCGTGGATGGCGTGCTCGCGGCCCTGGCGAAGATCTGATGGCGAGCGAGCGCCAGGCCGCGGAAGGCATCGAGGTCGCGGAGGTCGCGCGGGAAGTTTGCGAGCGGCTCGCGCAGGGGAAGCCGGTGCGGCGCACGGTGCCGCCGGTGGGGTCGCTCTTTGTCGATGCGGAGGTGCCGTTTCTTTTTGTGTATCGCTCGCCGAAGGAGCGGTCGGACACGGGGACAAAGGATCTCGTCACGACGGAGGCGGCATATTTTTTCGCGGCTGACGACGAGGAACACGCGCAGAGCTTGCAGGAATTTTGTCGCGCCCTCGCGACGTATCTGCGTGGCGTGCGCGGCGCGTTTTTACTCGTGGAAGTTTGGAGCGCGGATCTGGGCGGCCGCAGCCCAGGGGAGACTTCGCTGCCGCAAGCGGCGTTTCGCATCACGCACGACGATGCGCTGGAAGCGGTCGCGTCCGCGCTGCAACGACAACTGCGCAAGATTCGATTCGGAGGCGAGAAGGTGCCGGTCGCATTGCAAGTCACGGCGGGGCCGATCGCACCGCCGGGGTTGCCCGCGCTGTTGGAAGCGGGCGATGGGATTTTCACGTTGGGGATCGAGGTGCATCCGTTTTGGCGGAGCGGCGACGAAACTTATCCGGCGTTGCTGCGGGATTTTCGCGCGCAGTTTTCCGCGGCGCTGCGGCGCGGGCTCTTTGTTTTTGCGAAGGAGAAAACGAAGGTACCGCCGCGGCATTTTCATGAGATGGGCGCGCGCGCTTTGGTGAAGGCGACGAGCACGTTCGATCGTCGGCTGGCGGAAGTTTCCGAAGCGTACGATTTTCTGCTGCAGGTCACACCGATAAATTTGGACGCCGCGCGCGAGCAGTTTATCGAGTCGGGCTACGAACGAGCGCCGTCTTTTCAGTACCGTCCGCTGATGCATCAGCCGGAGGATTTAAAGCGGCAACTTTTCGAAATCCCGCTCGAGCAGCTGGAAGATCCGACGGTCGCGTTTCTGCTCGGAGAGAAACAGGCGGAACTCGATCGACAGCTGACCGCGTTGCGCGACATCGGGACGTCGCAATTTCTCTACACTTGCCTCGCGCTCTACGGCGCGCCGGATGCGGCGCTGGTGGAACTGGCGGAGGAAGTGCTCGCGCGCGTGCCGGTGCCGGCGCTCACTGCGCGAAGTTCGATCTGCTCGGTGGAAGAAGTGCGCGAACGAGCTCTCGCCCATATCGCGCATTACAAATCAATCGAGCCGGCCTTCGATCCGCAGGTGGAAATTCGCGGTGACATTGCGTCGGGCATGCTCGTCTCGCGCGGCGCGCTGTACCTTTCGGAAGACGCGCGTCTTTCTGAGCAACGCCTCGATGCGCTTTTCCAACACGAAATCGGCACGCATCTCGTGACACATTTTAACGGCGACGCGCAGCCGTTTGTGCAACTGCGCGCGGGGCTGGCGAATTACGAGGCCCTGCAGGAAGGGCTGGCGGTGCTGGCGGAATATTTGGTCGGTGGATTAACGCCGGGCCGCGCGCGGACGCTGGCGGGCCGCGTGCTGGCGGTGCATTGGATGGCGGGGGGCGCGGATTTTGTCGAAGTGTTTCGCAAGCTCACGGCGGAAGCCGGGTTTCGGCCGGGCAAAGCGATCGGGATTACGATGCGGATTTTCCGCGGCGGCGGGTTCGTTAAGGACCAGATTTATCTGCAGGGTTTTCGCGATTTGATCGAGTATCTCGCCGGCGGTCATGCGCTGGAATCGCTCTACGTGGGCAAGATCGCACTGGAGCACGTTCCCTACATTGATGAGCTGCGGCACCGCCAAATCATCCGCGCGCCACGTTTACTACCTGAGTGCTTGAGCGCTCCCGGTTGCGCGGAGCGGCTGGAAAAAGTGCGCCAGACAACGCCTCTCGATCTTCTTACTCAACCACACGAATTCATATGAAATTAGGCCTCCTCGTTAACGATCCGCTCACCGAAAAAGCCGGCTACACCACGACGCGGCTCGCCCATGTGGCGAGTTCGATGGGCCATGAAGCGTGGTGCATCGGGGTGGGCGATTTCATTTACGTGGCCGATGGTTCACTGCACGCCAATGCGGTGCGTCCGCCGGGGAAGGATTACAAAGATGCGGCCGCTTACCACAAGGCGCGTTCGGGCGACAAAGCGGTGCGCGAACGGATCGCGTTGACCGATCTCGATGTGCTGCTTTTGCGCAATGATCCCGCGGAAGACGCGATCGATCGGCCGTGGGCGCAGACTTCCGGCATCCTGTTTGCGGAACTGGCGACGCAGCGCAACGTCCTCGTTTTAAATGATCCGTCGTCGCTCGCGCGCGCGATGAACAAGACGTACTTTCAGCACTTCCCCGAGGCGGTGCGGCCGCGGACGTGCATCAGTCGCGACGCGGAGGAGATCAAGCAGTTCATCAGCGAGCAGAAAGGGAAGGCGGTCTTGAAACCGCTGCAGGGATCCGGCGGGCAGAGCGTCTTTCTGGTGCAGTCGGGGAAGGATCCGAACACCAATCAAATGATTGAGGCCATCGTGCGCGACGGTTACGCGATCGCGCAGGAGTATTTGCCGGCGGCGGCGAAGGGGGACACGCGGTTGTTTGTGATGAACGGCCGACCGCTGATGTCGGGCGGGAAGTACGCGGCCATCCGGCGAGTGGGGAAGAAGGGCGATGTGCGCAACAACGTGCATGTGGGCGGCACAGTGAAAGCGGCAACGATCGACGCCAGCACTTTGCGGTTGGTGGAGATGGTGCGGCCGAAGTTGGTGAGCGATGGGATGTGGATGGTGGGCCTCGATATCGTGGAGGACAAGTTGATGGAGATTAACGTCTTCAGTCCGGGCGGGCTCGGGACGGCGCAGGGAATCACGAAGAAGGATTTCGTGGTGGAAGTGATCCGCGATCTGGAGCGGAAGGTCGCTTTCAAGGCTTACTACGGCGGCAATATTCCAAACGTCGCGCTGGCCACGCTTTGAGAAAACGAACGCTGATTTACATCGGGCCTCGAAGCTGCGACGTTTGGTCATCCGTGGTTCCGCTCTCATCCGTCGCCCCAGACGAGTTTCTCAAGAACGATCCGGTCGGCCGCCGCTTTTTTCGGCGCACGGCCCCGGGTGCAACCTAAAAGGAGACGCGTGCAAACAGTCAATGCCCATCCGCCGGTCAAAGTCACCGGCCGCCATCTGCAGATCACCGAAGCGATCAACGATTATGTGACGAAGAAAATCGAGAACCTGCATCTCGATTACCCGAAGATCATCGAGGCGCATGCCATTCTCGAAGTGGTGAAACATCGCCACACCGCTGAGGTCATCCTGGTCTGCTCGAATCACATCACGATCGAGGCCACGGAGGAAACCGACGACATGTATGCGGCGATCGATGCCGTGACCGACAAGGTGCAGCGGCAAATGCGGAAGTACAAGACGCGTTTGATGAAGAAACACCGGCCGCGGAAGGACATCGTGCATCATCTGGAGGAGCACGTGCTCGAGATGGAGCCGGTGGAGATGGACGGCGCGGGCGAGGACGATGGGACGCACCATCCGGTGGTGAAGAGCGAGCGGTATCCGGTCAAGCCGATGTTTATCGA
>JBDSNB010000071.1:0-15975 GCA_039915555.1 Chthoniobacterales bacterium | reverse complement strand
GTCACTTCGGCGGCGAAGGAGCCGAGCTGATCGACCATCGTGTTGATGGTGTTTTTCAACTCCAGAATCTCGCCCTTCACATCGACGGTGATCTTCTTCGAGAGATCGCCCTTCGCGACCGCGGTGGTGACGTCCGCAATGTTACGCACCTGCCCGGTCAGATTGCCGGCCATCGAATTCACGCTGTCGGTCAAATCCTTCCACGTGCCCGCCACGCCTTTCACATCCGCCTGACCGCCGAGACTTCCTTCGGAACCCACCTCGCGCGCCACCCGGGTCACTTCCGACGCGAAAGAGCTGAGCTGATCCACCATCGTGTTAACGGTATTTTTCAGCTCCGCAATCTCGCCCTTCACATCGACCGTGATCTTCTTCGAGAGGTCTCCATTGGCGACCGCGGTGGTGACGAGGGCAATGTTTCGCACCTGCGCGGTGAGATTGCCGGCCATCATGTTGACGTTGTCGGTTAAATCCTTCCACGTGCCCGCCACACCTTTCACGTCGGCCTGGCCGCCGAGCTTTCCTTCGCTGCCGACCTCGCGCGCCACGCGCGTCACTTCCGACGCGAACGAGCGCAATTGATCGACCATCGTGTTGATCGTGTCCTTCAACTCCGAGATCTCGCCGCGGACATCGACCGTGATCTTCTTCGACAGATCGCCGGTCGCGACCGCAGTGGTGACGTCGGCAATATTGCGCACCTGCGCCGTGAGATTGCCTGCCATCGAGTTCACGCTGTCGGTGAGATCCTTCCAAGTCCCGGCCACTTCTTTCACGTCCGCCTGGCCGCCGAGTTTTCCTTCCGTGCCCACCTCGCGCGCCACACGCGTTACCTCCGAGGCAAAGGAACCGAGTTGATCGACCATGGTGTTGATCGTGTTCTTCAACTCCAAGATCTCGCCCTTCACGTCCACCGTGATTTTCTTGGACAAATCGCCACTCGCGACGGCGGTGGTGACGGCGGCAATGTTGCGCACCTGGCCGGTAAGATTGCGCGCCATGAAATTCACCGAATCGGTCAGATCCTTCCACGTGCCGGAGACGCCCTGCACCCGCGCCTGACCACCGAGGATTCCCTCCGAACCGACTTCGCGCGCCACGCGCGTCACCTCCGAGGCGAAAGATCGGAGCTGATCCACCATCACGTTGACGGTGTCTTTCAGTTCCAAAAATTCGCCCTTCACATCGACGGTGATTTTCTTGGTCAAATCGCCGTTCGCCACCGCGGTGGTGACGGTGGCGATGTTGCGCACCTGCGCGGTCAGATTGCCGGCCATGAGGTTGACGTTCTCCGTCAGGTCTTTCCAGGTGCCCGCGACGCCCCGCACTTTCGCCTGGCCGCCGAGTTTGCCTTCCGTTCCCACTTCGCGCGCCACCCGAGTTACTTCCGAAGCGAACGCGCCGAGCTGATCGACCATCGTGTTCACGACTTTCGCCGTGCGTCGAAACTCGCCTTCGAGCGGCTGCCCCTCGATCTCCGTCGCCATGGTTTGCGATAAATCTCCCTTCGCCACGGCGCCGATCACGCGCGCCATTTCGCTCGTAGGCTGGACGAGATCGCCGATTAAACCATTGACTGAAACAATCGCATCGGCCCACGAATTCGAGACATCACCGAGCGCCGCGCGTTGCGTGATGCGGCCCCGTTTTCCCACCACATTTCCGATTCTTTCCAGCTCTCGCGTCATGCGCTGATTCGTCGCGATGACGTCGTTAAAGGTGTCGGCAATCTTGCCCGCCACGCCGGTCCAATCATCCGGCAGGCGCGCTTCGAAGTCGCCGCGTTTGAAGGCCATCAGGGCGGCGAGCAATTCCCTGGCGTCCACTTGATCGCCCTTCACCTGAGGAGATTTCGCGGGGCGTGGTGGGAGGACTGGAGTCTTTTTCATGAGCGATTTGGAGGTCGTTTGAGCGTAATCACTCCGCGGCTGGGCAAACGAAAGCAGCTGCTAAACGCGCCCGCGAGATTGTTGCACACGATTATATCGGAGCAGCCCGGTGCGAGGGACTTAGATTTCCCGAGGGCGCCTGGGATTCTTCAATTTCGGGTGAGTGCTCGTTGGGCGCAGCCTTGCGGGTAAAGATTGTCGAACCTATAGTGCCGGGCCGCGGCCGGAACGGCTGCGCCGAACGATTACCCTCCGCACAAAAGGAACCTTATGACCACGACCACCATCGAACCACAACCGGCCATGACGGTGGCCGACAGGTTGAAAGCCGAACACGACGCCGATCAAGATTTTCTGCCGTTGCACGGGACGGATTACGTCGAGTTTTATGTCGGGAACGCTAAGCAGGCGGCGCATTTCTACAAAACGGCGTTTGGCTTTCAAAGCCTCGCCTATGCCGGACCCGAGACGGGCGTGAAGGATCGAGTCAGCTATGTGATCCGGCAGAACAAGCTGACCTTGATGCTGACGACCGCCCTGCGGAAAGGGAACCCGATTGCGGACCATGTGGCGAAGCATGGCGACGGCGTGAAAGTGCTCGCGCTCAAAGTGGGGAATGCAACGTCGGCTTGGGAAGAAACCACGAAGCGCGGCGGTAAGAGCTACATGGAACCGACGGTGCTCTCGGATGACGACGGCCGCGTGGTCATGAGCGGCATTCACACTTACGGCGAGACGGTGCATTTGTTCATTGAGCGCAGCGATTATACCGGCGTGTTCATGCCGGGCTTCCGGAAATGGGAGACGACTTACAACCCGCCCGACACGGGATTACTCTACGTCGATCATTGCGTCGGCAACGTCGGTTGGAACCAGATGAATCCGTGGGTGAAATTCTACGAGGATGTGATGGGCTTCCGCAACATCCTCACCTTCGACGATAAGGACATCTCGACCGAATACTCCGCGCTCATGAGCAAGGTCATGAGCAATGGGAACGGCTTCGTGAAATTCCCCATCAACGAGCCCGCCGAGGGCAAAAAGAAATCGCAGGTGGAGGAGTATCTCGATTTCTACGATGGCGAAGGCGTGCAGCATTGCGCGCTCGCCACAGGCGACATCGTCAAGACGGTGACCGATCTGCAGAACCGCGGCGTCGAGTTTCTCAAAATCCCGGCGAGCTATTACGAGACGGTGCTCGATCGCGTGGGCAAGATCGATGAAGACCTCGAGCCGCTGCAGAAGCTGGGGATTCTGATCGATCGGGACGAGGAAGGTTATCTGCTCCAGATCTTCACGAAACCGGTGGAGGATCGGCCGACGCTTTTCTTTGAAATCATTCAGCGCAAAGGCGCGAAGAGTTTCGGGAAGGGCAACTTCAAGGCGCTCTTCGAAGCGCTGGAAAAAGAGCAGGACGCGCGCGGGAATTTGTAGAGGTAGGGACGCCGCGCTGCGGCGTCCAAGGCGGCCTGACCACGCGTAAGATATATCGTAAGGTGAAGACTTCGACGAAGCGAATTGGACGGCGCAGCGCACCGTCCCTACCCGTATAAATTTATGCCGCAATATCAAAAGCTCGGGGAAATCCCACGGAAACATCACATCTGGTTTCACCGCAACGGTGCGGGGCCCGGTTACAAGAACGAGGGCATCTATTACGAGCACGTGATCACGACCGAGGGTTTTAATGAGGCCTATTCGATCATGTATCATCTGCGCCCGCCGACGCGCGTGCGGAGCGTCGAGTTGATCAAGTGCGAGGAGCTGAAAAAAGTGACGGACGCGCCGCTGCGCCACCACCACTTGAAGGCGGCGAACGTTCCGCGGCAAGGCGATCTCTACACCGGGCGCATCCCGATGCTCTTCAACCAGGACATGATCGCGTACCGGCAAAAACCGGCGACGACCTACGGGGAGTACGAATACTATCGGAACGCGGGCGCGGACGAAACCATCTTCGTTTTCCACGGGGCGGGGACGCTGGAAAGTCCGTTCGGGAAACTGCGTTATCGCGCGGAAGATTACATCGTCATTCCCCGGGGCATCACTTATCGGCTCGTGCCCGACAAGGTGGAGGATGAAGATTATTTGATTCTAGAATCCGGCGGCCCGGTGCGGATTCCGGAGCGGTATTTGAATCATCAGGGCCAGATCCGGATGGGCTCGCCGTACTCGGAGCGCGATTTCCATGGCCCAACCGAAACGCTCGTCGTCGACAAAGACGAAGACGTCGCGGTCCTGGTGAAGGACGGACCTCGCTGGACACGTTTCGTCCATGCCCATCATCCCTTCGACGTCGTCGGCTGGGATGGCTTTGTTTATCCGTTCACTTTTAACGCGGCGGACTTCGAACCTATTACCGGCACGGTGCATCAACCGCCGCCGATTCATCAGACCTTTGAGATTCGCGGTTACGTGGTCTGCACCTTTGCGCCGCGCTTGCTCGATTATCACCCAGAGGCGGTCAAAATCCCGTGGGTGCATGACAACGTGGAAGCCGACGAAGTGCTTTTCTACGTGCGCGGCAATTTCGGTTCCCGCAAAGGTATCGAGGCTGGATCGATGACGCTGCACCCGCGCGGCATCCCGCACGGACCGCATCCGGGCACGATCATGGCGAGCAAAGACGCGACGCGCACCGAGGAACTGGCCGTGATGTTCGACACGCAGCATACGCTCGAGTTGACCGAACAAGCCGTCGCGCTTGACGACGCGAAGTATCCGCTGAGCTGGCTCGATTAGGCGCACGCCGTCAGACGCAACCGGACGCAGGGCAGGATTTCCGCGAACCCCATAGCGGTTGTCGATCGCTGTCTCGGAGCGTATTGTCAGAGCATGGGAAGACACCTTTCCAAGGTCGCAGTTTTTCTGGCGGCCATCCTTTTCGCGAGTCTGGGTTTCGCACAGGGCCCCGGGGGGACGTGGCGGGATTTAGCCTCCATGCCCACCGCCCGACAGGAAATGGCGTGCGCGGTTTTGAACGGGAAAATCTATGTGCTCGGCGGATATGATAAAAACATTGTCTCCACTGAAGTGGCCGAAGTTTATAACCCGGTGACCAATACCTGGAGCGCGATCCAGCCGTTGCCAACTGCGGTGAACCATAACTCTGCCGCTGTGGCGGCGGGCCGCCTCTACAGCTTCGGGGCCGTGGGAACGCAGGTGCTGGTTTATCAGGAGGCCACGAACACTTGGGCGGAGGTGGCGCCTTCCCTTTTCCAACACGGTCGCACCGCTGCGGTGGGCGTCTTCAATGAAAAAATCTACGTGGCGGGTGGCGTACACGGTGCCGCGGATCTCACCGCCCTCGAAGTCTACGATCCCGCCACCAACACCTGGACGAATCTCGCTCCCATGACGGTGGCGCGGAACCACACCGGCGGCGCGTTCGTCAATGGCATCTTCTACGTCGTCGGCGGCCGTGGCGGGGCCGGCGCTCCGACCGCCCTCGAGGCTTACAGTCCGCTCACGAATAGTTGGACGACGCGCGCGCCCATGCCGACCGGTCGGTCCGGGATCGGAGTCGCGGGGGTGAATGGGGAACTCTGGGTCTTCGGCGGCGAGATTCCAGAGCTGCATGGAGAGGTGGAAGCCTATAACCCGAGCACGAATACCTGGCGCAGTCTCGCACCGATGCCGGGCCCCCGGCACGGTATCTGGACTGCGGTCATCGGTGACAGGATTTACCTCCCCGGCGGTGGAGTCGCGCAGAATTTCGCGGCCACCAGTGGGCAAGATGTTTTTACCGTCGATCGCAAAGCGACCTTCGCGAACATCTCCACCCGGCTTCGTGTGGGATCGGGCGATAACGTGCTCATCGGTGGTTTTATTGTCACCGGCTTGGGATCGAAGAGAATCCTTGTCCGCGCGCCGGGCCCCTCCGTGCCAGTGTCGGGCGCGCTCGTCGATCCTGTCCTCGAACTCTATGATGGCACCGGGAGGCTTCTCGCGACGAACGACAACTGGCAGGATGCCGCAAACCGACAGGAAATTATCGATTCCGGTGTTCGGCCCTCGCAGGATTCTGAGTCCGCCATCTTGCTTCGTGTGGCGCCCGGCAACTATACCGCAGTCGTACGGGGCGCGAACGCTTCTACCGGAGTCGCGCTCGTTGAGGTGTACGATCTCGAGGCTGGATCCGAAGCGACGCTGGCAAATATTTCCACGCGCGGCAGCGTGGAAACAGGCGACAACGTGCTCATCGGTGGTTTGATTTTGACTGGCACGGCGCCGCGCCGCGTGATCGTGCGCGCGATTGGCCCGTCGCTGCCAGTGGCAGGCGCGCTGGCAGATCCGAATCTGGAACTGCGCAACGCCAATGGCGCGTTGCTCGCCTCCAACGACAACTGGCGGAGCAATCAGCAAGCGGAGATCATCGCCACGATGGTGCCGCCTTCGAATGATGCGGAAGCGGCGATTGTCGCCACGCTCCCGCCTGGGCCGCACACCGCGATCGTACGCGGCGCCGGGATGTCGACCGGCGTTGCATTGGTGGAAGCCTACGCGCTGGATTAGCCACGGAGGGGCGCTTTGCAAACCGCCGCTCCTTGTGTCCTCACGCAACGGCGCTAGTTTTTGCCCATGCGTGACGGCAATTCCGATCTCGAAATCAGCGAACGACTGACACGCCAGGCGAACCGCCTCGACGGCTCGCATCTGGAAACAATGACGGGCGCTTTCCACGAAATCCTGGAAGCGATTGGCGAAGATCCGCAGCGGCAAGGCCTGCTCAAAACGCCTGGACGTGCTGCGCGGGCGTTTGAATTCATCACCCAAGGCTACCGGCAAAGCGTGGAGGAGATTGTGAACGAGGCGATCTTCGATTCGGACGCGAGCGAGATCGTGCTCGTGAAAGACATCGAGCTCTACTCGATGTGCGAGCATCATCTGCTGCCGTTTATCGGCAAGGCGCACGTTGCCTATATCCCGAACGGGAAGGTGATTGGGCTCTCGAAGGTGGCGCGGATTGTTGATGTCTTCGCGCGCCGGCTGCAAATCCAGGAACAACTGACGACGCAGGTGGCGGACGCGATCATGGAGACGTTGCATCCGGACGGCGTCGCGGTCGTGATCGAAGCGAAACATCTGTGCATGATGATGCGCGGGGTAGAGAAGCAGAACTCCGTCATGACGACGTCGTGTCTGCTCGGCTCGTTCAAAGAAGACGCGCGCACGCGGTCCGAATTCCTCTCGCTGCTTAAGTAGCTGCGCTGGCGTCATGCTTTTGACCGTCAGCAAACGTCTCGAGTTTTCCGCTTCGCGACGCCTCGTCGCTTCCGATTGGACCGCGGAGCGGAACGCGCGCGCGTTCGGCGCGGAGACGAACGCGCGGCATGGGGCGGGTCGAAATTATGTCGCCTGGTTTGTTTTCACCGGCGCGACCGATCCGGCGACCGGCATGCTGATGAACATCAGCGAGATCAAAAAACGCGCGGGAGCGGTGATCGACGACCGTTACGACCACAGATTCTTGAACGAAGACAATGCGGACTTTGCGGGCGTGGTCCCGACCGCGGAGAATGTGGCGCGACAGCTGGTGCGTGATGTGGCGCCGCTCTTCCGCGGCTCGGGCGCAGAATTGAGCGCGGTGCATCTGGAAGAAACGCCGCAACGCAGCGCGACCGCCTACGCGGACGGAAAGGTGGACGCGAATCACGAGTTCCGTTTTTCCGCTGCGCGGCAAACGATGTCGCCTCATTTGTCGGAGCAGGAAAACGCCCAGCTCTTTGGCACGGCCGCGTCACCCCACGGACATGGCCACGACTATCGCGTGCGGCTGACATTGGCCGGCGCAGAAGCAGATGTGCCGAATGCGGACATGCAGGCATGCATAGACGCACTGCTCGCTGAGCTTGATCATCGACATCTTAATGCTGAGGTTTCCGGCCTGGCAGAGCGACCGATGACGACGGAAGTCATCGCGCAATACATCTTCGAGCGCGCCAGCGCCTCACTTTCACTGGCGCGGGTGCGTCTCCACGAACGGGCGGATTTTTTTGCGGAGTATCATGCTTCGGGTGTCCATCTGCTCGGGATGCAAATGCCGTTCAGCGCAGTGCATCGTTTACAGAGTTACGAGTATACGCCTGAGCAAAACACCGAGATGTACGGGAAATGCAACAATCCGCGCGGGCACGGGCATCTTTATGTCAGCGAGGCGACGATCGGTGGCGCTTTCGATGAACGGAGCGGAACGATGTGCGACTTCACGGAGTTTCGAAGCGCGTTGCGCGAGTCGGTATCGGACTGGGATAATCGCCATCTCGATCTCGAGACGGATGAATTCAAGAACCGCCCGTCCACCGGCGAGAACATCGTCCAAACGCTGTGGGGGAAAATGAATCCGCTCCTGTGGAATCGCTTGGAACGGCTGCGGCTTTGGGAAACGGCGAATAACCGTTTCACTTTGCGAAAAGCGAATTCCGACTAGGCCGCCGCCGTGCCGTACCGCTCCGCCGAACGGGCGCGCGCCTTGGCGGCTTCCACCTCGCGATCGCGGGGCGGCGCGTTCGTCACAAGCGACGCGAGTAACGCGCGCGCCGTGACGGCTACGTTCTCGACCGCGCGCTCAAACGCCTCTTCGTTCGCGTGCGAAGGCTTGGTGAATCCGCTCAGCTTGCGCACGAACTGCAAAGCGGAAGCGCGAATCTCGTCCTCGGTCGCGGGCGGCGCGAAATTATGCAGGGTCTTGATATTCCGACACATGACAAAACCTCTTCATCCGCTGGCGAAACGCAAGGCGCTGCTACATTCCGCGGATGCCAGCAAATAGAAGCGCGCACGTCTTGCAAGCTGCGGCGGCGTTGCGCGATGCGACGAACGCGCTGCGGCATGCCGCTCCGGTCGCGTTCACCTATAATCCGCTCGATTACGCCTGGCGCGCCCATGAGATGTACGTGCGCCGCTATGCGGGAACGCAGAAGCGTGCCCTCTTTCTCGGCATGAACCCGGGGCCATTCGGGATGGCGCAGACTGGAGTTCCATTTGGTGAGGTCGCGTCCGTGCGCGACTGGCTCGGCCTCCGCGCTCCCATTGGAAAGCCGGCGCGCGAGCATCCGAAACGATTGATCAGCGGGTTCGATTGCGCGCGGAGCGAGATTAGCGGTCGGCGGCTTTGGGGACTCTTCGCGGAACGCTTCGGAGCTGCGGAGAAGTTTTTCGAGGAGCATTTTGTCCTGAACTACTGCCCGCTCGTCTTTATGGAAACGAGCGGCGCGAACCGCACGCCGGATAAACTTCCCGCGGAAGAGAGAACCGTGCTTTTCCGCGCATGCGATGAGCACTTGCGCGCCGTCATCGCCGCACTCGCCCCCGAATGGATTATCGGCATTGGTCAATTCGCCACCGAGCGCGCACAGGAGAGTCTGATAACTGGCGCGCCAAAGATCGGCCGTATTTTGCATCCTAGTCCCGCGAGTCCGGCGGCCAACAAGGATTGGCCCGGCAAGGTTACCGCCGAGTTGCAGCGGCTGAGCATTTGGGAGTGACTTGAAAGACCTCGCACAAAGGTCACGAAGGGCACCAAGGCTCGATTTTCCCTGTCTTTCGTCCTCCGCGACCTTTGTGAACTTCGTGCGAGCTTTTTCCGCTCAGATTTTTCTCGAATCGTAAGCCCAATGCAGCAACGCCTGGCGTTGCCGAGGACGGCAATCCAAGTCGCGCCGCGCACAGTTTTTCTTGAGCTGCGCAATGTGGCGCCGGACCGCGCGCCATCTTTTGATCTGGCGCATATCGTCCTCGCAGCGCCGGCCGGAATAATATCGGCAGTACCACTGGAACCATCCGCGTGGATCTTCCTCGAAGATCCAGCCCTTCTCGCGCCAAACCGCGAGCGGTTGCGAAGCATTTACGCCGAAAAAATTGAGCGACGCCTCCTGTCGCTCTGGGCAAAGCTTTGCCTTCTGAAACCAACTCGCGGGAAATTCCTTCCGGCAATCCGTCAGGTAGCGTCCGCCGAAAACGCCGAGCTCCAGCATCTCTTTCGGCGTCAGTTCCGGTTTGAAGTCCGCGGGGAAATCGCGTCCCATCGGTTTCGTCCGGACGTAGACGTAGCCCTCCTGCATCTCGTCGTTCACCACCACGCGCACTGGTTTCACACCTTTATGAATTGCGGAACCTGCGGGCGTCGCAAGTTCTGTTTCGGAGAGCGAGCACCGTCCGAAGATGAGCGCGTCGCATTTTCGTTTTCGTCTCGGCGTCGGAAGCGCATTGTGTCGGTCGTTGCACTAGCTTCCTGTCGCATGCCTCGTCCACACTCCTCCGCGCTAAAAAATCTGGCGCCGCTTCGCTCGGAGATTCGTTTCCTGGGTGACGCGCTCGGTCGAGTCATTTCGCGACTCGAAGGCCGGGCGACTTTTGAGACGGTGGAAAAATTGCGCACCCTTGCGAAGGCGAGCCGCAAGGGTGATCGCCGCGCCGCGTCTCAACTCGCCAGCACGGTCGCGCGCCTCACCCCGGAGGAGGCGATCCACCAGGCGATGGCATTCACGCTTTATTTCGAACTCGTGAATCTGGCCGAGGAAAATTTTCGCGTGACCCTGCTCCGCCAACGTCGGGCCGTGCTCGCTGAGAACGACGGCCGGCCGGCCGGCGAACCGGTGCGCGAGTCAATCGAAGCGGCGATCAAGGAACTCAAGGACAAGGGCGTTTCCACGCGGCAGATGCAGTCGCTCGTCGCACAGTTGGAGATCGAGTTGGTCTTTACTGCGCACCCGACGGAGTCGAAACGCCGCACACTGCTGACGAAGTTGCGGCGCATGGCAGAGATTCTGCGCCAGCGCCATTCGCCGGAAATGCAGGGTGCGGCGCCAGACCCCTCGCAGGTGGAACGCGAAATTGTTTCGCTCTGGCTGACTGATCGCAGCCGGGTGGCGCGACCGGAGGTGACCGACGAAGCGCGCACCGGCCTTTGGTATTTCGACACGACACTGTTCGAGACGCTGCCGCGTTTGCAGAACGACATGCTGCGAGCGTTGCAGCATTATTATCCCAAAGTGCGGCCACCGGCGCGCTGGCTCACGTTCGGGTCGTGGATCGGTGGCGATCGGGATGGCAATCCCAACGTCACATCCGCCGTCACGGCCGAGGTTCTCTTGCTGCACCGCGAACTCGCGTTGCGCAAACTTCAGCAGCAGGCGCGCGAGCTTTCGTGGTCGATCAGCGTCTCGGACAAACGCGCGTTGATCACGCCGGAAGTGCGCCGGTTCGTGAAAGAGAACAGGAATTTCTCGAAACAGGTGCGGCAAATGAGCGAACGCTATCCGCATGAACCTTATCGGCTCCTGCTCAGTGTTCTGCGCGGACAGTTGGCGCGCGGTCTCGACGAAATCGGCAATGAGAAGAGCCTCGCCAGCGAAGCGATCGACGGCGCCGCTTTTCTCCGGGTCGGCGCCGTGCGCGAGATGTTGGAGGTTATCCGCCAGGGCCTCGAGTCTGGCCGCGGCGCGATGCTGGCCGAGGGTGAACTGCAGACGACAATCCAGCGCGTCGACGCTTTCGGATTGCACGTGGCGCGGCTCGATTTGCGGCAACACTCCGCCGCGCACGAGAGCGCGATCGCTGAAATTAGCGGACGGTCCGATTATCCGAAACTGGACGAGGCGGAGAAGCGCAACCTGCTTGCGAGCGCGATCGTCGCGGCGCGTCCCCTGGCCTTGATGGCGCTGGTGGAGTTTTCGCCAGCGACGCGCCACGTCCTGGAGCCGCTGCGTCTCGCCGCGTTGACCGCGAGAAAATTCGGGCCCGAAGCGCTGGGCATTTACATCGTGAGCATGACGACCGAAGCGTCGGACTTGCTCGAAGTGCAGCTCCTGATGCGGCTGGCGGGCGCGACCATGCCGATCGCTCCGCTCTTCGAGACGCTCGACGATCTCAACCGCGCTCCTAGCATTCTCGCGCAGTTAGTGGAGCAATCCGTTTACGCCGTGCTCCTGAAAAAGCAGGGCCATCATCAACATGTGATGCTCGGTTATTCCGACAGCAATAAGGACTGCGGCTATCTCGCGGCTAACTGGGCTCTCTACCGCGCGCAGGAAGAGATCGCGGCGGTCGCCCTCGCAAAAAAATTGCGAATCACGCTCTTCCACGGTCGCGGCGGCAGCATCGCGCGGGGCGGCGGCCCGGCTGCGAAAGCGATCCTCGCCCAGCCAGTCGGCCTGCGCGGCGGCAGCATTCGAGTCACCGAACAGGGCGAGGTGTTGTCGACGCGTTACCACGATCCCGATCTCGCCCATCGCGTCCTCGAGCAAATGACCTACGGCGTGTTGCTCGGCAGCCACGCGGCCCAGCGGCCGAGCGACGTGCCGTCGAGTTGGGCCGACGCGATGGCGCGCATGAGCCTAACGAGTGTGGCTGCCTACCAGGGCGTGGTCAGCGACCCGCAGTTTCTCGAGTTCTGGCGGCAGGCGACGCCGATTGATCTCATTGGCGATCTGCGTTTCGGTTCGCGGCCAAGTTATCGAAAAAAGACGCAGACGGTGGCCGATCTGCGGGCCATCCCGTGGGTTTTTTCCTGGATGCAAAGCCGGTTCAACTTCCCCGGTTGGTACGGCCTCGGCACGGCGCTCGAAACGTTGCTCGCCGAAGGACCGAAAGGGAAACGTCTCCTCCGCGAGATGCATGTTTCCTGGCCATTTTTCCAGACGTTGATCGATAACGCCGAGCTCACCATGCGCAAAGCCGACATCGGAATTGCGCGCGTCTATTCCTCGCTCGTCGAGAACAAAACGATCCGGGACCGCATCCTCCGTCTCCTGCTGGAAGAATTCACCCGCACCGAGAAAGCCATCCTCGCCATCACCGGGAAGAAACATCTCCTCGGCCGTGAGCCAGTCCTGCTCAACTCCGTCGAGCTGCGCAATCCGTATATCGATCCGCTGAATTATCTTCAGGTCGATCTCCTGCGCCGACTCCGGAGCGGCAAACTCAAGCGCGCTGCCGCCGACCACGCCCGCGTTGCGATCGAGCTCACGATCAACGGAATTTCCAGCGGGTTAAAGAATACCGGCTAGCCCCTCACATCACAATGTCGGCGAATCTCCTAATCGCCCGAGCCAGTAATCTGGTTCCCGTTTGAGACGCATAAGAGCGAGAACGAAGATTTGGTCATCGATCGACGCGTAGACAGTTCCGTAGGGAATGTCTTTACCAAGAAGCGCCTGATCCTGACTGCGGATGCATCTCCAGGTGAACGGACTGCGTTCGATCTGCCTGAACCCGGATCGAGTCGCCTCCGTGAATCGCTCCCGAGGCCGGCTTCCCGCTCCTCGTACGGAGTTTCAAAGACAGCGGCATTCCCAAACAGAGTTTGGGATCGAGGGAACGCCTGATTCCGTCAAGATTCCCAGCTTGATCCCCAATCTGATACCCTATCGGTCTTGCCTCGGAAGATGACCAAGCCCCGTATCGTTCCGCGGATCCGCGCCGCGCCGTACGGTCAAGTCGTAGATCATGACGGCCGTCACGGGCGCGCCATTAAGAAGCGCGGGCTTGCAACGCCACGCCCCCAGCACGCCAAGCACGCTGTGGGCGAGGTAATCGGGCGGTGAGTTTAGCATCGTGGGCTTGGTTCACGCGCCCCTCTGGCGTGACGATGGCGACGGAACGGACCACGCCGTTTGGTAGCAGGGTTCCGCCCGGGGATGTGCGCGGGTAGGTGCGCACGCTGACTCTCGGCGGTGTGAATCGCTGGCTCTTACCAGTCGTGACGACGTTATGCTGACGGAGGTAAGCGGTCAGCGCTTGCGCTTCATTGGGCGAAAGGTCGGAGCGATCGTTGGCGTAGTAGGCGACTGGAGGTGAGCTCGACCGCTCCGCGGCCGGAGCGAACGGCGAGGCAATCACAAGCACGGCGACCACCAGGGAGATTCGGTTCATACGACTGGTTCGTCGACCGGCAGATGCCCGTGGGGTAGGAGTTGTTCACTCGCCGACACGACGAACGGTCGGCACGTCAGTGCGGGATTCCAGACATGAACTGTCACAGGCGGGCCGAAGTTTGGAGATCTGTTTTGTGATACGTGACCAACCGGAAGCCCCACTCGATGAGCGTGGCTTTTTCTTTGTCGGCTGATTTTTTCCCGTTCAGGAAGGTGACGAGCTTTTGCTTGAGCGCGTTTTGCTCGCCGGTGTCGTCGAGGATTTCGAAGATCTCCATCGAGAGCAGCCAATCGTCGGCGTGCTCGGCTTGTTGGGTTTCCCAAATTTCGCCGAGACGTTCGTAGCCGACTTTGCGTTCGCGGATGTCGCGCACTTGCTGGTAGAGGCTCTCCAGTTTGCGGCGTTCCGCGTCCGACGGGACTTTGATCGTGCGGTCTTTAGGGACGAGCGCGACTTGGTTGTAGGAATCTTTGTCGGCAGCGCCGTTAAAGACGGAGGTGATGCTTTCGCCAACGGCCATGTCGAACGTGCCCCACGCCGGCTCGAAGAGGGTGCGGTCGCCGTGTTTCACTGTGCAATTTTCGAACGAGATCATCAGCAGCTCGCCGTCGTGTCGGAGCATCTTCGTTACTTTGCCTGCGACTGTGACACCGCTTTCGAATTCCAGGCTGGCGGCCTTGCCCTCCGCGATCTCGGTTTCTTTCCACTTTCCGATGGGCGAACCGAAACCTTCCGCGTGGTAGTCGCGGCCGTGTCCGGGAAGTTGTTTTTCGGCAAAGGCGAGCGCGGTCGGGCCGGTGGTGCGGATATAGATGGCGTTGTTGTGGTCGTCGGTCAGCACTTCGGTAAACGCTCCGCTTACCTGGAGGCCGGATGAATACTGGCAGGTCGTCGTGTTCTGGCAGGCGATCGCTCTGCGCACGCCTTCCAACCCGCCAACGCGGAACGCCATTCGGTTCGCGAATTCTTCCAGCACTTCAGTGAGGTGCGCGAAATCGCGGCAGACGAAGAGCTGCGGCTGTTTCGTCGTGATATCGAACGCGGTCTCCGCCGCGGCGATCGAATATTCCAGCTTCTTCACGTGCGGCTCGAGGCAGGAGACGCTTTCGCCGATGGAGGAGAGGAGACCGGCGCCGTAGATTTTCGGTTCGTCGAGCGTGCCGATGAGTCCATACTCGACCGTCCACCAATGCAGACGTGAGAGCAGCGCCATCTCCGACGGTTCGCCGAGATTTGTCTGGCGCTCTTCCACGAGTTTCGTGGCTTCGGCCACTTTCGCGGGATCGGAATTCGGCAACTCCTTTAGAATCGAGAGCGCGCGGATCGCTTCGTAAAGTTCGAAATCTTTCTTCGATTGCATCGCTTTCGCGCCCACTTCGCCGAAGCGCTGGAGGTAGTCGGAATACTCGCGATCGACGATGATCGGCGCGTGGCCCGCGGCCTCGTGCACGATGTCGGGCGCGGGCGTGTATTCGATGTGATGGATCTGGCGCATGTCGCACGCGATCACGAGGACCTTGTAGGCCTGGAATTCCATGAACGCCGCCGGCGGAATGAATCCATCCACCGCGACCGCGCCCCATCCGATCTTGCCGAGAATGTCGTTCATCTCGCTGATGCGCGGGATGCGCTCGAAGGAAATGCCAGTTTCGAGCAGGCCCTGAAAGTAAACTTTGTGTGCGTATTCCTTCAGGAAAAACGCATTCTGCCGCATAATGAAACGCCAGACCGCGTGATCGACCGGCGTGTAAACGTCGAAGCGTTGGTCGACCGCGAATTGCAGAAGGTGTTTCGGAAGCGCGGCGACGGCCACGTTGTCGAGAGAGATGCCGTTGGAGTTCATAGGAAGTTGAGGCCGCTTGCCATCTTGATTTTAACGTAGAAACGACCGGGAGGCGAGCAAGAGGTTTGCGCTGTCACCGCGGCGCGTTTTGCGCGGAAGGTCCCGACGGAGCGAGGCGGCGACCGCGCCGTGCGAGAAGCGCCTTGGAAGCGAACGGGTGGACGGATAGCCTTCGCGCCAACGCCGGTTCTCCGGTCGCAATGTCCACTTACCAACCCACCTCACGTCGACCAATCGCGGATGCGTTTCGCGGCACCGCACGTTTTGCGACGAACGTTTGCGTGCGCTGGCAGATTCATCCCGACGCAATTTCGTATTCGTCGATGGCGTTGGCGGTCGCGGCGGCGATTTCCTTCTGGAAGTCGG
>JBDSNB010000162.1:0-14731 GCA_039915555.1 Chthoniobacterales bacterium | reverse complement strand
TGTCGCCCACTGCCGCGAGGATGCTGCACTGCGGCGTCACGTCGATCATCTGGATCTGGCTGTGATGCAGCTCGGCGAAAAACGCGCGTTCCAGCGTGGCGCGCGCGAGCTCCGTTTGTGCTTCGGGAATTGCGAAACAAATGGAGTGCTCCGAGCTGGCCTGCGAAATCATGACCACCGAAACATTCACTTCGCGTAGCGCCCCGAAGAGACGGTTGGCCACACCGGGCACTCCGATCATTCCGGTGCCTTCCACATTGACGAGCGCCATCCCATCGACCATCGCGAATCCCTTCACCGGATGACCGGATGCGGAGCGCTCATGAATTTTCGTCCCCGGCTGCGCCGGGTTAAACGTGTTGCGAATCCAAATGGGAATCCTGTTCTCGATCGCCGGCGCCATCGTGCTCGGATGCACCACCTTGGCGCCGAAGTAAGCCAGCTCCGTGGCTTCCGCGTAGGAAACATCCTCGAGCACGACCGCATCCGGCACGAGCCGCGGATCGGCGCTCAACACGCCATCCACATCGGTCCAGATGATGATGGCCTGCGCGTCGAGCAGTTTGCCAAAAATCGAGGCGGAGAAATCGCTGCCGTTGCGTTTCAACGTGGCGGGAATGCCATCCGCGGTCGCCGCGACGAAGCCGGTGATGACCGCCCACTTGGTCGTTAGGCCGGCGAGCCATTCTGCGGCCCGCGCTTCCGAGCGAGGCCAATCCACAGCCACACTGTTTTCTCCTGGTTCCACGGTCAACACACTGCGGGCGTCGAGATAGCTGGAGGAAATCTCCTCTGCGCCGAGGAAGGAATTCAGGAGCTGAGCGGACCAGAGTTCGCCGTGCCCGGCGATTAGATCGAGCGTGCGGTCGGAGCACGTGCGGCTGAGGTAAACACCACGCAGCAGCTCGCCGATGTCCTTGAAGTCCGAATCGAGGACAGCGCGGAAGGTTTGCTGACGACCGGGCGGAAGCAGCGCCTCCATGGCTTCCACATGGCGCACCTTCAAATCGTCCAGTCGTGCGAGGTATTTTTCATCACGCGCACGCGCCAGATCGATCAACTCGATCAGCGCGTCGGTCACCTTCCCCATGGCGGAAACGACGACCGCTTTTCGCTCACCTGTCTCGGTTCGCAAGATGCCCGCAACCCGCCGGAAGCGTTCGGCGTCAGCCAGGCTGGTGCCGCCGAATTTATGAACGATCCATGGTGAGCTCATGCGCAAAAGAGAACGACTCTAGGTGCGAATCTGCCCGTTGCCACGCACCACGTACTTAAATGTCGTGAGTTGCTCCACGCCGACCGGTCCGCGCGCGTGGAGTTTCCCTGTGCCGATCCCAATCTCCGCGCCCATTCCGAACTCGCCGCCATCGGCAAATTGGGTCGAGGCATTATGCAAAACGATCGCGGAATCGAGCGCAGCGAGAAACCGCTCCGCGGCGGCCATGTCCTCCGTCACGATGCACTCGGTGTGCTGCGAACCGTAGCGCGCGATGTGACGGATGGCTGCTTCCACGCCCTCCACCATGCGCACCGAAATGACGGCGTCGAGATATTCGGTGCTCCAATCTTCCTCCGTCGCCGGCCGCGCAGATGGATACGCGGCGCACACCTGCTCGTTGCCGCGGATTTCGCAACCGGCTTGCGCCAGATCATCGAGGATCGGCCTTAGATGCGAGGCGAGAACGCAGCGATCGATGAGCAATGTTTCCGTCGCCCCGCAGATACCTGTGCGCCGCATCTTGCCATTCAAAACCAGCGCCCGCGCCTTCGCGAGGCTGGCCTGCGCGTGGACGTAGGTGTGGCAGTTTCCTTCGAGATGCGCGAGCACCGGGACGCGCGCTTCCGCCTGCACGCGCGCGACCAGACTCTTGCCGCCGCGCGGCACGCTCAAATCGATCGCGCCGGCGAAGCCACTCAGAATCGCACCAACCGCGGCGCGGTCGGTTGTGGGAACGATTTGCAGAGCGGCTTCGGGAAGACTCGCCGCGCGCAGGCCTGCGATCAGAGCGTCGTGAATGGCGACGCACGAATGGACCGATTCCGAGCCGCCACCCAAGATGGCAGCGTTGCCGGATTTTACGCAAAGCGCTCCGCATCGGCGGTCGCGTTAGGCCGGCTCTCGTAGATAATCCCGAGCAAGCCAATCGGGGTCGCGACGCGAGCGATATCCAAACCGTTCGGCCGCTTCCAGCGCGCCAATTCGCGTCCCACCGGATCGGGAAGCGTAGCAATCGCTCCACGTCACGGCGCGTCTGTGAGCACACAACGCGCGACAATTCCGCGCCATCTCCACGGCTCCGAATGGCAGGATATACTTCAGCGTTTTCCGCCAGGATGATCTCACGCCGGCTCCGTCGAGCTCGCAGCGCGCCCCGCGGCGGTGTTCCCCTTCAACTCCGCAAAAATCAGCCGCCCCGCTCCGGTTTGTAGCGCGCTCGAAACCACCACGGTGACCGTGGTGCCGAGATGGGCGCGCGCCTGATTGACCACGATCATCGTCCCGTCCGCCAAATAGCCGACCGCCTGATGTGCGTCGCGTCCTTCTTTCAACAAGGCCAGCGAGAGTTCGTCGCCGGCCGCCACCACTGGCCGCAAGGCGCGCGCGAGATCGTTAAGGTTGAGCGTCGGCACCAGTTGCAAACGCGCCACCTGGCCGAGGGCCACATCATTCGTGAGAAGACGCGCCTGGAGCAGTCTCGCCACTCGCACGAGGCGCGCGTCGGTCGGCAGATTCGCGTCGTCGGTCGTGTCGTGGATCGTCAGCTCCAGTTCCCGTGAGCTTTGCAATTGATTCAAAATATCGAGCCCGCGCCGGCCGCGTTCGCGCTTCATGGGATCACGCGAATCGGCCAGCGTCTGCAATTCACCGAGGACAAAACGCGGCACGATCAGCGATCGGCTCAAAAAACCGGTCGCGCATAAATCTGCGATCTGGCCATCGATGATCACGTTGGTGTCGATCACGAGCGGCTCGTGCTGCGTCGTTTCGCGCGCGAAACGGACATACGGAATGATGAGCGAAAATTCGTCGCGATTACTCCGCATCGCCAGCATCATGCCGAGATAGCCAAAGGTGGCGTAGGCCACTAGACGCGCCACCCACGCGGTCGCCTCCGATTGGAAATGCAGGATGTCGGAAGCGATGAGCAGATTGGTAAAAAACAGACCGAGCAAGAGCCCGAGCGTGGCGGAGGAAAATGCGCGGAGCGACAGCCCTTTCAACATCCGGTCGATCAGCACCACCACGAGACCGAAAAGCATGCCGAAGAGGATGCCTGGCAGAACACGGTTCATAATCTCGACCGTCACGGTGGCGCCGATCGTGGCGCAGAAGACCACGAAAAGGACCCGCAGGAGGTTGAGCGTGAAGGAGGGCGTCATGGGTGACGGGTCCTAACATAAGCAAGTTTGGGGCGACGGCGCGCTCCAAACGCAAGCGCTACGGACTCAAAACCTGCGTCTTGATTCTCGGCCGCAGCTCACTCGGGATGGCACCTACAAACCGCGGCTCCAAATCCAGCTTGCGAAAGGCCGCGCGAATCTCACGTAAAGTCACGGTCGCCTCGTCGAGTTCGAGATAAACGAGGTCGTGGTCACGATCGACCTTATAACGCAAACCGGGGAGCGTTTCCAGCTCGTGATCCAGCTCGAGGATCTTGTTCAAATCGCGCACGCCCGCGGCATAGACTTCGAGTTCGAACACGGCCCGAACCATAGAAGATCGGCGCGGCGGATGCAAAACGTCCTTTCGCCAAATCGCGCCCGCGAACACGCCATCCGGCCGCCCGATTTGCGCCCGCCTGCGCTCTGCGATAGAAGAGCCATGCCGCCTATGAAAAACGCGCTCCGCTTTCTGCTCCCGCTTCCGCTCGTCGCCGTCACCATTTTCCTCGGCGCCTGCGCCGGCCCGACCACCGGCGGCATCCAAAATTCTCGCGCCGCGGCCAACGTGGCCGCCAGCATCGCCGCGGAAGTGCCGGGTAATTATTGGATCGGACGTCGCTATTACAAACCGCAGTTCAAAGTGTGGGGCTACGTGCGCCGGCCCGGCCAGCCCTGGGGCACCGCGCAACTCGTGATGATGAACGAGAAGCAAAAACTCGCGCCCGACCGCGAGGCGAACCAACTCGGGAGCGACAACAACTACGAGTACAAGCTCTACGGCGACTTCAGTGGCGACAAAGTTTACGAGCCGGCGAGCAACAGCATTCTGCCGGAGTTCGTCCTGAAGAGTTACGAGCTTGTCTCGACCAATCCCCCGCAGATTTACAAGAGCCAGCGCACCGGGCGGGCCAGCGGGGTCTGGATTGAGAAACCCGAATAAGGTAAAAAGCACCGCGCCTGCCCGCGATCCGCTGGCGGAGGAATTTTTGCGTTTTCTCGAGGTGGAGCGCAACGCTTCGCCTCGCACAGTCACCGCCTATCGCAAAGCGCTCGCCGCCTTCCGCGCCGAGTCGCCACCCTGGAAAAAATGCACGGCGGATGATTTCCGCGATTACCTCTTCCGCGCGATGAAGAAGCGGCAGGCGCGCGCTTACATTCGCCTGCAATTCTCCGCCCTGCGCAGCTTCTACCGTTTTCTCGTGGAGCGAAAAGGCGTGCGGCGCGATCCCGTGCGCGAATTGGAACTGCCGAAAGCGGAAAAGAAACTCCCGCTCGTTCTCACGCGCGGACAAATCGACGAATTGCTTTCCGCGCCACTGCGCGTCCCGAAACATCGCGGCGCGCCTACTTGGATGCCGTTACGCGACGCCGCCATCATGGAGATTTTCTACAGCAGTGGACTGCGCTTAAGCGAACTCGCCTCACTCAATGTCGCCGACGTGGACGTCTACACGGAATCGGTGCGCGTCCTCGGCAAAGGGCGGAAGGAACGCGTCTGTCCGGTGGGCGCGCCCGCGTTGGAAATCGTCTCGCGCTATCGCGCCGCGGCCAACGTTCAGAGAGGCCCGCTTTTCATCAACAAAACACGCACCCGCCTCTCGCCCCGCTCCATCTGGCTAATTCTGAAACGCTACCTGCGCCACACCAGCATTCCGATTTCCCTCAGTCCGCACAAACTACGGCACAGCTTCGCCACGCATCTCCTCGATGCCGGCGCCGACTTGCGCAGCGTGCAGGCGCTCCTCGGTCACGCCAGTCTGTCGACCACACAGATCTACACCCACGTCACAGTGGAGCGGCTCAAACAGGCCTACGACAGCGCCCATCCGAGGGCGTGAACTCGTCGACGCGCGAGGCCACCCGCACGATCAAAGCTGAAACTTTCTGCTCGCTGATCGACCAACATCTGACAAAGACTGCGGGCTTACGATGACAGGGATACATGCGTTAACCGCAGTCTCGATCCTGCTTTGCCTGTTCGCTCTACCTTCGGAGGCCAATCTGGGGGCCTTCAGTGCGTCGGAGATACAGCGCACGGGTAATCTGGTTCCGATCCAGGCAAGCGCGATTCGGATCGAGAAGGAAACACTCAATGTCCGCCTGGAGGCCGAAACCGCGTCCGTCTCAGTGGACTACCAGTTCATTAATAGCGGCCCGGACGACGAAGTGATCGTCGCCTTTCCAGTCGATCTCATGCCGCCGCCCGGTGACAACACGACCTACAATGTTGAGCATTGGCAGAAAGACGGGTTGCAGGACTTTTGTATTTTTGACGGGCGTGATCGAGTGCCGGTCCAGCGAACCGTCGAAGAACCGCAAACACCGTCAGACCCAACCAAAAAAGCGAAGGACGTAAGCCTCGTGCGCCGCTGGTTGGTCGCCTCCCTTCATTTTGGACGCGGTGAGCAAAAGTCAGTTCGAGTCACCTACACGGTCCGTTGTCTCGGTGTGGATACTGGCTTGGAACGCGATCCGAAGATGGAGTTCACCCCGCGGACTTTCCTGTATACGTTCCGACCGGCGCGCAGCTGGGGGAATGGGCGTGTCGGGAGGATGGATATTGTGATGGATGCAAGGTTTCTGCACCGGAACCGATTCGAAATCCTGGAGATCAAGCCCAAGCCTCGAACCAACAATGCCGGAGTGCTGCACTGGTCTTACAAGGATCTCGATCTGAACCGCGCTTCCGATCTCCTTTGCACCTACGACCCCCTACCAGCGCTTTTCCAGCAGCGCGCGAGTTCGGTCTTGCTAAAAGAAAACTTCTAGCGCGCGCCTGGCAATTTTTGAGAGCACGGTGAAAAAGCCACCCGGTGCATCGTTAGACCGGAATCCGGCCACGGCATGGTTGAGCACTCCGGAAACCAAGGCCAACGATTGCTCTATCGCGATCCAACCGCGGAAAGGCGCAGACCTTCGATCGTTCGTGCTTCTGAACGGAGCGTGGGGAAGTCAGGAGCAATTCGACGCGACGGCCCGAATCAAGAGACTCAAGATCGACTACACAGTGAGATACCTGGAGGGCCCGAAAGCCGAAACCACTGAACGCATTTTGCCCGACCGTCGATTCGATGAACGCGCGCTTCGATTTCCGCTCTACTACGCAGATTTGATCAACCTCAACGAAAATTCCGAGGGAACGCTGGAGGACGTTAAGATTACCGTGCTCGACCGATATAACAGCAGCGGCAACAGACCGCTCGCGATCTCAGAGATTTACCTGTTTGGATCCGAACCGGACAAAGCAGCGAAGCGCTAACTCGCGCTCGCCGCTTCGCTGTTCTGCGGCTCTGCAACGTGGAAGGCGAGTTTGCCGTCGGTCACTGTGACCTCGACCATATCGCCGCCCTTGACCGCGCCTTTGAGCAGTTCTTCCGCGAGCGGATCCTCAAGATAACGTTCCACCGCGCGGCGCATCGGACGCGCGCCGTAGGTGGGATCGTAACCTTTCTCGATCACAAACTCGTGCGCGGCGGTGTCGAGCGTGATCTCGATTTCTTTGATCCGCAGGCGCGCTTTCACTTTCTCCACTTCCAAGTCGACGATCCGGAGCAAGTCCGGCCGCGTGAGGGTGTGGAAAACGATGATCTCGTCGAGGCGATTGAGGAACTCCGGCTTAAAGACGCGCTTCGTCTCTTCCATGATTTTGCCCCGCATCTCCTCGTGATTACCGGAATCCGACGGTGAGCCGAAGCCCAGGGTCTGTTTCTTGATCAAATCCGCGCCGACGTTCGACGTCATGATGATGATCGTGTTCCGGAAATCGACCTTGCGGCCGAGCGAATCGGTCACCTTGCCGTCTTCCAAAATCTGAAGCAGCAAGTGCATCACATCCGGGTGCGCTTTTTCGATTTCGTCGAAGAGAACCACGGAGTAAGGACGGCGCCGCACGGCTTCGGAAAGCTGACCGCCTTCTTCGTAGCCGACATATCCCGGAGGTGAACCGATCAACCGCGAAGCGGTGAACTTTTCCATGTATTCCGACATGTCGATCTGAATGAGCGCGTCCGCGTCGCCGAACATGAATTCGGCCAGGGTGCGCGCGAGATACGTTTTGCCGACACCAGTCGGTCCGAGGAAAACGAACGAGCCAATCGGACGACGCGGGTCTTTCAAATCCGCGCGCGAACGGCGCAGCGCTTTGCTGATCGCGGTGACCGCTTCGTCCTGGCCGATGACGCGCTTCCGCATGTCGCCTTCCATCGCGAGGAGTTTGGCGGTCTCCTTTTGCTCCATCTTCTGGAGCGGCACGCCGGTCATCTTCGAGATGATGTTCATCATGTCGTCGGCGCTAACGAGCACTTCCTTCTCTTCCCGCTCTTCGCGCCATTGCGCGAGAATGGCTTCGAGCCGGTCTTTCGTTTGCTTCTCTTTGTCGCGTAACGACGCGGCCTTCTCGAAATCCTGCGCTTTGATTGCGCCTTCTTTCTCGACCCGGATTTCTTCGATCTCTTTCTCGATTTCCTTTACGTCCGGCGGACGCGTCATGGCGTTGATCCGCGCACGGGCGCCAGCTTCGTCCATCACGTCGATCGCCTTGTCGGGCAGAAAACGGCCGGAGATGTAGCGGTCGGAAAGTTTCACCGCCAGCTCGAGCGCTTCGTCGGTCAGCTTGGCTTTGTGGTGCGCTTCGTATTTCGGACGCAGGCCTTTGAGAATCTGAATCGCTTCATCCACCGTCGGCGCCTCGACCTTTACGGTCTGGAAACGCCGTTCGAGCGCCGCGTCTTTCTCGATGTATTTGCGGTACTCGTTCAAGGTCGTCGCGCCCACGCACTGCAACTCGCCGCGGCTTAACGATGGTTTGATGATGTTCGACGCGTCCATCGCGCCTTCCGCGGAACCGGCACCAACGATCGTGTGGAGCTCGTCGATGAAAAGAATGACGTTCTTCGAGCGGCGAATCTCATCCATCACCGCTTTGATTCGTTCTTCGAACTGGCCGCGATATTTCGTCCCCGCGACCATGAGCGCGAGATCGAGCGTGATGACTTTCTTATCGCGCAAAAGTTCGGGCACGTTGCCGCTCGCGATTTCCTGCGCCAGGCCTTCCGCGATCGCGGTTTTGCCGACGCCGGCTTCGCCGAGCAAAACAGGATTGTTCTTCGTCCGGCGGCAGAGCACTTGGATGACCCGCTCGATTTCGTTGTGCCGTCCGATCACGGGATCGAGTTCGTTCTTCTTCGCCAGTTCCGTCAGATCACGTCCGAAAGCACGAAGCGCGGGCGTCTTGACGTCCTTCTTCCCGCCCGCGGGTTCTTCCCCGCCATTTTCTTCTGAATCCGGTGGCGTGAAGTTTGGATCGAGTTCCTTCAAGATCTCATTCCGCGTGCGTTCGATATCGACTTCGAGGCTCTTCAAAACGCGCGCCGCCACGCCTTCGCCTTCACGCAGAAGACCGAGGAGAATGTGCTCGGTGCCGACGTAAGAATGATTGAGCGCTTTCGCTTCCTTGCCCGCCAAGGCCAGCACCTTCTTCACGCGGGGCGTGTAAGGAATATTGCCGACCATCTTGGTCTCCGGCCCGGAGCCGACCTGCTTTTCCACTTCCATTCGCACGGTCTCGAGATCCATGCCCATCTTCTGGAGGACGTTCACGGCCACGCCTTGCCCCAGTTTAATCAGGCCGAGCAACAGATGCTCAGTCCCGACGTAATTATGGTTGAAGCGATCAGCTTCTTTGCGAGCGAGCGCCAGCACCTGCTGAGCTCGAGGTGTAAAATTATTCATTAGTTGGAGGCTCGGAAGTCGCACCGTTCCCCGACTCACGGGCCACTTTATTAATATCAGGTTTAGGGAAAGCCCGCAAACGGTCGCGGATGATTTGCGCGCGTAATTCGTCGCGTTCCTCCGCATTTAACTTCTGTTGCGAGCTCTTTTGTAAATGGGCTGGCTGGGTATCAATGAACAGTTCGTCGATGGGCAAACGTCGATCTTCCGGGAACGCGCCCAGGTCCACGCCGAGCTTGATGATCGAGAGCAAATTCAGCGCTTCTTTCGAAGTCATGGCGTGTGCGAAAGTGAGCACGCCATAGGCGCGCCCGATCTGATCCCAGAGCGTGTTCGACTTCCGCTGGATCAGGGTTTGCCGCGCGTCGTGTTCTTTTTCGATGATGGTCTCGATCACCTTGCTCAAACGGCTGATGATCTCGTCCTCCTTCTCGCCTAACGTCGTTTGATTCGAAATCTGGAAGAGGTTGCCCATCGCCTCCGTGCCTTCGCCGTAGAGACCGCGCACCGCGAGACCGATCTTGTTCACCGCCTGAATGACCTGATTGATCATGTCACTCAAGACGAGGCCAGGCAGATGCAACATCGCCGAAGCGCGCATCCCGGTGCCGACATTCGTCGGGCAGGCGGTGAGATAACCAAGCTTCGCATCGTAAGCGAAATCGAGTTTGCCTTCCAAAGTGCTGTCCACCTTGTCGACTAATTTGAAGGCGTTCTTCAATTGCAGCCCGGAGCGAATCGATTGCATCCGCAGGTGATCCTCTTCGTTCACCATGATGCTGAGCGTCTGGCGGCGATTCATGATCACCGCACTGCCGGCACTCTTCGCGGCCTGTTCACGGCTGATGAGATGGCGCTCCACCAGCACCTGCTTCTCGAGCGCAGAGAGATCCTGCAGCATTTCCGAAAACGAATCCTGCATCTCCGGCAATTCTTCCACGCGCGGCTTGATCAACTCCATGACCTGCGTGCGCTCCGCCTTCTTCGCCCAGCCAGGGAAAGCATGGTGCCGAAGATTCCGCGCCAGCCGGACGCGGCTGCTGATCACGATCTGATGATGCGGACCATCGCCCCGCAACCACTCCCCGCCACTCGCCATGACATTGGAAAAATTCATGTCACTCCGTGGGTTGCGTTTCCAGTTGCTTGATCTGATCGCGCAGCGAGGCGGCAGATTCGTAATTCTCTTCCGCGACCGCTTTCTGCAAATCCTCCGTCAACGACCGCATCCGATCGCTCAACTCGATCTCCCGATGAGCCCGCTGCGGCAATTTGCCGACGTGCTCCGTGCCTTTGTGCATCGCTTTCAAGAGGCTGCCTAATCCTTCCGCGAAGGTTACATAGCAGGCACTACACCCGAGCCGGCCGGTTTTTTTAAAATCTGCCTGCGTGAAGCCGCACACCGGGCATTTCTCGGTCGGCGTCCCCTTCTCGATCTCCTCCGCGGCGCCAATTCCCAAGAGCAAATCGGCCAGCGCAAAGCCGGTCGGGTCCTGCACGCCCTTCTCCTTCGAACAAGCATCGCACAGGTTCACCTTCTGCATTTTCCCTTCCAGGATCTGCGTCAGGAAAACCGTCGCATCATTGCATTTGCAAACGTCGCACAACATTTCAGTAAATTAGACCTCTTGGCGCCGGAAATATTTCAACGGCTTTTGCGCACCTTCTGCGCCGGGACGTCTTCGCCCGCACGCTCAGGAGTAGATCGGTGTGCCCTCGGCGCGCGTCAGTTCGCGGAAGCGCTTAATCATACGCCCGCTTAACTCGCCCGGCTTGCCGGTTCCAATCATTCGCCCGTCGGCTTTGATCACCGGAATGACCTCCGCCGCCGTGCCCGTCAGGAAACATTCGTCAGCCACGAAAACATCGTGCCGCGAAATGTCGGTCTCGGTGATCTTGATGCCCAGCTCGTCAGCGATTTCGAAGACGACCGCGCGCGTGATCCCGCGCAACGCGCCCGCACTGATCGGCGGCGTAAAGATTTGGCCCTTCTTAATAATGAAGACGTTGTCGGCGGTGCATTCCGCCACGTTCCCCGCGTCGTTCAACATCAGCGCTTCGTCCGCACCCGCGAGGTTCGCCTCGATCCGCGCCATCACGTTGTTCAGATAATTGAGCGACTTCACCGCCGGGTTCAGCGTCGCGGCGCCCGCGCGCCGCGTCGGGCACGTCACGATGGTCAATCCATTGCGATACATCTCCTCCGGATAGAGCGCGATCGTCGCCGCGATGATAATCACCGTCGGACGCTTACAGCCGACGGGATTCAATCCGAGATTTCCCACCCCGCGCGTCACGATCTGCCGGATGTAACCATCCTTCAGCCCATTCTGCCGAATCGTCTCCAGCAATGCCTCCGTCATCGCTTCGCGCGACATCGGGATCTCCAGACAAATGGAGCGCGCCGAATCCCACAACCGATCGTGGTGTTCCTCCAAACGGAAAACTCGTCCGTTGTAAAAACGAATCCCCTCAAAAATTCCATCGCCGTACAACAAACCGTGATCGAAGACCGAAACCTTCGCTTCACTCTCCGGCAAAAACTTCCCGTCGATGAAGATTGTCATCGGCTTCGCAGCGGCGCTCGATGCACCGGTGCGCGACTCGTTCGCGGGCGTGACCGCGTCCTTCGACGTCGCCCCGCGGGTTTGTGGTTCATCGATCACCATCGTATCGCCGTCACTCGTTTTCGTAGGCACGCAAAAACGTTCGAACCGTTCGCGAGCCAATTCAAGGGTAAATGACGGTCGCTCACCCCAGCATGCCATCCACGATCCGCAACTCGCGGTCGCCGCGCGCCGCGAGCCGGCTGTCATGCGTCACTACGAGTAGCGTCTTCTTCCGCTCGCGCGCCAAGTTCAAGAGCAGATCGATAATGGTGTCGCCGGTTTTCGAATCCAGATTCCCCGTCGGCTCATCGGCAAAGATGATATCCGGATCATTCGTTAACGCGCGCGCGATCGCCACCCGCTGCTGCTCGCCCCCGGAGAGTTCCGCGGGCAAATGTTGCAGCCGGTCGCCGAGGCCCACATCCCGCAAACTCGCTTCCGCGATCCCGCGATCCGGCCGGCCGCCGATCATTCCCGGCAGCGTCACATTCTCCAGCGCGGTCAGCTCCGGGAGCAGGAAATAGCCTTGGAAAACAAAGCCCATCTTCTCGTTCCGCAGTTTTGCCTGCGCGCTCGCGCTCCCTACGTAGAGCTTTTGTCCCTCAAACTCCACCGTCCCCGCTTCCGGTCGCTCCAAACCGGCGAGCGTATAGAGCAAAGTCGTCTTCCCCGCGCCCGATGCGCCGACGAGGAAGACGGTCTCGCCTTCCTGCACGTCGAGCGAAATTCCACGCAGCACTTCGATGCGGCGGTAACCGATGCGGAACGATCGTTGCAGATCGCGAGCGACAAGCTGCGCAGATGCCATGGCCGCAGCATTCGCCCAAACCATCCCGTCCTGCAATCGCGATCCGAAGAAACGAAAAACCGCGCGAGAGATTTCTCCCTCGCGCGGTCACACTTTTCGTCTGTCGTTCGCTTACGTCAGGCCGAGCGCGGCCAAGGTCGGGCCGTCGATCGCACGTGTGACGTAGATTCCGCGGTCGCGTTGATAACGTGCGAGCGCCTCCCGCGTCATCGGTCCGATCATTCCGTCGATCGAACCGCGATAATATCCTTCCCGTCGCAACTCGCGTTGCACGTTCACGATCACCCCCTGCGGCTCGAGCGAATTGTAGCCATAGATCGGTTCGTCGAAACGGTAGGTCGAGTAGCGATTATCGTAGCCGTAAGCCGGATACCAGTAGCCGCGGTCGAAGTAGTAGTAGCCACCCGCGAAGAGCGCGAAGCGATCATACCGGCTGCTGTAATAGCTGCGATCGCGCCGCACGCCCGGCGTGTAATAGCGCCGCGCTTCATCGTACGACCAGGAATAGTTGGCCGGACCGCGCCGGCTCACGACTGCACGACTGAGGCGTCGATTCCCGTCGCCAACCGCGATGCCCACGTTTGGAGACACGACCGCGCTCACCGCCGACCGTACTTGATTCCGCTCAAAGTCGCGTCCGCGGACTTCGCGACGGTCGAACTTCGCGCCTCTCTTCACGCTCTTGCGTTCCTGTTTCGCAAACTTCCGCTCTTGCTTTTCAAACTTCTGCGCGGCTTTTCGCTCGTTTTTCCGCCCCTTGCCCTTGTCCTTTGCTTCCACCGCCATGACGGAGACCAGCCCCAGACAGACAGCTAATGTGAGAATGCGTTTCATCGTTGTTTCGTTTTCCTATCTTGTTTTAGCCACATCCCGGCAGACCTATTCGAGCCCGAGCGCATTAAGCGTCTCTTCGTCGATTTCGCCCGTCACGGGGAGACCGTTGTCCTGTTGAAAATCGATCAGCGCCCGGCGAGTGCGCGGTCCGAACGAACCATCCACGCCGCCCGGGTTGTAGCCGAGGCGTTGCAATTCCGCCTGCACACTGGCGATCACCTGGCCCGGCTCGAGGCCGTTGTAGCCGTAAAGCGGCGCATCGTATGTGTAGGTGCTGTAGGACGGGTCATATCCATAAGCCGGATACCAGTAGCCGGAATTGAAGTAGTAATATCCGCCGCCGAAGAGCGCGAAGCGATTGTAGCGGCTCGTCCACCAGCTGCGGTCCTGACGCTGCCGATGCCACCGGCGATGGGTTTGCCGGAAGTTCGGATCGCCTTCGTGCCGATCGTGGAACCGTTGGTGCCGCCCACCACGGCGACCTTCGAATTGTGTGCTCTCGTTGCCGGCGTTGCCCTGATAGACCGCGGTCCCGCTGCCGTCGAAGTCACCGCGCCGACCACCGAATCCTCCGCCTCGATTGCGGCCAAGGCCATTGCGATTCCCGCCGCGGCGAGTTCCCTCGACGCCATTGAAGCGAGGCTGGTTCGGAGTAAAAACACGCGCCTCATTCGAACGCACCACTGGAGCATTTGGCTGCATGGTTCGTGTGATCACCGGCCGCTGCCCGCGCCCCACGCGGACATCGGAATCGTAGCTCGCAGCGCCCTGGCGGCGAGACGAACGCGCCGCTGCCGCGGCCGCGGCGTTGCCATTCATTTCGGAATTGCGCCGTGGCGCCATCGCTTGTGGCCGGCCTCCAGCCCGCTGCACGGGTCGCGAGACGGCCACATTTTCGCGGCCATCTTGTTGTGCGGGCTCCCTTTTCTTCGCGAAAGCGAGAGGCGTGACAAGAACAGCTAAGACAAGAGCCAGGGATGTTTGTTTCATTGTTGTAATTTTTAGACCTGCGGTTGAAGTATTTATTCAACCGCTGACCCAGCCCAAAAGTTGCGTTGGCGTCACAATGTCTTCGCATCGAAGGCCCCCCTTGGCCGCCACATACACCATATTGTGTTCAGGCAGGCCGATCGACCCGCTATCTGGTGTTATTCTTCTTGCCACATCGCCATTGTTTGCGAATAAATTGTGGCCCGGCAACACGCCGTTCTTTCCATGCACCTCCAATCGCTCGAACTCTTCGGGTTCAAATCATTCGCCGACAAAACGCTCTTTAATTTCAGTGAGGGCGTGACCGCCGTCGTTGGCCCGAATGGCTGCGGCAAATCCAACGTCCTCGACGCCGTCCGCTGGGTCCTGGGCGAAC
>JBDSNB010000245.1:0-37251 GCA_039915555.1 Chthoniobacterales bacterium | reverse complement strand
TCCCGTCGCCGGTCGGCAGTTTCACGAGCTGCTCGTCAATCGAAGTGCGCACCTGCGCCGTCGCCAGCACGATCTCGGTCAGCTGGTGCAGTCGCTCCTTCTGTTCCTCGATCAGGAGCTTCGAGTACCGACGATGTCGATGAACAAAACATGACCGATTCGGAGGTGGAGGTTGTCGTCTGATTCGGGCACAGGCTGTGTCTATCGGAAACCAGAGACCGGCGGCGAATCATTTTCGCGAGGACGGAGTCGCCATTCCGGCAATCTGCGAAAATCTGTGTATTCTTCGGACCTTCTTCTCTTATGAAAAAACACGACTTCGCCACCCGCGCGATTCACGCCGGCCAATCTCCCGACCCGAGCACCGGCGCGATCATGACGCCGATTTACCAGACCTCTACCTACGTGCAGGAAAGTCCGGGGCGGCATAAGGGCTACGATTATTCGCGCTCGATTAATCCGACGCGCTGCGCGTACGAGCGCTGCGTCGCGGACCTGGAAAGCGGGACGCGCGGCTGGGCGTTTGCCTCCGGGTTGGCCGCGATGGCGACCGCGCTCGATACCCTCGACAGCGGCTCGCACGTGATCGTGAGCGACGATCTTTATGGCGGGACGTTTCGCCTTTTCGAACGCGTGCGCCGTCGTTCCGCGAATCTTGATTTCACCTTCATCGACATGTCGGAGGCGAGCGCGGTGGAGCAGGCGATGAAGCCGAACACGCGGATGGTTTGGGTGGAAACGCCGAGCAATCCGCTGCTGAAGCTGATCGATCTCGCAGCGGTCGCGAAGATCGCTCGGGCGCATAATGCCGTCAGTGTTTCCGATAACACTTTCGCCAGCCCGTGGGCGCAGCGGCCGCTCGAACACGGGTTCGACATGGTCATTCATTCCGCCACGAAATATCTGAATGGGCATTCCGACATCGTGGGCGGCGTGGCGGTGGTGGGGGAGAACACGGAGTTGGCCGATCAGATGCAGTTTTTGCAGAACGCGGTGGGCGCGATCGCGGGGCCGTTCGATAGCTTTCTCGCGCTGCGCGGCTTGAAGACGCTCGCCCTGCGGATGGAGCGGCATTCGCAGAACGCGCTCGAAATCGCGCGTTGGCTCGCGACCGAAAAGAAGATCGCGAAGTTAATGTATCCGGGATTACCGGAGCATCCGCAACACGAGCTGGCGAAACGGCAGATGCGCGGCTTCGGCGGCATGGTCACGATGGTGCTGGAGACGGATTTGGAGGGCACCCGCCGTTTCCTCGAGAACACGCATCTCTTCTCGCTCGCGGAAAGTTTGGGCGGCGTGGAGAGCCTGGTGAATCATCCGGCGCTCATGACCCATGGCTCAATTCCGCCGGAGACGCGCGCTTCGTTAGGCATCACGGACTCGCTCGTGCGGCTGTCGGTGGGCGTGGAAGATCTCGAAGATCTTAAGGACGATCTGCGGACCGCGCTCGCCGCGGTGTAGCGCGTTTACGGAGGATAGGCATCCTGCCTGTCTCGGCCGATGGGCTTCCAGCCTGTCGACTGTGATCCGTCGGGCAAGATGCCCGCCTGCCGAGACAGGCTGGAAGCCTGTCCTCCAGTCCGCACAGGCGGGACGCCTGTGCTACGGTGGTGATCGAAATGGGCAACAGCTTCGGGCAACTCTTCCGCATCACGACGTGGGGCGAATCCCACGGCGGAGGCGTGGGCGTAGTGATCGACGGTTGCCCGCCGCGCCTCGCATTGAGCGAGGCGGACATCCAGGTGGAACTGGATCGCCGGCGACCCGGCCAGAGCAATCTCGTGACGCAACGCGACGAAGCGGATCGCTGCGAAATCCTCTCCGGTGTTTTCGAAGGGCGCACGCTGGGCACACCGATCTCGATCATGGTGCGCAACAAAGACGCGCGCCCGGAAGCGTACGCGGAGATGGCGCAATCGTTTCGCCCTTCGCACGCCGACTTCACCTACGAGGCGAAATACGGTATCCGTAATTGGCAGGGCGGCGGCCGCGCTTCGGCGCGCGAAACCATCGGACGCGTCGCCGCAGGGGCGGTGGCGCGCCAGATCTTGTGCGCACTCCATCCGCATTTCGAAGCCATCGCATATGTGACACACGTCCATGAACTGGCGGCCGCGATTGATCCCGCCGCGGTGACGCGTGAGCAGGTGGAGGCGAACGCGGTGCGCTGTCCGGATGCCTCCGCGGCGGCGCAGATGATCCAGGCGATCGAGCAGGCGCGCGCGGATGGCGATTCGTTAGGCGGGATCATCGAGTGTGTCTTGCGCGGGGTGCCGGCGGGCTTGGGTGAGCCGGTGTTCGATAAGCTGGAAGCGGAACTCGCGAAGGCGATGTTGAGTTTGCCGGCGACGAAAGGTTTCGAGATCGGCACCGGGTTCGCGGCCACGCGGATGAAAGGCTCGGAGCATAACGACGCGTTCGAAATGCGCGACGGCAAGGTACGGACGAAGACGAATCGCTCCGGCGGAGTGCAGGGCGGGATCAGCAATGGCGAAGACATCGTTTTGCGTGTCGCTTTCAAGCCGACCGCCACGATCGCGAAGGCGCAGGAAACGGTGACTGCGGCGGGCGAGGAGACGATGCTCGCCGCGCGTGGGCGTCACGATCCCTGCGTGCTCCCGCGCGGGGTGCCGATGGTGGAAGCGATGGCCTTTCTGGTCTTGTGCGATCACGCCTTGCGGCAAAACGCCCTCCAACTTGGGAGTACCCCTTGAAGCCTGAAATCGTCTCCGGTTCGCCGGTCTGGCAGACGGTGTTCGTTTCGTTCGCGGTCATCCTGATGTTGTTCCAGATCGTGCGCGGCTGGCGGCTGGGATTGCCGCGCCAGCTCGTGCGGATGGGCGCGATCGTGGCCGCTTACAGCGCGGCGATCTTTGGCGGTGGCCTGCTTGTCCCAATGTTGCGGACGCTGATTAAGGTGCCGGACTTCGTCATTTCCGCGCTGGGCGGCGCGATCCTCGCGTTGGTCGTTTATTCGGTCGTGAACATGATCGGGACGATTCTGTTCAAGCGCACGGGCCAGCAGAACTCAGGTCTGGTGCGGCTGGTTTACGGAGTGAGCGGAGCGGTTCTGGGGATTTTCTTTGGACTCTTTTTTTTGTGGCTCTTGATCACTGGGGTTCGAGCTGTCGGCGCGCTCGCTGAGGCGCAGGTAAATGCGAGTGCGCCGGCTCCCCCGCCGGCGGTTTTGGATCAACGCCGCGCGGTTCCGCGTCGCATCGCGGTCCCGCCGCAGGATGAGAGTTCGGTCGCGGTGACGATGGCGCGTTTGAAGAAATCGCTCGAACTCGGGGCGGTGGGAGATTTCGTCCGGCAGACGGATGTGCTGCCGGCTGGGGTTTACGAAACCCTCGCGAAGACGGGGGAAGTTTTTGCGAAACCGGAAAGCGCCACGCGTTTTCTCTCTTATCCGGGAGTGGCGGAGTTAACCGAAACGCCGCAGTTGCTCGCGCTGCGCGCCGATCCGGAGATCACGCGGATGATCGAGCAGGGGCGGATTTGGGAACTGCTGCAGGATGAGCGGCTGATCGAGGCGGCGAATGATCCGGAGTTGAAGGCGCGGTTGAAGAAGTTCGATCTGCGCAAGGCGCTGGATTACGCAGCGGAGGAATAAGAGTCTCGCACGAAGGACACAAAGGTCACAAAGGATGACGGAGAATGAGATTTCCAGGTGCGTGCTCGACGCCGCGTTCCAAGTTCACTCCAAACTCGGCTCTGGGTTGCTGGAATCGGTCTATGAAGTGGTGCTGGCCCATGAGTTGCGTAAGCTTGGTTTGACGGTTGAGCGGCAGAAGCCGATGCCGATCGAATACGACGGTATCCGTTTCGATGAAGCGTTTCGAACCGATCTTATCGTTGACGGCAAAGTGATCGTCGAATTGAAGTCTGTCGCCGCTACGACCTCGGTTCACGCGAAGCAGGTCTTGACCCAGCTCCGATTGAGCGACCTCAAGCTTGGGTTGCTGATCAATTTCGGCGAAGGGCACTTGAGAAACGGAATCAAGCGCCTGATTAACGGGCAGCTCGCCGACGAATTTCCTCCAAACCTTACGTTGTGACCTTTGTGTCCTTCGTGCGAGGCATCTCTTTCCCATGAACTATTTGGTCACGATCGGTCTCGAAGTGCACGTCCAGTTGAAGACGCGCTCTAAGATGTTTTGCGGGTGCGCGGTGGAGTTCGGGGCGGAGCCGAATACGCGGACGTGTCCGGTTTGTCTCGGGCTGCCTGGCGCGCTGCCGGTGATGAATCATGAGGCGCTGCGCATGACGGTGCTGACCGGACTCATGCTCGGCTGCGAAATTGCGCCGCTCTGCAAATTCGATCGGAAGAATTATTTCTATCCGGACGTGGCGAAGAATTATCAGATCACGCAATACGATCTGCCGCTGTGCGCGCGCGGAAGCGTGCCCCTGCCGGAGATGGCGTATCCGAAGGAGGCGCAGCCGGCGATCGCGCGGCCGGAATACAAGGTGCCGTTGGTGCGCATTCATCTGGAGGAAGATGTGGCGAAGAGTTTCCATTTTGAGACGAGCACCGGGATTGATTTTAACCGCGCCGGGACGCCGTTGATGGAGATCGTGACACAACCGGAAATCGAATCGCCGGAGGAGGCGTTCGCTTTTCTTACCGCGCTGAAGCAGACCCTGATCTATGGCGGAGTGAGTGACGCGGAGATGGAGAAGGGGCAACTGCGCTGCGATTGCAACGTCTCCGTTCGCCCTAACGAGCAGTCGGAACTCGGGGCGAAGATCGAGATCAAAAACATGAACTCGATCAGCGGGGTGCGCCGTGCGCTGGCCTACGAAATTAGCCGGCAACGCGTGGCGCTGGAGCGCGGCGAAACATTGCAGCAGGAGACGCGCGGCTGGGATGATGCGGCCGGAGAAACGTTCCTCATGCGGACAAAAGAATCCGCGCACGATTATCGCTATTTTCCCGATCCGGATCTTGTGCCGGTTCGGAGCGAGCTCTTGCTGGCGGAAGTGCGGCCCCGCGTTCCCGAGTTGCCCGACGCGAAGCGTGCGCGCTTTATCGCCCAATATGAAGTGAGTGCCTATAATGCGGGCGTGCTCGCGAGCGATCTCGCTTTGGCTGCTTATTTTGAAGACGCAGCGAAAGGTGCGCGCAAACCGAAGAGCGTCGCCAATTGGATCCTGAATGATCTGCAAAGCGCGCTCGCGGCAGCTGGTCGCGCGATGGACGATTGTCCGGTCTCGCCCGAGGCGCTCGATGAACTCGTGAACCTGATCGACGACGGAAAGATTAGCGGGAAACAGGGGAAGGAAGTTTTCGCGGAGATGTTCGAGGGCGGGAAAGGCGCCGCGGCAATTGTGAAGGAGAAGGGGATCGAGCAGTTGAGCGACAGCGGTGCGATCGAGGCACTTTGCGATGAAGTGATTGCTGCGAATCCGAAACCGGCGGCGGATTATCGCGCGGGCGCCATGGCCTCGCTCAATTTTCTCAAGGGTCAGGTGATGAAGGCCTCGCAGGGGAAGGCCAACCCGCAGCTCGTGGGGGAAATTTTGGAACGGAAGCTGAAATCTTAGCCTCACACAAACAGGACACAAAGTTTCACAAAGGAAGAATTATTTGTGTCCTTGGTGGTCTTGGTGGCGAGGAAGTTCTTTGCTCATGCGTGTTCTAATCGCACCGGATAAAATCAAGGGCTCGTTAGGCGCACGCGCGGCGGCAGAGAACATTGCGGCGGGCATGCGTGCGGTGCTGCCTGAGGCCGAGTTCATATTGCTCCCCATCGCTGACGGCGGAGAGGGGACGGCGGAGTTGATCCGCGACGCGCTCCAAGGTGACAGCCGCACCTGCGAGGTGCACGATGCAAACGGCGCCGCTGTTTCTGCCACCTTTGCGATGTGCGGCGCGATCGCGGTGATGGAAACGAGCCAGGCGATCGGACTGTGGCGCATCCCGCCGGCGGCGCGCAGTCCGACGCGCGCGAGTTCGTTCGGCGCGGGCGAAATGTTGCGGCACGCGGCGGAGTGCGGTGCGCGGGAAATCATAGTTGGCCTCGGCGGCAGCGCGACCAACGACGGCGGCTTCGGCCTGGCGCGCGCGTTGGGTTTTCGATTCTTCGGTGGAGACGGGAAGGAACTCGCGGGTGCAGTGCCGGAGCTGCTTCGACTGACGCGAGTGGAACCGCCTGCGGGGCTGGTTTTGCCCGCGATTATCGCCGCAGTGGATGTGCAGAATCCGCTGCTCGGCGAACGCGGCGCGACGCGTATCTTTGGCACGCAGAAGGGAGCTTCGCCGGAAGAAATCGAGCTGTTGGAAGCGGCGTTGACGCATCTCGCGGAGGTGAGCGCGCGCGACCTTGGAATCGATTGCCGCAACTTGGACGGTGCAGGGGCGGCAGGTGGTTTGGGCTTCGGTTTGGCGACTTTCGCCGGAGCGCGCTTGCGGCCGGGATTCGAAGTGGTGGCGGAATTCCTTGGGCTGGAGAAAGCGGTGGCTATGTCCGATTTTGTAATCACCGGCGAGGGACGATTGGATTTGCAGACGCTGGAGGGGAAAGCGCCGGCTGGCGTTGCCCGAATGGCGCGGAAAATCGGCAGGAAGTGTTACGCGATCGTAGGGCAGTGCGAGGATGCGCCCGAACTGCGGCAGATATTTTCCGGCATCGCGATCCTCGGTGTGGAAGCGGAAGGAGATGCGATGGCGACGGCGCGCCTTCTGCGCGAACATGCGGGGACGCTCGCGGCGGAATTGCGCTAGGCGAGGCGGGCGTGCGGCGTGCCGGCGTAGTGTTCGCGAAAGTATTTCGCGTTTTCGACATACTTGAGCGCCCAACGTTTGTTGGCGCCTTGTTCTTCCCGCGACAATTGCCGAACGACCTTGCCGGGTGAGCCGAGCACGAGCGAGCCGGGTGGGATTTTTGTGCCGGCGGTGATAAGGGCGTTCGCGCCGATGAGGGACCGCGCGCCGATCTCCGCGCCGTCGAGGATGATCGCGCCCATCCCGACGAGCACTTCGTCGTCGATCGTGCAGGCATGGACGATGGCGCTGTGGCCCACCGTGACCAATTCGCCAAAGAGCGCAGGGAAGTCGTCGGAAAGATGTACGACGGCGTTGTCTTGAATGTTGGAACGAGGGCCGATGACGATGCGGTTGATGTCGCCCCGGAGGACTGCGCCGTACCAGACGCTCGCCTCTTCGTTGAGAGAAACGTCCCCGATCACGGTGGCGTTTGGAACTACGAACGCACTTGGATGGAGACGCGGCCCGAGGCGGAGACGTGCGGTAAGGCCGGCGTGTCCGATGGGAAAAGGATCAGGCGGGATAATCACGTTCCGTGAGCTTCCGCTGGGCACCGCGGAACGCGCAAGCTGGAAGCAAGGCTGCCGGGCGCCGGTAAATGACATTTTTGAAAGAAATGTCTTGCCCGGCCCGCGATTCTAGGATTTTCTCGCCCCCATGTCTTTTCGCTTTAAGCCTCTTTTCATTGTCGCGTTGGCCGCCGCCACGCCTCTGCTCGCCGTCTCGTCGGCATCCGCGCAACAATCGGTCGCTCCGCGTCTCAATCGCCGGAGCGCGCCCGCTCCCAAACGCGAGGAGAGCGCGGAAACACGCGTCGCGAGCAAGGTGAATGCGCAAGGCGATCGCCAGACCGAGGCGGCCGAGGCGGCTCTGACCGTGGCACAAGTTTCTGCGTCGCAGACTGCGGAAGTGGAAGGCGTGGTCGTGCGTGGTTTTGATGTGGAGCCGGTGGAATACCCGGCCCTGCCGGAAGTGGAGGGCACGCGGATCAACTCGGGCAAGAAGAGCTCGTTCGTGAAACCGGAGGAGTTTCCCGAGATCGCGAACAATAATTTCCGCGAAGCGCTCGCCACCACGCCGGGGCTGCTCGTGAGCGAGGAGCCGAATTCGCCGATCATCAATCTCGGTTATCGCGGGTTGGATTCGCAACGCAGCGAGTCGATCCAGGTCTTGAAAGATGGGCTTTCGATCAAGAACGAGCAGTTCGGTTTTCCGGAGACGCATTACGCGCCGATCCTCGACGCGGTGGAGCGGATCGAGTTCGTCCGCGCGGGCGCTGCTTTGCAGTTCGGCCCGCAACCGGGCGGGGCGGTGAACTTCGTCACGAAGATGCCGCGACGCGACGCGCCGTTTCATGTCGCGACCAAGAACCTCTTCGGCACGGATGGGCTCTATCAGAATTTCTCGGAGATTGACGGGACGTTCGGGCCAGTCGGCTACTATGCGTATTTCGATCACCGGGAGCGCGACGGCTTCCGCCCGAATAGCGATTACGATCTGAACGCGGGCAGCGTGAAGCTGGTGATTGAATCCGGGAGCGACAGCCGGTTCATCGCGACGGTGGATCTTTACGATGAAGAACACGGCGAGCCGGGCGGTTTCCGGACGACGATCGATCCGACTGTGCCGCTCGCGCGGAACGCACTTTACCAGGTGGATCGCAACCGCACGACGCGTCAGTTCGACCGCTTCCGGTTGCAGCGCTATTACGGCACGCTCGAGTACCAAAAGAATTTCTCCGATCGCACGCAACTCGATCTCAAGGGCTTCGCGGGCTACCTGCAGCGTTACAGCAAACGGCAGCGCGGCGGTGGATTTGGGATCGAGCCGTTCGGTGCGGCGGCGAACACGAACGACGTCCAGATTCGCGACGACTACACGCAAGGCGCGGAGGCGCGGCTGCGGCACGATTACGATTTCGCGAGCGACCTTTCGACGTTTGCGGGCGGGCTCTCTTTCTACCACGCGACGCAGGATCGCACGGACGAACGCGGCACCACGCCGAACGCGGATCGCGGGGTGCTGCGTCGCTTCAATCAAGGCGAGACGACGGACGGCTCCGTGTTTGCGGAAAACCTTTTTCGCTTTGGTCGTCTCTCGATCACGCCGGGATTCCGGCTCGAGTTTTTCCAACAAGGTTTGGACGAAAAGGTCAATACCACGAAGCCCGCCGGCCAGTTGCTGACGCGCTCGGATTTTTCCTTTGTTCCGCTCTTTAGCCTGGGCGCGTCTTATGTGTTGCTGGAAGGGCAACAGCGCACCGCGACGACGGCTGCCACGGGCCAGGATGACAGCAAAGAGATGAAGAACGTCGCCGCGACCATGACAGCCGGCGGTCCGCCGCGGCTGGAAATTTATGGCACGGTGGCGCAAGCCTATCGTCCGCGCACTTACGGTGAGCTCGTTCCCACGAGCCCCGGCGGCGTCGTGAATGGCGACCTCGAGGAAGGTCACGCGTTGCAGTTCGAGCTGGGCTTGCGCGGAAAACCGTTGCCGTATCTCACCTTCGATCTTGGCGGATTCTACTTCACGTTTGATGATCAAGTCGCGGACATCACGCTGAACGGCGCGCCCACCACGGGCAACGCCGGCGACGCGCGTTACGCCGGCTTTGAAGCGGCGGGCGAACTCGATCTTCTAGCGATGTTTAATGGCGGAACGGAGAGCCCGTATGGGCGGTTCAATCTTTACGGCAACATCACGCTGATCGATGCGCAGTTTACCCGCGGGCCCTTCAACGGAAACGACACGACCTACGCGCCGAATTATCAGGTGAAGGTGGGCGGCATCTATCGCTGGAAGGAAGCGGTCAAGGTGGGCTTGCTCGGGACTTTTGTGGACGATTCCTTTGCGGCGGCGGATAACGGCATCGAGTCCGTCATTCCGGCTTATGCGGTCTGGGATCTGACGGCCGAAGTGAACTTTTACGGCGGCCGCGTCGGCGTCTTCGGCGGCATCCACAATTTGTTTAACGAAGATTACTACGGCGAGATTCGCGACGAAGGGATCGTGCCGGCCTACAAGCGCAACTATTACGGCGGCGTTTCCTTCAAGTTCTGATCGGGCTGCTCGACTCCACGAATGCCTGCCCGCCCGCGATGGACCACCGTCCTTTCCCAAGCGCTTTTTGCCGCCGGGTTCTGCCTTGGTAGCGAACTCGGAGCGGCAGCGGAGATCGACCCGGAACGGCGGACGGCGCGGGACGCGAACGGAAACGCGGTCGCGAACGACGCGCCTTCCACGAGCGCCGATGTGCAGGAGATCGACCGCGTGGTCGTGACCGGCACCAACATTACGACGAGCGACTCGCCGCCGTTTGTGCCGGAATCGATTTACAACCGCGAAGCGGTCGAGCGCAGCGGCTCGCGCTCGTTAGGCGATTTCTTCCAGTCGCTGCCGCAGAATGGCGGGCCGACCTTTACCGAGAATCAGAACGACAGCCTGGCCGCCGGCGGCGCGGCGGTGGCGTTGCGGGGGCTGGGGCCGGACGCGACGCTCGTGCTGGTGAACGGACGGCGGGTCGCGCCGTATCCTTTCGCGCAGGGCGGGATCACGGCGTTCGTCGATCTGAATTCGATCCCACTCGCCGCGGTGCAGCAAATCGATATTCTGCGTGATGGCGCGTCCGCGATTTACGGCACGGATGCGATCGCGGGCGTGGTGAATGCGCGCTTTCTCCAGCGCTTCGATGGGACGTTGGTGTCGGCTGGCTACGGCAACACCACCGATACCGATGCGAGCGAAGTTCGCGGCGCGGTCATCAGCGGTTACACGAATGAAGAGCGCGGACTCGAGCTCGTGGTGGTGGCCGATTATTTTCAACGCGAAGCGCTCTTCCAAACTGATCGTTATTTCTCGCGCTCGATCGATCAACGGCGGCAGGGCGGAAGCAGCTTTCTCAGTTCGGTGGCGAATCCGGGAACGGTTTTCGATCCGTTGACGGGCAACCCGTTGCGCGTGCCCGCGAACAGCGACGGCACGCCGGCCGTCTCGGAGTTTCGTGCGGGGCGGAATCGCTTCGATCGCGCGCCGTTTCAGCCGCTCGTGCCGGAGACGGAACGCCACGGCGTTTCGTTCCGCGGCAAAGTGCGGCTCCTCCCGGCGGTCGATCTTTTCACCGAGTTCTGCTATCGCAATATTTTCACGAAGCAGCAGTTCGCGCCCGCGCCGATCGAAGGCGACGTGGAAGGCATCGCCGTGCCGGCTGCGAATCCGTTCAACCCTTTCGGCGCGGAGGTGGTTTTCCGTTATCGCGTGACGGAAGCGGGCCCGCGGCGCGATGAAATTGACACGGATGTGTATCGCGCGGTCGCGGGTTTGACGGTGCGCTTACCGGCGCGCTGGGAATTGGAGGCGGCGTTGCTTTACAGCTCCACCGCGACGGAAGACCGGACGTTTAATAATCTCTCCCGCCCTGCATTGCTCGCTGCATTAGCCGACACAAATCCGCTCACGTCCTTCAATGTTTTCGGCGCCGGAAACAACGTGAACAATCCGGCGACGATCGACGCGCTCCGTGTGACGACGACGCGCGAAGGCGAGTCGCGTCTCTTCGCGGCGGACGCGAAAGTCAATGGTCCGCTCTTCAAAATACCCGCGGGTGAATTGCTCACCGCGGTCGGGGTGGAGTATCGCTCCGAGGATCTGCGCGATCGCTTCGATCCGTTCGCCACGGCCGGCGGCGTGATCGATCTCAACAGCACCTCCGCGAGCGGCGACCGCGAGATCATCGCAGCCTTCGCGGAATTCTACGCGCCGATCGTTTCGAGCGAGATGGGGATTCCGGGGGTCCATAATCTGCAGGCGCAGTTCGCGCTCCGGGCGGAGAACTACAGCGATTTCGGATCGACCGTGAATCCGAAGATCGGGTTCGCCTGGCGACCGATACCGGATTGGCTGCTGCTCCGCGCTTCCTACAGCACGGGGTTCCGCGCGCCGTCGTTGGTGCAATCGTCCACCGGCTCGCTCACCTTTTCGCAAGAGCTGCGCGACGGGCGCCGGTTTGCTGTCACCGGATCGAGCGAAGACGCGAGCAGCGCGGTGCAGATTCTTTCCGGCGGGAATCCGAATCTTATCTCGGAAGATTCGCAGAACTTCTCCACCGGCTTTGTCCTTACGCCGCCGCGGTTGCCGGGTTTTTCGTTGTCGGGCGATTTCTTTCAGATCGAAATCGAGAACTCGGTCGCGAGTCTCGACGCGCAGTTCATCGTGGATAACGAGAGCGACTTTCCCGGATTCGTGCAGCGCGCCCCGGCGTCGGCGAGTGATCTGGCCTTGGGGATTCCCGGCCAGCTCTTGCTGGTGAACACGAGTTTCCAGAATCTCGGTCTGATCAAAGTGGAAGGGATCGATGTCGCGCTGGAATACGTGAGTCCCGAGACGACAGCCGGGACGTTTACCTTCCGGCTGGACGGGGCCTACATCCACAGCTTCGAACAGCAAGCGAGCGCGGCGGAACCGATTCGTGAATTAGCCGGCACTTTTGCGCGGCCGGAGTTGCGGGGACGGGCGCAGTTTGGCTGGCGGCTCGGCGGGTTCGAAGCGGTCACGACTCTTAACTACACGGATTCTTACGAAGACATCACCGCGGATCGGACGGTGGATTACAACACCACGGTGGATCTGCTTTTGGAGTATCGGTTTGGGAAAGGGCGACCGGCTAACGATTCGGACCGGCTTCGCGGGATGGCGGTGCGGGCGGGCGTGCGGAATATCTTTGACGATGCGCCGCCGTTTTCGAATAACACCGCCGGTTATCCGGGGGCGCTGGAGGATCCGCGGCAGCGCTTCTTTTTCTTCGACGTCGAGAAGCGCTTCTAGTGTTCGCGGGGCGAAGTCACTCGTCGATTTTCTTTATCTCCGGACGCGTCGGCGTTTGATAATCGACGAGCAGTTTCCACGCGCCCGCGGCGTCGGTTTGCCAGATTTGCAGGTAGTAGCCGCGCTCGGTGTTCTGGCTCATTTCGAGCGTGTATTTGCCGTAGCGATAGGCGAGGTCGCCCGCTGCGCTCATCGTGTTGCCGAGCGTGCTGGTGGTTAATCTTCCGCGCCGCACACTCAACATTAACGCGGCGGGCTGACGGCCGGCGGCGGGGAAGACGCCTTCGCGTTGCACGAGGATTTCCTCGCTGCTGGCGCCGACCAGCGCCGAAGTGGAATCCGTTTTCGCCGTGTCGGTAAACCACTTTTCCGCCGCGCGCAGCGCCTTGGTCGCAGCGGCCGGCGTTCGTTCCTCGGTCGCAGGGCTGATTAGAATTGCCGGTGGATCCTCGACTTTCCGCGCGGCCGGAACAGCGCCGCCCAGATCCACTGCCACTTTCCACGAGCCGTCTTTTTGTTTTTTCCAGATCGAGATGTATTGGCCGTAGCCGAGCGGTTTCTCGTCGTCCTTCGCCTTGCGCCACTCCGCGGGTCCGGTGGTGAATCCGAGATCGCAGCTGCGCGCCATGCCCGCGAAAGTGGGCTCCCATTTGAGGGAGAGAATCGTTTCCTCGCGCTCATTCCATGTCTTCTTCGCGTTCACCGGGCCGGGCTCGAACATGATCGCGTCGTCCGCCAGCCAGGCGAGAGAAGCAGTGCGCGCGTCCTCCGCCTGTCCCTGCGCGATGAACTTGATTTCGTTTTCCAGCATGGTCTGCGCGGCGGCCTGCGGGTCGCATTCCTCGGCGGTGACGTGCAGGGTCAGAAGAAGAAGGCAGAAGAAAAATCTCATCGCTTGGGGGACGCCTTTTTCGGCAGGGTAAGACTAAGATAGACCGCGCTGACGAGCAGGAGCACCGCGCCGAGTGGGACGAGGAGAACCCCGCGTCCGGGTTCGTCCTTAAAATGCCACAGGCCGCCGAGGAGAAAGCCAGCCGGCAGGAGGACGACCGCGGTGCCCAGACCGAGCGCCGTGATGCGGCCGAGGCGAATGAGATCGAGGCGCGCGCAGAGGGCGGCGACGAGGAGGACGAGATTCAAGAGGGTGCCGTGAGCGTGGGCGAGCCGGAACATCTCGCGGCGCACGGCGTCATCGAGAAAGGCGGGTGAGCGGAAGCCGTTCATGCCTTCGAGCAGGATGCCGAACGCGATCCAGACGGCGAGTGAGATCCAGCCTTGCCGGATCAAAGCTGCATGAGACGGAGCGGGCATTGCGGCAAAGGAAAACTGCGAAGGGCGGGGAGGCCAGCTTATTCGCCCACTTCGACGTCGGTTTCGGAGCGCAGCGGGGTGAGCCGCTCGCGCGCGGCGCGGGCGGCTTGCAGGCGTTCCGGAGCCCAGAGCGGAGACCAGATGGCGAGCGTGGCGGCACGCACTAGAACGGGAGCGAGGTAATCGGGCTTCGGGAGATTGGGATGGAGGGCGGCGAGGGCGTTGGCCGCGAAGTAGCGCACGATCGGATAATTATCCTGCATCGCCTCGAGCAGGAGCGGGCCGGTCGCGTCGGTGGCGGGCGTCATGGCGGCGACGGTGAGCGCGCGATGTACGGCGTCGCCCGCGAAGAGCGCGCGTTGTCCTTCTGGTTCATCGAAACGCGGGTCGTGAGGCTCGCTCTGCGCGAGAGTCTTTGGCCAGAGCCGTTGCGTGGTGGCGATGGTTTGGTTGGCGGACCAGTCGAGGTGACATTGATTGCAGGCGTTCGGTTTGCCGAAGCGGACGGTTTCGTCGGGGCGGGGGTTGGTGATGTCGTGGGTGCGATGCGCGGTCATGATGCCGTAAACGATTTTCGGCATGTGGCAGTTGTAGCAAAGGCTGCCGGTGGAGGTGGCGGAATGTTTGGTGTGCTCGACGAGCTGCGTCGGCGCGGCAAATTGCTCGTGGCATTGCGTGCAGGCGGCATTGGTTTTCATCTTCTCCGTGAGCTGGCCGCGCGGATCGCCGGCATGCATCGAGTGGCAGGAGATGCAGGTGAGGCGTGCGCCCGGCTGGCCGGCGGTGAAACATTTCGAGCGCGTGAGTCCTTGATATTCGTAGGCGGTGAGACGGGGGGAGCCGTCATCCCAAAAACGCGAGGCGAAACTGAAGGACTCCACCTTGTCGTCGCGCTGCACCGGCTTGTAAAATTCGCGCAGGTTTTCGCCCGGATCATACGGGTCGCCTACGCTCATCATCGGTCGAATGCGATGCTGCGGATCGGCCAGGCGTTGTCCATGGCAATGTCCGCAGATCATCGCGGACCGATCGGAATTAATTTTCGCCGGGTGAACAACCAACCGCTCAGGCGCGATCTCGTCTTTTAAATTCCAACGCAACCGGGTGAGCGGCGAGAGCGCGCGTTGCGCATGCTCACCAGCCGGGCCGTGACACGCTCCGCAAGCGACGCCCAACTCGGCGACCTCGGTCTGCCAGGTGCGCTTCTCCCAATCGAGGCCTGGTTGCGCTTTCACGTTGTGGCAGAAAACGCAGTTCACATTCCATTCCGCGACGTGCTGTTTGTAATCGCTCCCGTCCGGGAAAAAGAAGGAACCGTTGAGATGCATCCAGCGGCGCTGCATCAGGTCGTACGCGATCGGCATGCGGAACCACGCATCGCCGGTCTTCACGAGATATTGCTGGATGCGGCGGGACCCGACCGTGCGCACGATTTGAAGCTGTTGGGTGACGCCATCGATGCCGGTGAACTTCATCCAGTACGCGCCCTTCTCCCGCACCATCTCCGAGCGCACGCCTTGATACGTGATGGTGTTCTCGCGCTCGAAATCGCCGAGCATGCTGGTGGGATTGGCCTCCTGTGTCATCGTGCGATGGAAGGTGGCGTGCCAGCTCGCGTAGTTCGTTTCGTGGCACTTTCGGCAATCGCCGGATTCGAGATAACCGGCGTCGGCTCGCCCGGCGCGGACGGAGGCGTAATCGGGCGCCACCGCCCAGATGGCGGCCGCGATCGTGAAGAGGACAAAAACGGAGACGACCCAGGCGAGAAGCGGCTTCGAGATTCTGAGGAAAGTCATCGCAGAGACGGGCAGGCGTGGGATTCTCGCATCACTGTCGGGCGACGGCTATTCTGGAGTAGGCGTCAATTCTCGACAAGAAGAGCGGTGCGCGGCCGGGTGAAAATTTTCACCCAGTGTCTCGCCCTCGCCCGAAAGTTCGATCGCGGCAGACAAATTTCCAGCTCCGCGGCGTCTGCTCTGTAGAACGACGACCCGATGAGGAAGCCAACGCCACCAAGAAAATTTCTGCGCCAACATCTGCGCATTCTCCTGCTGGGGGCTCTCGCGCTCGCGGTCGTTTTGACCCGGCCCCCGCGGACGTCCGCGGCCGCGAAGGCCGATCCAAATATCACCGCGCGTCGACTCGCGCAGCAGCATCATGATTCCCGGTAGCGTATTGCCCAGTAGCGCGTTGTTTATGATGCCGGCTGCGGAGATCGCGTCGCGAGACCAGGAATCTCGCCGCGGAATAGACAAATGCGTGGCGCCGCGGCGTCCTGTTATGAAAGACCCGGTCAAGGTCATGGAAAATGTCGCCACTCATGAAGACTGGAAAATTTGCTTCGCCGAAGCTGCGCCCGGGCTCGTCCTCTTCGCGCGCCAATTCGTGCGCTCCGGCGCCGATGCGGAGGATATCGTCCAGGAAGCGTTCGTCCGTTTCTGGCGCCAGCAGCACTCCGTGCAAAATCGCGCGCTGCTCTTTTCCGCGGTGCGATCCATCGCGTTCGATCTCTTGCGCAAAGATGCCCGTCGCGCGCGCCGCGAAGCGGTCGTGGTGGCAGACGCCGAACACGCCAGCGCGCCGCAATTCGACACCACTACCGACACGCAGCAGGCGCTCGCTCGCGCGGTCGATCAACTGCCGGCCGAACAACGCGAGGTGCTCGTCATGAAAATCTGGAACGAACTTACGTTTGCCGACATCGGATCGGTTCTGGGCATCTCCCAAAACACGGCCGCCTCGCGTTATCGCTACGCGCTCGGCGCGCTAAAAAAGAATCTCACGAGCCATGAATGATTTCTCTGATCTGGAAACGGAATTGAAACAGCTCCGGCCGTCGCGGCCGTCGGACGAACTGGCGCTTTGGGTGGAGCAGGCCCTCACGGCGAGCACGCCGTCGGCGGGAATTTTGCCGCGCCGCAAGACGTCGCGCTTCAATTGGTTTTCGCTCGGCCTCGGCGTGGCCACGGCCGCGGCGGCGTTCCTCTTTCTCGCCCGGCCCGCTGTGGACCGCCCGACGGCTCCGCAGCCGACCATCGCTCAGTCTACGGCAACGCCCGCGATGCTGACTCCGCAGCCGCCCCGCCGCACTCTGGTGCCGGACGGCGTGACCCGAGTCGTTTACGGCACGCGCGATGAAGGTCTCGTTTTCCCAGGGAACCGGGAGCAGCCGATGCGTCGGCTCCGCGCGCGCTCGCAGGAGACGTTGCAATGGCGCGACAGCAGTACCGGCGCTTCGCTCCGCGTTTCGTATCCGACCGAGGAGGTCGAACTCATTCCCGCGGTCGGCCAATAAAAATTTCAGCCTAACCAACACATCATCATGAAAACAAAAAGCATCGCAGTCCTCGTCGCGGTCGGTCTTTGGCCGACGCTCGGCATCGCTCAACCCACCCCTCCCATTCCGGCCGTGCCGCTGGTTCCCCCCGTGCCCGCGCTCTCCTCCTCGTCGGAGAAAGACGAGGACGACGATGGCGGTCGCGCGCCGAAAGTGCCGATCACTTTCCTGGGCGTGGAAACATCGGCCGTGCCCAACGTGGTGGCCGAGCAGCTCGGTCTCGCGAAAGGCTTCGGTCTGGTGGTCGATTATGTGGTGGCCGACGGTCCGGCCGCGGCCGCTGGTTTGCAGCAGAACGACATCCTGAAAATGTTGAACGAGCAAATCCTGACCGAACCCGACCAACTCGGAAAGCTCATCCGCAGTTTCCCCGAGGGGACGAGTGTGACGCTGACGGTTCTGCGCAAAGGCGCGGAGACGAAGCTGACTGCGAAACTCGGCAAACGCGAAGTGCGCGCGCCGCGCGGCCGCAACGGCTGGGAACGCCAATGGCGCAAAGGCAAAGGGTTCGGCGATTTGGGGCCGCAATTTGAGCAGAACATGGAGCAGCTCACGGAAAATCTCGGCAACATGAACTTCCGGATGCTCGACGAAAACGCGAGGGATCAGATCCGCGATCAGGCCCGGGAGGCGCAACGCGAAGCGCGTGAAGTGGCGCGGAACGTGAGTCGCGAAGCCCGGCAGGCGGCACGCGATGCGGCCCGCGCGGCGCGTGATGCGGCGCGCGAGTTCCGCGTTTCGCGGCGCGATAACGGTGCATTGAAGACGACGCGGATCGACATGGATAAGGCGCAGATTGTTTATCACGACGCGCAGGGAGAATTGAAGCTGGAGAACGTGGCCGGGAAAAAAGTGCTGACGGCGAAGGACCCGGAAGGGCGTTCGGTTTTTAGCGGGCCGGTGGATACGAAAGAGGATTTGGAAAAAATGCCGGCGGACGTGCGGCAGCGTTTTGAGAAACTCGAGCAGAAAGATTTGCCCGGGATCGCGCCGAACGTGACGCGAGAAGAGCGCGACAAAGAAGCGAAGGAAGTGGACGAAGACAACGATGCTGAGGAAAACGACAACAGCGGGGACGCGGTGATGCAGATCACGAATCGCTGTGGCGGCACACCCGCGGCGGCTTCGGCCTTCGATCTGAATATTGTCCTCATTTAACAGCGCGTCGTTTTTGGTGCGCGCGCGGAGACAGCTACAGAGCGCAATCTCCGCCCTTTAATCTCGACCGCCTGCCCTCGCGGCAGCGGACAGGGAAAGTCCGCCGGGTTCTTAACCCTGCCTCTCAAGGCGCCCGGCGGGCTTTTTTCCTTTGGCTCGTACGGCGATGGTTTCTTCGAGTGCGTTACGCCGCCCCGGGAGGACGGAGCGCAGATGCGGGCGTGGCCTTCTCGCTCCGCGGACGGACTTTTTCTTGTCGTTCGAAATGTCGTCTCTATAAAGAGCGGGTGCCGTCCGATGAATCGCAGCCTCCGCCCGATCTTACGCCGAGCAGCGGCGGGCCGACGGATGTCTCCCGCCTTTCGCAGCGTGAGCCCAAACCGGCGCACGAGCGGACCGCAGAAGAGGATCGCGATCTTGCGGATTGGAAACTGATCGCTGGGTCGGAAGGTTTTCAAGAGCTGCTCCGCGCGAAGCGGCGTTTCATCGTTCCGGCCACGATTTTCTTTCTCCTCTACTATTTTGCGCTGCCGTATCTGGTCGGGTATCACCCGGAACTCATGGAGCGGAAGGTCTGGCGCGAGGTGAACTGGGCTTACCTCTTTGCCTTCTCGCAGTTCTTCATGGCCTGGACGCTGGCGGCGTTTTACGTCGCGGCCGCCGCCGGTTGGGATCGGAAGGCGAAGGCTTTGCTGGCGAGTTTCAAACACTAACAAGTGATGATTTTTCTCAGCACCATCGCGGCCGCCGAGGCCGCTCCACAAAGCCGCGCGGCGCTTTTCATGTTCCTCGGGTTTGTCGCGATCACGCTTGTGATCACGTATCTGAGCGCCAAAAAATCGACGGGCTCGAGCGCGTACTTCGCGGCCGGGCGGCGCATCACTGGCTGGCAAAACGGACTCGCGGTGGCGGGCGATTACATGAGCGCGGCGAGCTTTCTCGGAATCGCGGGGATGATCGCCCTCAATGGTTACGACGGCTTCATGTACTCGGTTGGTTTTCTCGTCGCCTATCTGACGGTGCTGATCATCGTGGCGGAGCCGCTGCGCAACGCCGGGAAGTACACGATGGCGGATGTGCTGGCGTATCGATTGAAACCGCGGCCGGTGCGCGCGATGGCGTCGCTGGCTACGCTGACGGTTTCGATTTTTTACATGATCGCGCAAATGGTGGGCGCGGGGACTTTGGTGCGGCAGCTTTTGCCGGGTGTCGGTTATGAAGCGGCGGTAATCGGCGTGGGTGTGCTCATGGTCGTGTATGTGGTTTTTGGCGGAATGCTTGCGACCACGTGGGTGCAAATCATCAAGGCGGTCCTGCTCATGAGCGGCAGCGTTTTTCTGAGTGTGCTCGTGATGGCGAAGTTCGATTTCAGTCTCGCGAAGTTCTTCGAAGCCGTGAGCGCGGTCACTTCCACGAACGCAGATGGCACGACCGTGACGCGGAATTTCCTGACGCCCGGTTTGCTCTTCAAGAACCCGCTCGATCAAATTTCGCTCGGCCTCGCGCTCGTGCTCGGGACGGCGGGCTTGCCCCACATCCTCGTGCGCTTCTACACGGTGCCGGATGCGAAGACGGCCCGCGCCAGCGTGGTGTGGGCGATGATCCTGATCGGGTTGTTTTACATCATGACGACATTCTTCGGCTTCGGGGCGGCGACCTTGCTTGGGCCGGATTATTTGAAGTTGCACGGCGGGACGAACATGGCCGCGCCGGAATTGGCGCGCTTCCTTGGTGGCGAAGTGTTCTTCGCCTTCATCAGCGCGGTGGCTTTCGCCACCATCCTCGCGGTGGTGGCTGGCCTAACGATCAGTGCGAGCACGAGCTTTGCGCATGATTTTTTCACGAATGTGATTCATCACGGCCGGGAAACCCGACCGGGTGAAGAAGTGCGGGTGGCGCGGATTACGGCGTTCGTCGTCGGTGCGGCGGCGATCGCAATCGCGATGGTGCTGGGGCCGAAAGTGAACGTGGCGTTTTTGGTCGGCCTGGCTTTTGCGGTCGCGGCGAGCGCGAATTTGCCGGTGATTGTGTTCTCTATTTTTTGGAAGCGCTTCAATACGACCGGCGCGGTTTGCGGGATGGGGGTGGGGCTGCTGTCCAGCATCGTCGTTATCATGGTGAGCCCGGATTTCATGGAGCACCCGCTCTTCCCCTTGCGGAATCCGGGAATTCTGAGCATTCCGCTCGGTTTCCTGGGCGCGTTTGTCGGCACGTTCTTGAAGCGCGAACCGGAAGCGGAAGCGAAATTCGACGAGCTCAGTGTGCGCGCGAATACCGGACTCGGCGCCGAAAAAGCGACGGCGGAGTGATCCTTAATCCCGCGGGGTTAAAGAAAGAGCCCGTCTTAGCCGGCCGAGCTTTAAATCGGGATTGCGAAACGTGGGCCCGGAGCTAATCTCCGCCCTCATGAAAAAGCTGACCGCCCTTCTTACCTGTGTGGCCCTCCTCGGTTTCGGCGTCGAACGCGCGACCGCGGCGCCGGAAACGCTGAGCGCCCAGAAGAAGGAAGTAGCCGCAGGAAAGTCGGCGAGTAAGAAAAAGAAGAAGAAATCGAAGAAGCCGAAGAAGGAAAAGCAGCTGAGCGGGAAGAAGACCGACGCGAAGCAAACGCTCGCGGCCGCCAGGAAGGCGCTCGCATTTATGGTGAAGTCGGCGCGGGCTGATCAGGGCCTCGACGCCAAAGTCGCGAAGAACAAACCCTTCTGGCAGGCGACGAAAAAGATCTCGAAATCACTCGATCAGGCGGAGAAGGGGCTGGCCGCGAAGAGCGATGACTTTTTCAAGGGCGTGAGCGACGCGCGGGCAGCGGAAGGCCAGATGAAGGTGGCGTGGCAGTTAACGAACTCGAAGAACAAGTCCGTCATCGACTCCGGAAAGAAACTCGGTCGCGCGATCGCCGTCTTGCGGACGGATTATTCCAAGGAAGCGGCGCGAAAAAAGAAGGGCGGCGAGCTGACTGCGAAGGAGAAGGCGCAGTTTGAAAAAATCAAAGCGCAGCAAACCGCGTTGCTGGCCAAAATTAAGCGGCTGGAAGCGAAGGCCGGGAAAGACAAGGCCCTGCTGCACGGCTTGAAGAAAATGTCGCGGCGCGCGGAGCAGATCATCAAGGCGCCGGCGACGGTCGCGGCCTTCGTGGCTACGCTTTATACGATCGATGAGATCGAGGGTCTCCTTTACGGTTACGACTACTACATTGACCGGGAATACCGCGACGATTGGATCGTGGTGTCCGATGCGTCGACGGAGTGGGAGACCACTTACAGCGAGTTTGAGACGAGCGAGTCTTACGAGTGGAGCGAGACCGAGACCAGCGTGGAGCTCGAGGTCAGCGAGGATTTTGAAGTCTCCGAGACGATGACGGAAACGGAGATCGATGCGGAGGAAAGCTTTGCGGAGACGGAGTCTTTCGAAATGACGGATGCAGAAGAGGAAGAAGTGGCGGTGGAGGAAAACACCGATGAGGAAATCGAGGCCGATGATGCGCCGGATGATGACGGCATGGATGACGGCTCGGATGACGAGGGAGCCGACTTCGATGGCGACGGGGAAGACGACGACGCCGACGACGATGGTGGAGATGACGACGACGCCGACGACGATGGTGGAGATGATGACGGCGGCGACGACGATGGCGGGGACGATGATGGTGGAGATGACGGCGGCGACGATGGTGGCGATGACGGCGGTGGGGACGACGACGGGGGCGAATAAAGTGCGGTCGGAATTCTGCACTCCCGCTCCTGGCGCGACGCGTTAGGCTCGTCAGTGAGAGCGGCGGGGCGACGGGCGTCGGATCTGTTTTTCGCGGCTACAACGGGATGACAGCGGGAGCGAGCGCGCTACCGTAAACAATGTTGCTTTTTCGTCTCGCGGTTTGCGCCGCCCTGATTGCTTCCTCGTCCCTCTTGCAGGCGGCGGAGGAGAAAACTCATACGCCCGAGCAGATCGCGGCGGAATCGAAACGCGCGAACGAATTCTTCGACAAAGCGTTTGATAAAAACGTGGCGCGCCATCCGCAATTTGCCTCGCAGCTCGGGCTCAAGACCGACTACGACAAGTGGGAGGACTTGTCCGACGCGTCGAACGCCGAGGACCTGGCGTTCGCGGTGGAAAATCTGGCGAAACTGAAACGCGATTTCGATTACGACGCGCTCGATCCGCAGACGCGATTGAGCTGGCGGCTCTTCGAGCAGGACGTGGAACGCAACGCGGAAGGTTTCCGTTACCGGTTCCATAACTATCCGATCAATCAGATGTACGGCTGGCACACCTCGACGCCGACGTTTCTGATGAACATCCATCGCGTCGACAGCGTGTTGGATGCGGAGGCGTATATCGCGCGGCTCAATGGCGTGGCCGCGCAGGCTGATCAAGTGATCGAGAATCTCGAGACGCGCGCGGCGATGGGAATCGTGGCGCCGAAGTTTGCTTTCCCGCTCGTGCTCGATGCCTCGCGGAAAGTGCTGGAGGGCCGGCCCTTCACCGAAGCCGGGGAGGACAGCGCGCTCCTGGCGGATTTCACGAAGAAGGTCACGGCTTTGAAAGAGGTCGATCAGCCGACGCGCGATCGTTTGATCGCGGAGGCAACGAAGGCACTTCTGACTTCATTCCAGCCCGCTTATCAAAAGCTGATCGCGTATCTGGAAGCGCAGGAAAAAACCGCGACCGACGATGTAGGCGCATGGCGTTTTCCCGACGGCAAACAGTTCTACGAATACGCGCTGCGCCGCACCACGACGACGAACATGACCGCGGATGAAATCCACGAGCTCGGGTTGAAGGAAGTGGCGCGCATCCACGGCGAAATGAAGACGATCATGCAGCAGGTAAAGTTCAAAGGCGACCTGCAGGCGATGTTCAAGTTCATGCGGACAGACAAACAATTTTACCTCCCGGACACGGAGGAGGGGAAGGCGGATTACCTGGCGCGCGCGACGAAGATTATCGACACGATGCGCGGCCGGCTGGATGAACTTTTTCTCACGAAACCGAAAGCAGATGTGGTGGTGAAAGCGGTGGAGAAATTTCGCGAGAAATCAGCCGGCAAGGCGTTCTACCAACAACCGGCGCCGGACGGCTCACGTCCGGGCATGTTCTACGTGAATCTGTCCGACATGAAGACGACGCCGACTTACGAGTTGGAGGGCCTTGCCTATCACGAAGGAATTCCCGGGCATCACATGCAGATTGCGATCGCGCAGGAGTTGCAAGGGATTCCGAAGTTCCGCCGGCTCGGTTCGCGTTACACGGCGTTTAGCGAAGGGTGGGGGCTTTACACGGAGTTGCTGCCGAAGGAAATGGGACTCTATCAGGATCCGTATTCTGATTTCGGCCGGCTCGCGCTCGAACTCTGGCGCGCCGCGCGGCTCGTGGTCGACACGGGTTTGCATCACAAGAAGTGGACCCGCCAGCAGGCGATCGATTACCTGATCAAGAACACGCCGAACGCGGAGGACGATTGTGTGGAGGCGATCAACCGTTACATCGTCTCCCCCAGCCAGGCGACCGCTTACAAGATTGGGATGCTGAAGATTCTCGAGCTGCGCGCGAAAGCGAAAAAAGAGTTGGGAGACAAGTTCGATATCCGGCAATTCCATGACGTTGTCCTAACGAATGGTCCGGTCCCGCTCGATGTGCTCGAGGAGCTGGTGGATGCCTGGGTGAAATCGAAACAAGGGAGCTAAGTTGAAACACGCACTGACATTTCTGATCGCGCTGCTGACGCTGGCGAGCGGAGCCATCGCGCAGACGGCGCCCGATGCCGCGGAATTAACCAAGCTCTTGAAGGACTTTCTGGCGGGCGCCGGGAAGAACGATGCGGCGATGCACGAACGCTTTTGGGACGACGATTTGATCTACACCGGATCGACCGGACGGCGGGTGGGGAAGGAAGACATCCTGAGCGACGTGCGGAAGGAAGGCCCGGCGAAAGCTGACGAACCGGCGACGGTCTACACCGCGGAGGATATCCGCATTCAGCAATACGGAGAGACGGCGATTGTCGCTTTCCGTTTGGTCGCGACGGGGGAGAAGGACGGGAAACCCGAAGTGCGGAACTTTTTCAACACCGGCACTTTTCTAAAGCGCGACGGCGAATGGCGAGCCGTGGCCTGGCAGGCGACGGTGAAGCCGGAGAAAGCCGAAGACGCGAAGTAGTGGCGACGCTCGGCGCGAGTGTGGCCCTCGAGGAGCGGCGCTCTCCCGGCCGCCGCTCCGACCTGACAACGTTGTTGACACACTCGGGCTCGAGCTTCTTTACATAAATATGTATCTGAAAGAAGGCACGGACGTGACGGACCAATTCCAGGCCCGATGTGAAGTGGACGTGACCTTCCCCAAGGGCGATGAGCCGGCAAAGATTCGGAGCTGCGGCCCGCGATCAAAGTTTCGATGACCGAGTAAAGCTCCCCATTCACCTGAGCGGGAAACGAAGTCCGCAAAGGTGACAAGCGTTCAACTTTCAACAACGCACTACGACGAAAACTCCACGCTCCTAAACCTGCTGATTGCCCCGTCAGCTCCCGAACTATGAAAACTTTGCTTACCTTGATCTGCCTGCTGCTCCTGTTGCCTGCTGTCCGCATGGAGGCGGAGGATCGGCTTGATCGAGCAGAATCATTTGGCACATTCTGGAAGCGTTTCGAAACTGCGGTGTCGAAGAACGAGAAAGAGGTGGTCGCCGCCATGACCAAGCTCCCGCATTTTTCGAGAGCAGAGCTCATCGGATCAATCTTTAACCGCGCCGTGCAGAAGTGCTTTGCCGCCGCAAAACCTGTCAAGGAAACGGACCGGGATAGTTACAGCGTCATTTGCGGCGAGGAGATCTTTGTCTTCGAGAAGGTCGATGGCAGCTACAAGCTCACGGACATTGGCATGAACGACTGACGGAGCTGGGGACGGATACCATTCACCGGAGCGGGAAGCGGAGTCGATAAACGGACTCGAAGCGCGCGTGTTCTGACGCGAGTCATCGTTTTTTCCTGGCGAAAGCGCGGCCGCGCTTTCGGCCCACTTGGGGGGTGACCACCGGCCACTCGTGCCCCGAACCCGGGCATTCCGAGTTTTGCCGATACGGTGACTCGTTTTTTCTCGCCGCGCGGAAACATAACCCGCAGGCTTGGCCAGGATGCAGCCGGGAGAGGGGTTGGAGAACAACATTGCGTCGGGCGGCTTTGCCACCACCCACTGGAGCCTGATTTCGCGCGCGACCGCGTCGTCCGCGGAAAGCCGCGCCGCGCTGGAAATGCTTTGCCGCGCCGTGCACGGCCTTCGGGAACACCGGGAGGGGCATCTACCCGGGTTCAGGCAGCACGGTCGTAAACTCGAACGCGCGCGAGAATACCAGCAACGGGTTCGGCGCGAATTTTTTCGGCGTCACCTATGCGAAGTGCACCGCGCGGCTGAACGGTGGCAACGGGATTGAGACCGGCCCGGGCAGCACCCTCACCGATTGCACCGCGCAGGAAAACTCCGGCGCCTAACGGCCGTGGAAGCGGCCTCACCGCCGGCATTCACGTCACCTTCGACAACAATTGAAGCGAGGGAAACAACGTCAGGGGGAGCGGACGCGGCAGCAGGCGATCGATTACTTGATCAAGAACACGCCGAACGCCGAAGAAGACTGCGTGGCAGCGATCAATCGCTACATCGTCTCGCCCAGCCAGGCGACGGCCTACAAGATCGGCATGATCAAAATTCTGGAGCTGCGCGAGAAAGCGAAGAAGTCGTTAGGCGACAAATTTGATATCCGAGAATTCCATGATGTCGTTTTGACCAATGGCCCTGTCCCGCTAGACGTCCTCGAAGAGCTGGTCGATCGCTGGATCAAAACGAAGCAGTAACGCTGAGCGTGGGCTTGGCGAGAGGCGAGACGGGATTTGAGCCGGCCGCGCCGATCCCCGGCTGAATTTTTCCTTCTCATTTGAAAGAGAACGGAATTAAATGGGGACCGTCCGACCGCAAATCAGCTGGAGCCCCGCTTGATCCCCTCGCCATGAAAGCCTCCCTCTTTTATCTAGCGGCTGCACTCGTCGTCTTTCTCACCGGTGGTCACCTTTACGCGCAAGGCGGTCTGGTGCCGGCTGGCACACCGGGTCCGCAGATGAAGTCTCTGCAGCAAATCTGGGACCTACTCGAAACCCAACAGGCGCAGATTTCGACTCTGGAAGCCGAGGCGGCGCAACATCAAGCATCGCTTGTTTCTCTGGGCACGGCTCTCGGCTTGCAGACGAGGGATTTGTTCGAACTCCAGACCGTCGATGCTACGGCCAATGTGGGCCTCTACAACTCGCTGGCTTATGGGCCGGACGGGCGGCCGGCGATCGCCTATTATGATTCGGACAATGACGATCTAAAGTTCGCGCGTTTTAACGGCTCGAGCTGGACGATCCAGGTCATCGATTCAGCCGGGGACGTCGGCAAGTATGCTTCGCTCCGCTTTGGAGCGGATGGGCAACCGGCTATTGCTTATTGGGATGACACGAGCGACGACCTGAAATTCGCCCGTTTCAACGGCACGAGTTGGAATCTTGAGACAGTCGATGCCGCCGGCATCGTGGGAACCTACGCTTCGCTGGCGTTTGCGCCGAATGGCGACCCGTCGATCGCCTATGTGGACTCCAGTAACGCTTCTGCGATCAAGTTCGCTCGTTTCAATGGCGTGAGCTGGGCGATCGGGAATGTCGGCACCACCGGCACCCGGTTGTCGCTCGCTTTTGGTCCCGGGGGCCTTCCTGCCATCAGTTATGTCAACTTGGGTTTTGTTCGCATAGCCCGTTTTGATGGAGCGATCTGGACTTTTCAACCCGTGGAAAATAACCCGAGCGGGACGACCTCGCTCGCCTTCGGAGTGGATGGGCAGCCCGCCATCGCCTACGGACGAGCGGACGGTGGCGGCCCCGGCTCCTACGATATGAAGGTCGCACGATACAACGGCACCACGTGGAGCCCTCAGATCGTTGATCTGAGCAGCAGCGAGAACCCAGCGCTGAAGTTTGACCCGAACGGGTTGCCCGCGATCAGCTATAGCGACATCACGAGCAGCGATCTGAAATCTGCGCGCTATAACGGCACCACCTGGCGCGTCGATCCCGTGGATACCGAGGTGGCACCTGGCATTTTGAGTTCGCTCGCGTTCGCGCCCGATGGACGGCCGGCCATCAGCTACTACTCCGGCGTGAGCCTGAGATTTGCGCGGGCCACAGGCGCGGGCTTCAACCCCTGATCAGCGCTCTTCCAAGCACATAGCGAGCGAGCGCACCGCTTCCGCCTCGGCCGCCGTAAGCGGAAACAGCGCGTCGAGTTCCACAGTGACCACCGATCCGTGGGCTAATATGTTTCATTAAGAAGAGATGGTCACGGCAAGCGCCGGTCATGGACCAACAGCCGACGCCACACCGAGTCGCCGCCCAGGCATTCGCGTCCCTCCAACGCGGATTCCATTGCCGCGGTTGGATGCTTTCGCATCGACTTGAACGGCTTTGCTCTCACGAACACAGCCAGCGGACGCATTGCCATCCTGCTCCCGGCGGCGAATGACGCGGCCGTGATTCGCAATGGCACCATCCTCGCTTCGGGCGGCGCCACCTCCGCTGCCGTGGGGGGCGCGACCGGGAATAAGGGCGACGGCATTCACGTCAGCAATGACTCCCTGGTGACTGGAAACACCTGCGATAGCAATGGCCTGGGCACTGGTGGTGATGGCGCTGGCATTCACGCGACCGCCAGCGACAACCGCATCGAAAGCAATAACGTAACCGATAATGACCGCGGCATCGATGTGGACCAGGGCGGCAACCTGATTATCAAGAACAGCGCCAGCGGCAGCAGCTTCAACAACTACGAGGTTGTAGCGAACAACGTCTATGGGGCAATTGTCGATCGCACCGCTCCCGCCTCCGCGGCTGTCAGCGGAAATAGCGCGGCGGCTTCGGCTGCGACCACCGATCCGTGGGCGAACTTTTCTTTCTGAGGCGACGGTAAACCTGCACGCCCGCAGGAGCACGAATCGCCTCTCACTACGGTGCGTTAGGCAGAGGCGCGAAGCTCCAGCCATCAGTCTTGACCCGGCCACACAGAGTGGAACGCCAGGCTTCGCGCGCGGTCGCCAGGCATTTGAGTTCTTCCAGCGAGGATTCACATTGCCGCGGCCGGATGTTTTCGCTAAAAATGGGGCACTCCCATGAACACGAAACTCCTAGTGCTGGTTTTATTGTCGTTAGGCCTGACAACTTCCGCCTCCCCCCAGGGCTCCCTCACCCCGCCGGGCGCGCCCGCGCCGACGATGAAGACGCTCGATCAGATCGAGCCGCGCAAAGAAGTGAACGCTACGAATACGCCCGGAAATGGCAGCGCACTGTTTCTTATTAGCACGCCGGGGTCCTACTACTTTGGCGGGAACATCACCGGCGTAAGCGGTAGGGCCGGCATTGCCATTAGTGCCGATAACGTCACGCTCGATCTTAATGGCTTCGCCCTCGCCGGGGTGGCGGGCAGTACCTCCGGCATTGCGACTTTGGGAGGGATACGCAGCAATATCGTTATCCGCAACGGAACGGTCGCCAATTGGGGGGACGCGGGTCTCGCCCTTGTAGCCCAAAATTCACACTATCATCAATTGCAGGTCAGTTCGAACGCCTCGGATGGCCTGCGCGTTGCTGGAACCAACGTGCGCGTGACCAAGTGCGGATTTTTCGGAAATGGTGGGAGCGGGATTGCGCTTAACGGATCCCCCGACAGCATGACGGTCATCGGCTGCACCGCTTCGTCCAACACCGGCAACGGAATAAGTGCCGGTAGTGGAAGCACGCTGACCAACTGCGCGGCCGGTAGTAATTCGGGCAATGGTATCACCGCTGGCGAGGGCTCCACCCTGACCAATTGCACGGCCTTGTCCAACGGCTTGGATGGCATTGTGGCCGCGACGGGCAGTACCCTGGTCAATTGCACGGCGCGGCTCAATACCAGCGACGGCATCCAGACGGCGAATCACGCCACGCTCCGCGGCTGCACCCTTTCAGAAAATGGCGGCCACGGAATCAACGGCTCGAGCAACACCGTGATCGAGCATTGCGCCGTCCGGGCCAATGACGGCAATGGCATTGTCGTGGCCGATGCCAGCCTGATCAGCGCGAGCGTGGTGAATTTGAACGGCAAAAAGCCCGGGTCGCCGGTGAACCCGGCCTCGGATGGGATCGAACTGGGCGCGCGCAATCGGGTGCTCAATTGCACCATCTTCAGCAACGGCCAGCACGGCATCTTGAGCGCCAGCGCGAACAACCGGAATTACATCGAAGGCTGCCTCATGCATAGCAACGGTGCTTTTGCCATTTCCTTGCAGGGCACCGCCAACACCGTGATCAAGAACCAGGTCGCCGGAAACACGGGCGGCACGATCAACCAAGCCGGCGGCGGGATCGCACCGATCCACTTCGCGAGCGACCCGGTGGGCACGATTCACCCGCTGGCCAATTTCCAGTAGGGGGCGGACCGCGAAAAGCGCGGCTCGGGAATCACGCCACGGTCAGAGCTTGCCGGGTATCCGAGAACGGCGGAGATGGAGTCTATTGCGCTGGGCGCGCTACGATCCTTCGCAGCACCGCGGAGGGCAATGGTAACTCGGGATTCCACATCAGCGCGGGCTCCATGCTCGACTCGGTGTCCTCGGGCAACGGTTCCTGCGGATTCGAGGCCTTCGGCGAGCCGGTGCTGATGCAGGATTGCGTCGCGTTTGAGAATGGGGAGGCGGGCTTTCGCACCAGCAACGGCGGGAAAATCGCAGACTGCATCGCCCGGTTCAACGACAGCATGGGGATCGACGGGGGATATTTTTCCACCATCACCAACTGCACGGTGAAGCACAACCCGTGGGGCATCTTCATCGGCGGTTCGTGCCACGTCACGGGCAATATGTGCGAGGGCAACGGCGACGGGATTCTGGCCTATGAAGGCAGGAACGAGATTGATGAAAACCACGTCCTCAACGTCGGCACCGGCATCAAGCTTAGCGCCACCGATCCAGGGCTGAGGAACAACCTGGTCACTCGGAACACGGCCGGGAACAACGAAACCAACTACGACATCGCGGCCGACAACCGCTACGGACCGATCATTGACATCACGGCGGCCGGAACCGCCGCCGTCACTGGCGACAGCGGCCCAGACACCTCGACCACGACCCACCCGTGGGCCAATTTCAGTTGTTGATCCGGAACGGCGCGGGTTGGCATTGCCACCGACGGTTGGTGCTTGCCGAAGCGGACTGAGTTGCTCAGACTGCGCGGCGACGTGGCTCCGTTTGATCCTTCCGCCGCGAGTTCGGCGAGAGTGATTTGGATTATTACGGGCAACGGGGCGGCGGTGCTCATCAGCAGCACTCGCAGGAACGTGACGATCAGGAACGGGCACATCCGCGGCACGACCACCTTCGCCGCGGGGGCTTTCACCACCCGGGGCTTTCTCGATGGCGTCGCGAACTCCAGTGGATCGAGCGCCAACCTCCGGGTGTCGGACTTGAATGTCAGCGGCCTGGCGGACGATGGCATCGATCTTGGCTCGAACATGGCAACCTTAGTCATCGAACGCTGCAGCCTCGCGGTCTGCGCCGGGCGCGGGATGCAGGCGGGGATCATCCATGATTGCGCCGCGGATACGACGGGCGACTCGGCGATCTCGGGAGATGTGGTTGCCAATTGCTCCGGCGAGACGGTGAACACCGCGGCAGCCGCGGCATTCGGGGTCTCTGGTTTGTCCAATGTGGAAAATTGCCGGGGCATCGCGGTCAGCGGACCTGGGGTGCAGGGCGTCAATGTGAGCAACAGCCGGGGAACCAGCACCTCGGGCAACGGCCTGGCCGCGTCGAATGCGATCAACTGCGAGGGCGTGAGCACGTCCGGCTCAAACGGCGTCAACGCGATTGGCGGAACGGCGAGCTTTTGCCGCGTCCGGCGGGACGGCGGGGTGGCCATCATCGCCTCGAACGCCATCGGCACCGGCACGGTGACGGCGCCGAACAAATCCCTCGGCACGCCCTAGGACGGGCGAAAAGCCTCAAGCCATTCCGGCACCCACGCGTCCGTCCGCAAATTTTCCTACTAAATTCGACTTCATTCTGATACAAACGGTCCAACCCCGCGGAAAACGACATGAAGAGACTGATTTGTCTGCTCGTGCTGACCGGCCTTCTGGGCTTGGCCGAGGCGGAAGCTACGTCCACCATCAGCCCGGGAAACCCCTACAGCTACGGCGCGAACTTTGGCTGGATGAACTGGCGCGCCAGCGGCACGGATGGCGTCGAGATCGGGGAGTATGTTTGCAGCGGCTACATTTACGGCGCGAACGTGGGCTGGATTCGTTTGGGCAATGGGGTGCCCGTGAATCAGATCCAATACTCGAACACCTCCGCGAGCGACTACGGGATCAATTACTCGATCGATCCCGCGCAACCGGGCAAAGCCATTCTGCGCGGCTTCGCCTACGGCGCGAACATTGGCTGGGTGAACTTCGAGAGCGTGGGTAATCCGCGCCTGCGTTTCTCCGACGGCAATTTCGAGGGCTTCGTTTGGTCGGCGAATTGCGGCTGGATCAATCTCGGCAACGGCGCCTTCGTCTTGAACACGCTCTCGGTTACCCCGGGCATCGACACCGACATGGATGGAATGGCCGACGCGTTTGAGTTCCAATTCTTCGGCAACCTGGCCATGAACCAGAACACCGACACCGACGGCGATGGGATGACCGATCTGCAGGAATACCTGGAAGGGACCAGCCCGCTTAACCCCGGCGATCGCCTGCGCATCACGCTTTTCACCACCAATAATCCCGGCGGGACGAATTCCCTCCTGACCTGGACCACCACGGTGGCGCGCCTTTATCAGATCGAGGTCAATCCAGATTTGCAGCCGAACAATTGGACGAACGACCCGAACTTCGGAATCATCACGCCCAGCGTGGGTGCGACCACTTCCCGCAGTGTAGTGGCGGGCGCGTCGAGCAAGCGCTTCTACCGCGTCCGCGCCATCCGACCCTTGCTCCCGTGAAAAACATGAACTCGCCCGATTTTCCCAGCGATCCGGTCTTGAACAAGAAGCGCGCGCCAGCCCGATTCTTGCTCGAAATCTCCTCGCCATGAGCTCCGCGGCCGGTTAACCTGAAACTCAATTTCCTCCTCTTATGAGAAAACAACGCTCGATCGTCCTCCTGGTCGCCACGGTCTCGACCCTTGTCTTCACCTCCGTCGCCAACGGGCAATCGGTCACCACCGAACCCGTCGGTTTCATGACCGACAGTCTGCTGGGTAATTCCGATACTTTTGTTTCGCTGCCCTTGATTCGCCCGCCAGCTTTCGTCGGCGGCATTCAATCGGCGGGCGGCACCACCATTACCGTGAATGGCAACCCTTGGACGGCGAACCAGTTCGTTTACGCGCCGGGCACCCAGCCGAATCGCTATTATGCGCTCATCGGACCGGCCACGGCCGCGAATCCAAAAGAAGGCCACACCTATCCGATCGTGAGCAATACCGCCAACACGATCACCGTCCAGCTCGGTCAGGACAATCTCACAGGCATCCCTGCGAACGCGCAGCTTTCCGTGATCCCGAACTGGACGCTTGCGACCGCGTTCCCCTCCGCCGACCAAAATGTTTCCTTCACCCCCACCACCAGCACCGCGCAATACAAAACGCAGGTCCGCGTGCCGGACGTGTCTGCCAGCGGAATCAATCTGCCGTACGCCGATTATTTTTTCAGCAATAACGTCAACGGTACCTCGGGCAACATCGGCTGGCGGCGCGTGGGCGATAACACGATCGATCACGGCGACGATGCACTTCTGCCCGACAGCCACATCGTGGTCCGCAATCTGAACGGCTCACCTACCTTGCCGCTCGTCAACCTGGGCGGCGTGCTGACGAAAAAATTCACCACTTCGCTGATCACCAACGCGAGTTTGCAGGATAACCCGGTCGGCATCCTGCGTCCGCTCGACGTCGCCTTGAATGCGACTGGCCTGCAGATCGCGGACGGCTCCTTCCGCGCGGGCGACCGGCTTCGTCTCTTTAATAACTCAGTCGCCGGCTTCGATAAGTCTCCCGATGCCATCTATTTTCAAGATCCGGCGGCAACGAACGGACCCTGGCGCCTGGAGGGTGATCCGTTCCCAAATCGCGATCGGGGCGCGGACGTGATTCCAGCGGGTGTCGGCTTCATCGTCCGCAAGGCGGCGGGCAACGGGCAGCCCGATTTTTGGACAAACAATTTCCCCGTCCAGGCTGCCACCGTGGTTTCCCGCAAGACGCACGGCGGCGCGGGCGATTTCGACATTCCGTTGCCGCTCTCGGGCACGACCGGGGTCGAGTGCCGGAATAGCGGCTCGAATACGCACAAAGTCATCTTCACCTTCCCGACCGCGGTCACGTTCTCCGGCGCAGCCGTCACTTCCGGCACCGCCACCACCGTTTCTCCCTCCGCTGTTTCCTCCAGCGTCGTGGCCGTCGATCTCGCCGGCGTGACCGATGTGCAATCAATCACCGTCACACTCTTCAACGTGAGCGATGGCACGAACACCAATAACGTCGCCGTGCGCATGCGTGTCCTGCAAGGTGACAGCAACGGCAGCGGTAACGTCAGCTCCACCGACATTGCGCAGACCAAGGGAGCCGCCTCGGTCGGCACCGTGTCCGCCTCCACCTTCCGTTCGGACGTAAATGCGAGCGGCTCGATCAACGCCACCGACGTGGCGGTCGTGAAATCGAAGTCGGGCGGCTCTGTCCCCGACGCCGCCGAGGAATCGGAAGGCAAGATGACCGCACGCGTCGAGATGCAATAGGCGGTCGCGCGGGCCGCGCCCTACCGGAGCCGCAAATAGTCAATGGGGACGCGGCAGTCCCTCCCGGAGGGTCGATTTGCGACCACGGCGGTGACAAACCGCCGCTCCTCCCTAGCCGACCGCACTTTTCGGCTGATCATTTAGCCAACGCCACCCGGTTATCCCCCCCGGCACGATTACCCTTTCCGCTTCTCCGCTTGCACTGGTAGATTGGGCACTATGGAATCTCTCTCTCTGATTGTCGTCGGGGTAGTGCTGCTCGCTGGCTTCATTCTCTTCGTCATTGTCTTTCGGTTCTTCAACTTCTGGCTCCGTGCGCGCCTCGCGAACGCGCCCATCGGGTTGTTCAAGATGTTCGGCATGAGCCTGCGCAAAGTCCCGGTTGGTCTTATCGTCGATAGTCGCATCACCGCGGTGAAGGCCGGACTCGAGATCGCGCCCGAACCGCTCGAAGCCCACTACCTCGCGGGTGGCGACGTGGGTCATGTCATCCTCGCTTTGATCGCCGCCGACAAGGCCGGCATCCCATTGGAATTCAACCGCGCCTGCGCGATCGATCTCGCCACCAAAGGCACCGGCAAGACCGTGCTCGAAGCCGTCCGCACCAGCATTAATCCGAAGGTGATCGATTGCCCGAATGCCAGCATGGGTCGCCAGACGATTGACGGTGTGGCGCAGGACGGGATCGGCGTGAAAGTGAAGGCCCGCGTCACGGTCCGCTCGCATTTGGATCGCTTCGTCGGCGGCGCCACGGAAGAAACCATCATCGCGCGCGTCGGCGAAGGCATTGTCAGCTCCATCGGCTCCGCGCCTTCCTACAAAGAGGTGCTGGAAAATCCCGACCGCATTTCCAAAACCGTGCTCGCAAAAGGACTCGATAGCGGGACCGCCTTCGAGATTCTCTCCATTGACATCGCCGACGTCGACATCGGCGATAACGTCGGCGCGAAACTGCAAACCGAACAAGCCGATGCCGACAAACGCGTCGCGCAGGCCAAAGCCGAAGTGCGCCGCGCCGCCGCCGTCGCGGTCGAACAGGAGATGCGTGCCAAGACGCAGGAGATGCGCGCGAAAGTCGTCGAAGCCGAAGCGCTCGTTCCGCAAGCCATGGCCGACGCCTTCCGCTCGGGAAATTTCGGCATCATGGATTACGTGCGGATGAAGAACGTGGAAGCCGATACGTCGATGCGGGAATCGATCGCCAAGGGCGACAAGAAAACGAGCGAAGGGACCTAAGATGGAGGGGAGTTTGGACCGCGGATTACGCGGATGGGCGCGGATACCGACGCAGTTTCTCTGTCTCCTCTTTAGCCCGGCGAAACACGGAGGCAGCAGCCCGTTGGCGCAGGTCACTCCTCTCCCCTCCCAATTTCCCTCCGCGTCATCCGCGTAATCCGCGGTTAAAAATTCTCCATGGAAAACTACTTCTTCCTCATCCTCGTCGCGGTGGTCGGCATCATCCGCTGGATCGCGCAGGCGGCGGAAAACAAGCGGAATGCCGAAGCGCAAAAACGCGGCGGCGCGCCTTCCGCGCCCTCCACCACGCCCGCGCCGTCGGGTAGCGCACCCTCCTCGGAAGAGGAACGCGTGCGCAAGTTCTTCGAAGCCCTCGGACTTCCGACCGCAGATTCGCCGCCGCCGAAAGTTCAGCCGCGGCCGAGTGCGCCGCAGACGACTGCTGACCGAAAATTCCAGCCGGTCGACCCATCTCCCGTTCCCCGCGCACGGGTGAATCAGCCGCCGCCGGTCGTGGTCGCGCCACCACCCTTACCTGCGGTGATCAAGCCCGCCATCCGCACCGCGCCGTTGCCCACGCCCGAGACAAGCGTCTTCCGCGTGCCGTCTGGTTTGCCTGCGATGGCCAACGAATTCGAGGTTCAGCAGATTGGCGCCGGCGACGCCGACAAAGCTGCGCTAGCTGTGGCAAACTACGCCAGTCGTCTGGGCACGCAGCAAGGCCTGCGGGAAGCGATCGTGCTGCGCGAAATTTTTGGTCCGCCTCGCAGCATGCAGCCGCTCACGACGGTGGGCTGACAATCCGGAAGCGAAGTCTAAAGCGAGCGGATGGTGATCCGCACTTCCGCGCTTTGTCCGGTCGCGGCGTTGGAGACGCGCAAGCGATGCTTGCCCTCCCGAGCTTCCGCGAAGAAAAAACCGTTCGCGTCCATGCAACGGAGGGAATCGCTTTCCCAAGTGAGATTCGCCCCGCCTGCCGCGCTGAGCGGAATACGCCCGCTGGACCGCACATCGGGATCAATTAAATAAACGCTTCCCGGCAGCGGCGAAGTGATCCGCAACTCACTCACCGGCGAGGTGGCAGCGCGCAGAGAACTCTCCGCGCTCCCCAGCCATTCAGCGTATTCAGCTCCGAGCTTCACCGCGCCGCTCGGATCGTAATCTTCCGTCTGTTCTGGCGGCGGCAGATTCCCCGCCGCGAACTTCTCGCCCACCCCGCGCACGTCTCCTTCCGCGAGCAATTTCCCCGTCAGCGGATGCACCGTCCGTTTCACGATTTGTTGCGGTGTTCGATACCAGCTCGTGCCCTTCGTCGCGTGCAGTTGATCGAAGATCCCATGCAAGATCGGTCCCGCACCCGTCACTCCGGAGACTTCGTGCATGGGCGCGCCATCGAAATTCCCGACCCACACTCCGACCGAGAACTCAGGCGTAAAGCCGATCGTCCAGTTGTCGCGAAAATCGGTGCTCGTCCCCGTTTTGCAGGCGACCGGAAAATCGTAGCGCAACGCGGAATTGATCCCGAACGAAAGCGTGCGCGCGGCGTTGTCGCTCATGATGTCGGCGATTTGCCAAACGAGTTCGGGTCGCGAATAGCGGCGCGCAAACGTGGGCGCGTTCTGCAGCAGCCGCCATGGCCGGAACTCTCCCATCCGCGCGAGGCTCGCGTAGGCGTTGGTTAATTCCAGCAAGCGCGCTTCGCAATTTCCGAGCGTGAGCCCGAGCCCGTAAACCTCCGCCGGATGATTTAATGTCGTTAGGCCGACCGTGCGCAAGCGTTCGTGCAGCGCCTCCG
>JBDSNB010000029.1:0-7019 GCA_039915555.1 Chthoniobacterales bacterium | reverse complement strand
TGAGGCCGATCGCATCGTTCACCGGCACCTGCATCACGCCTTCGAGGTCATACTCGACCGGCTCTTCCGCGGTCAGCAGCTTGGAATCGATCGTGTTGATCTTGCGCAGGCAGGAATAAAGCGTGGTCGTTTTCCCGGAACCGGTCGGCCCGGTCACGATGAAGATTCCGTTAGGCCGATTGATCACCTCGAGAATGTATTTGAGGATGTAATCCGGCATCCCGAGGCTCTCGAGATCGAGGTTCACGGTCGAGCGATCCAGCACCCGGAGCACGACGCTCTCGCCAAACTGCGTCGGCAAAGTCGAGACGCGCAGGTCGACCGCGCGGCCCGCGATGTTTTTCTGGATCCGGCCGTCCTGCGGGAGGCGGCGCTCGGCGATGTTCATGTTCGCCATTACCTTGACCCGCGAAATGACCGGGAGCGCGAGATGGCGCGGTGGCGGCGCCATTTCATAAAGCGCGCCATCGACCCGGTAACGGACCTTGAACTCGGCCTCGAAGGGCTCAAAATGGATGTCGCTCGCCCGGTCTTGGATCGCCTGGTAAAGGATGAGATCAACGAAACGAATGATCGGGGTGGAGCTGGCCTCGGCTTCGATGTTCGACCCGATCGATTTGTCGCCGTCGAGGGTCATGAGTTCGCCGGCTTCGCCGAGCTGCTTGAGGATGTCCTCCATGCTGGAGGTGTCTTCGCCGTAGTGTTTGCGGAGTCGCTCTTCGATCTCGATGCTGGGCGCGAGCACGACCTCGATGTCGCGCCCCAGGGCAAAGCGGAGGTCCTCGATCGTCTGGGTATCGAGTGGATCGACGAGCGCGACTCTGATCGAGTTGTCCTGCTCCCCGATGGGCAGCGCGCGGTGCAATCGAGCGAGACCTGCCGGGATGAGGCGCAGGATTTGCGGGGAAAACTCGATCGCCTCGAGATCGACCACCTCGGTCCCGAGGGCGTCGGCGATCGCGAGGTAAAACTGGTGTTCGTCGACAATGCCGTGATCGACCAGCGCCTGCTCGATCGCCTTGCCGTTCTGCGTCGTCTCCAGCAAAACGTCGTCGGCCTGCTCCCGGTCCATCAGGCCCTGGTCGATGAAGAAGTCGGCGATGCGTTCGTTATTCATGGAACTTAGGCTCCCAGTCCGCCAACCGGACGGACTCGTCCAACGGCGAGCCTGACTCGGCGGACGGGCTTCCAGCCTGTCCGGGTAATGGAGAGATACGATTCCTGCCACCCGGCAGGCAGGATGCCCGCCGGCCGAGTCACGCAAGATGCCTGACTTCCGTGCCTCGGCGATCTCTCGTTGTCATTTGTCATTGGGCATTCCTTCGTCATACGAAATTCGTCATTAGTCATTCAATTGGCATCGCCAATCGTAATCGAGATCACTTCCTCGGCGCTCGTCATTCCGGCCAGCACCTTGCGCACGCCGTCTTCGCGCAGGGTGCGCATGCCGAGTTCGCGCGCTTTTTGGCGGAGCAACAGAGTGGGCTTGCGTTGGTTGATCATGTGTCGCACTTCGTCGTCCACCACGAACATCTCGAAGATGCCCATCCGCCCACGGTAACCCAGCCCGCGGCAACGATCGCAGCCGACCGGCTGCATGACCTGCGCCTCGCGCAGTTGCGTGCTCTCCACCCGCAGGGCGCGCCTTTCGGTTTCGCTCAGCTCGCCCGGCTGTTTGCAATGCGCGCACAGCCGCCTAACGAGACGTTGCGCCATGATCGCGCGGACGGAGGAGGCGACGAGGAACGGTTGCATGCCGAGATCGACGAGGCGCGCGACGGCGGAAGGCGCGTCGTTCGTGTGCAGGGTGCTGAAGACAAGGTGACCGGTGAGGCTGGCGTTGGTGGCGATGGAAGCGGTCTCGAGATCGCGAATCTCACCGATCATGATGATGTTCGGCGCCTGGCGCAGGATGGAACGGAGCGCGGCGGGGAATGTCATCCCGATCTCGGTGTTGACCTGTACCTGGTTGATGCCATTCATCTGGTACTCGACCGGCTCTTCGACCGTGATGATCTTGCGGTCGGGTTTGTTCATGTAATTGAGACACGCGTAGAGCGTGCTCGTTTTTCCCGAACCGGTGGGGCCGGTGACGAGCAGGATGCCATCGGGCAGGCGCAGCAAACGCTCGAAGATTTCCTGGTCGTCGCTCAGGAAGCCGAGTTCGGGCAGGCCGAGCATGAGGCTGGATTTATCGAGCAAACGCATGACCACGCTTTCGCCGTGATTCGTCGGGATGGTGGAAACGCGGAGATCCAGCGGCTTGCGCGCGATCTTGACCTGGATGCGGCCGTCCTGCGGCAGGCGCTTTTCCGCGATGCTCATCGAGCCGGTCATGATCTTGAGCCGGCTGACGATGGCGGATTGGAGACGTTTCGGCGGTGCCTGCATTTCCTGGAGGACGCCATCGATCCGGAAGCGGACGCGGAATTTTTTCTCGAGCGGTTCGAGATGGATATCGCTCGCGCCGAGACGATGCGCTTCGACGAGCAACATCGAGACCATCCGAATGATGGGCGCGTCGGCTTCGCCGCCACCGGAAATTTCTCCGCTCTCGCCGATCTCGAGCCCGAGATCGACGTCGCGGCCGAGGCGTTCCTGCAGGATGTCCGACGCTTCATCGGCGGTGCCGTAATATTTGATCAAGGCCTCGCGGATCATCTCCGGGCTGCTGCAAACGAGTTCGATTTCGCGCTGCAGCAAAAAGCTGAGGCCGTCGATCGTATCGATATCGAGCGGATCGCTCACCGCGACCATGAGGCCGCTCTCGCCGAGCGCGACCGGGATGACTTTGAAACGACGCGCGTCTCCCGGGCGGATTTGCTGGATGACATCGGGCGGAATCAGGCGCGCGGAGAGGTCGATCCAATCCATGTGCGCCTGTACGGCGAGGGTGCGCGAGACGTCGGTCTCGGAGAGAATGCCGTCCGCCACGAGCGCGGGAATAATCTTCCCCGCGCCATCGACGCGAGCGCGGGCCTGCGCGATTTGCGCGTTCGTCACTAGTCCGACGTCTTCGAGAACGCGGAGAACGTATTCGTCATTTTGCGGCAAGGTGGCGCCAAGCTTCCTTCGTGCGGACGGGCAGATGCAAGCCGGAAGCGTGTGCTACCTTCATTTCCATGGAGGCAATCGGGCCGGTGCGGATCGCGATGTGGTCCGGACCGCGAAATATTTCGACCGCGCTGATGCGAGCTTGGGGAAATCGTGCGGATACGGTGGTGGTCGATGAACCATTCTATGCGCACTATCTGCAGACGACGGGCGCGGAACATCCGATCGCGGCGGAAGTGATCGCGGCGGGCGAAACCGATTGGCGGCAGTTGGTCGCGCAATTGACGGGCCCGGTCCCGCAAGGGCGGCGGATTTTTTATCAGAAACAGATGACGCATCATCTGCTGCCGGAGATCGAGCGCACGTGGCTCGGGGAGGTGGTGAATTGTTTCCTCCTCCGCGATCCGCGCGAAGTGATCGTTTCCTATTTGAAAAAAAATGGCGAACCGACCGCGATGGATCTGGGGTTCCCGCAGCAGGCGGAGATCTTCGACTGGGTGCGGACGCGGAACGGTGCGGTGCCGCCCGTGATCGATGCGCGCGACGTGCTGGAGAATCCCGCCCGCGTCTTGCGTTTACTTTGTGAGGCGGTGGGCGTGGAGTTTAGCGAGGCGATGTTGAGTTGGCCGCCCGGCTTGCGCGCGACGGATGGAATTTGGGCGAAGCACTGGTATGGCGAGGTGGTGCATTCCACTTCGTTTCGCGCGCCGACGACGCGGCAGGAAGAGGTGCCGGCGCGCCTAGCGCCGGTTTATGACGAATGTCGCGCGATCTATGAACGACTTTTTCGAGAGCGCTTGAGGTAATTTATGCAGCAGCAATTCGATGAGCGGAACCGCGATCTTCTGGTCAACATCAACGGCGAACTGCTGCCTCGCGCGCGGGCGGGGATCAGTCCGTTCGATTCGGCGGTGCAGGGGGGCGATGCGGTTTGGGAAGGCTTGCGACTTTATGACGGACGGATTTTCAAACTCGCGGAGCATTTGAAACGACTGCGCGATTCCGCGACCGCCTTGGCGTTTGCTGAAATCCCCGCGGACGAGAAGATCATCGCGGAGATCAAACGCACGTTGTCGGCTAACGAGATGCACGATGGCGTGCACCTCCGGCTGACGCTGACGCGCGGCGTGAAGGTGACCTCAGGGATGGACCCGCGGCTAAACCAAAGCGGACCGACCTTGATCGTGCTCGCGGAGCATAAGCCGCCCGTTTACGCGAAGACGGGTTTGAAACTAATTACGAGCAAGATGCGCCGGCCGCCGGCGGAGATTTTGGATCCGCGGATTCATCATGCGAATTTGCTCAATTCGATCCTGGCGAAAATCGAGGCGAACGATGCGGGGGCGGACGACGCGCTCATGCTCGACCAACGCGGGTTCGTGGCCGAGACGAACGCGACGCACGTTTTTATCGTGCGAAACGGGTGTGTGCTCACGAGCCGGGTGGTGGCGTGTCCGGATGGAATCACGCGGGCGACGGTGCTGGAGATTTGCGCGGCGAATGAGATCGAGTGCGGCGAGTCGGACTTGTCGGTGAACGATGTTTACAGCGCGGACGAGATGTTTTGCACGGGCACAATGGGCGAGCTGGCCGCGGTCACGAGCGTGGACGGGATGACGATCGGCGACGGAGAACCGGGCGCGATGACACGTCGGCTGACGGAATTATTCAGCAAGCGCACGGCGAGCGAAGGGGTGGTGGTGGTTTAGACAAAGGCGGACCGTGTCATGCTGAGCAGAGCGGAGTCGAAGGATCTCTCAAGCGCAGTTGCTGGCACACGAACGTGAAGTGACGCGCCCAGCCGCACGGTTATCGGACGCTGTCTTTCTCGGAACCAACTCCAGAGCCCTTGAGAGATCCCTCGGCCGTCTGCGCGGATCGGGATGACAGACGCGTGACAGTGGCCGGCGCATCCTGATACGGTGCGCGCAATGGACGCTGTCGATTGGGCCCTACTCAGCGACCAGGAATTGCTGGAGCGACGGATTTCGCGTCTCGGTTTGCGGCTCGATGGCACGCCGGTGGAGCCTCTCATCTGGCGGCTCTACGAGGAACTTTCCTCGCGGAATCTCGCTTTCCTGCCGCCCTGCCATATCGGCGATGAATGGTTCGTGCCGATCGGTATCCCGGCGATCTTCATTCCCTTCTTCCTGGTGCACGATCGGCTGCGCGCGCTGGAGCGGAAGATGATGCTCGAGGTGGAAGGAGAAAACGTAGAGTGGTTTCTCAAATTAATGCGGCACGAGGCCGCCCACGCCTACAGCTACGCCTATCAGTTGCAGCGGAAAAAAAAGTGGCAGCAGTTTTTCGGTCAGACTTCGGATGAAGGCACGCCCGATACTTATCGCCCGCGCCCGTTCAGTCGCAGCTACGTGGTGCATCTCGACGACTGGTACGCGCAAAGTCATCCAGACGAAGATTTCGCGGAGACGTTTGCGGTCTGGCTAACGCCGGGGCTCGACTGGCGCCAGCGTTACGCGGGCTGGAACGCGCTGCACAAGTTGGAATACGTGGATGAGCTGATGAAATCGCTCGCCGGGAAACTGCCCACGCATGCGCCGCAATATCGCGTCTCGGATTACGATTATCTGAATCAAAAACTGAAGACCTACTACACGCGGAAGCGGAAGTTCTTCGAAGATCAGTATCCGGATTTCTACGACACCGAGTTGCGCGAACTCTTCGCCGCGTCGGCCGGGCCGGGGCGGATCAAGGCGAGTTCGTATCTGCGTTTGCGGCGCCGGCGTTTGATGAATTCGGTCTGCCAATGGACGAACGAGAAAAAATTTCGGGTGAACAAACTGCTCACGCGCTTGATCGATCGTTGCGATGAACTGGAGCTGCACGTATTGAACGACGATCCGCAGCAGGACTTCCGCGTGGCGTCGTTCATCACCACGCTGGTGATGAATTATCTATTCACCGGCAAGTTTAAGCGCACCAAATAGTGAAGAAGAAACTCAAAGTCCTCGCGCTCTTCGACGCGATCCGGCCGACGACGATCGATCAGGATTTAAGCAAGGAGATGCAGACGGAGGATTGGAAAACGGAGGCGCATCTCCTGAAAGCGCTCAACGCGCTGGAGCACACGAGCGAGCATCTGGCCATCTTCGACGATCTGCATTTGCTGCGGGAGAAGATCGCCAGTTTTGCGCCCGATGTGCTTTTCAATTTGGTCGATCAGTTCCGGAATAACCGCGGATTCGATCAGAACATCGCTTCGTTTTTCGAGATGCAGGACGTGCCGTTTACCGGTTGCGGCTCGACCGGATTGCTCCTCTGCAAGCACAAGGGGATCTCGAAAAAGATTCTCGGCTATCACCACATTCACGTGCCGGAATTCCTCGTCATTCCGCGCGGTCAACGGGTGGGGCGGCCGCGGCGTTTGAAGTTTCCGCTGGTGGTGAAACCGACGAAAGAGGAGGCGTCGCTCGGTATTTCGCAGGCCTCGTTCGTGGAAACGGATGAGCAACTGCGCGAACGCGTTTCGTTTTTGCACGAAAAGTACGACGCGGATGTCATCGCGGAGCAATACATCGATGGTCGCGAACTTTATGTCAGCGTGATGGGAAATCAGCGGCTGACGGTTTTTCCGATTCGCGAGCTGGTCTTCAAGGAGGTGCCGGCGAATGAGCCGCGCATGGCGACTTACAACGCGAAGTGGGACGAGGCCTACCGGAAGCGGAAAGGGTTGGAGAATCAGTTCGCCGAAGAGCTGGAGCCGGCGCTTGTCGCGCGGATCGAAGAAACGTGTAAACGCATTTATCGCCTGCTCACGATCACCGGTTACGCGCGGATCGATTTTCGGTTAACGCCGACGAACGAACTTTATTTTTTGGAGGCGAATCCGAATCCGCATCTCGCGGAGGACGAGGATTTCGCGCAATCGGCGGCGAAGGCCGGCGTGTCGTATCCGGAGTTGATCGATCGCATTATTCGGGTGGGGATGAAGACGGTGCGGGATT
>JBDSNB010000096.1:0-2865 GCA_039915555.1 Chthoniobacterales bacterium | reverse complement strand
CGGGTCCGGGTGATCTCGGGCTGGTGACGTTGCGCGCGAAGGCGTGCATCGAAGGCGCGGAGGTGATCGTGTACGACTATCTCTGCAACGCGGAGATGCTGAAGTGGGCGCCCGAGGGCTGTGAGTTCGTCTTCGCGGGAAAGAAGGCTGGGGCGCACACGTTGTCGCAGGAGGAGATCAACGCGTTGCTGGTGGAGAAGACGGGCGAGGGGAAACGCGTGGTGCGTTTGAAGGGCGGGGATCCGTTTGTGTTTGGTCGAGGCGGGGAAGAGGCGCAGGAGCTGGCGGCGGCGCAGATGCGGTTCGAGATCGTGCCGGGCGTGACTTCGGCGATCGCGGGCCCGGCGTACGCGGGAATCCCGATCACGCATCGCGGGAATAATGCGCATGTGACGTTTTTCACCGGGCACGAGGATCCGACAAAGGGTGGGAGCGGAATCGATTTTGCGGCGCTGGCGAAGCTCGGCGGAACGCAGGTGATGTTGATGGGCGTGGAGCGGATGGCGGCGATCAGCGCGGAGATGCTGGCGCATGGGCGGCCGGCGGATTTGCCGGTGGCGTTGATTCGTTGGGCGACAACGGGGAGGCAGGAAACGCTGGTCGGCTCGTTAGGCGACATCGCCGCGCGCGTGGTGGAGGCGAATTTCCAGGCGCCGGCGGTGGCGGTTTTCGGTGAGGTCGTTTCGCTAAGGAAGGAGTTGAATTGGTTCGAGGGTCGCGCGCTTTCCGGGAAGCGGATCGTGGTGACGCGGACCCGGACGCAGGCGGGAGTGTTGAGCGATGGGCTGCGGGCGCTGGGCGCGGACGTGTTTGAATTACCGACGATCCGGATTGAGCCGCCGACGGATTTACGCGGTTTCGCGGAGCTGGTGCAGGACGCGCACGTTTACGATTGGATCGTGTTCACGAGTCCGAACGGGGTGAACGCGTTCTTCGATCTTTTCTACAAGCTCTACACGGACGCACGGGAGCTGGGCGGGGCGAAGATCGCGGCAATCGGGCCGGCGACGGCGCAGCGGATCAAAGATTTCCATCTGCACGTGGATTTGCAGCCGGACGAATACGTGGCGGAGGCGGTGGTGCGGGAGTTCAAGAAGGCGGGCGGGGTGGAAAATTTGCGGATTCTGCTGGCGCGGGCGGAGAAGGCGCGGGACGTGCTACCGAAGGAGCTCACTGCCATGGGGGGAATTGTGGACGAAGGCATCGCTTACCAAACTGTACCGGAGACTCGCGACCAAAGCGGGGCGCGCCGTCGTCTTGTCGAGGAGGGGGCGGATTTGATCACTTTTACGAGCTCTTCGACGGTGGAGAATTTCATGGCGCTCGGACTTCCGTGGCCGGCGGGCATGCAGGTGGCGAGCATCGGACCGGTGACCTCGAAGACGGCGCGTGGCCTGGGCCTGACCGTGGACGTCGAAGCGCGTCGGCATGATATCCCGGGCTTGGTGGATGCGATCCGGAAATTCTACGGGAACGCGGCCTGATCGATCATGCTGGAAACCGAGATCAAGCTGCCGGACGAATTTGCCTCCACGATGCAACAACTCGTTGCGCAGGCGGAGCAGACGATCGCGGCGGAGGATGAGGAGAACGCGGGAGAAACGCGCGACGAGCTGGCGGCGGTAAGCGAGCGATTGGCGGGTCTGGAGCAGACGATGGCGGCTGGATTTGCGAAGCTGGCCTCAGCATTACCGGTGGGCGGATGGCACGCGGATCGGATCGACGAGAATTTGCGCGCGTTGCGCAATACCGAGAGCGTGAATCAACGGCTCTTCAATTCGCTGCACGAGGAGCTGAAAGGGTATCGGGATAGTTTTTTGCGCGACACGCTCCAGAAGCCGTTTATTCGCGACCTGGTGGTGTTGTTCGATGTCCTGAACCTCCTCGCGGAGCAGGTGCAGTCTTCAGGCAAAGGGCGGCCGGGGAAAGTGTCGCAATGGTCGGCTAATTTGGAGAACGCGATCCATTCCGTGCATGAGATTCTGCATCGCCTGGAAGTGAACGAGATCGAGGAGAAGCCCACGGTGGAGCGGGCCTTCCACAAGGTGGTGAGCTTCGAGCCGGCGGAGACGGCGGAGGAGCAGGGGCGAATTGTGAAGCGTTTGAAACGTGGATTTCTCTGGCGGGACCAAGTGTTGCGACCGGAGGAAGTGGTGGCGCTGCGGTTCGACTAGCGGGTTCGCGCCTCGGCGTGAGGGTGAGAAGAGGTCGGATCAGACCGATGTAATTTCCCTCTCGTGCGAGGCACGGAAACTGCAACTAAAGAGGCCTCGGAGCTGCGCGCTGTCTTCCCAAACTTCCCTCTTCCCATGTCAAAACGTAAAGCCATCGGCATCGATCTCGGAACCACCTTTTGCGCCGTTGCGCACATCGATCCTTACGGCAAACCGCAGATCATCCCCAATACGGAAAGCGAGCGCATCACGCCTTCGGTGGTCCTGTTCGACGGCGGCAGCGCGGTGGTCGGCACCCTGGCGAAAAATAACTCGGTCGCGGAGCCGGAAAAAATCGCGGACTTCGTGAAGCGGGAAATGGGCAAACCAAAGACGGAATTCAGCCGCGAGTTCGACGGCAAGGTTTACGCGGCAGAGGAACTTTCGGCCCTCATTTTGAAGAAGCTGAAAAAGGATGCGGAGAAGTTTCTGAAGGAACCTGTGACCGACGCGGTCATCACGGTGCCGGCCTATTTTAGCGACGCGGAGCGGACGGCGACGATCACCGCGGGACGGCTGGCGGGGCTGAATGTGCTCCAGATTATCAATGAGCCGACCGCGGCGGCTGTCGCCTACGGACTGGATAAGCTCGGGCAGGACCAGACGGTCTTCGTGTTCGATCTGGGTGGCGGGACGTTTGACGTCACGATCA
>JBDSNB010000185.1:0-4300 GCA_039915555.1 Chthoniobacterales bacterium | reverse complement strand
TCTTCGGCGAAGTGGCCTTGCTGACCGGCGACCCGCGCAACGCCACCGTCCTGGCGCGCGAACCGGTCGAAGTGTTGACGCTCGCCAAGGTTCATTTCGACGAAGCGTTGAAACGGAGCAAAACGCTTGGACATGCTCTACCGCCGCACCTGAGAGGTGGGGTGGCCAACGGGACTCGAACCCGCAACAGCCAGAATCACAATCTGGAGCTCTACCATTGAGCTATGGCCACCAGCAGTGGGGACTCTAGTTTTGAGAGCTCAGATTGCAACGGGCAAAGCGGTTCCCTCGCTGGCACGGCGGTCGCTTATTCTCTGGGACACGTGAAGGACCCCGTCGTTGCAACTCCCCCTCACGCGCGTATTCTCCGCTTCCTTTGCGCATGAAGAAGATCGGTCTCCTTTTATTCGCCGGTTTCCTCCTCTTCGCCGCTCCGCTCCCGGTGTGGGCGCAGAATGAGGACCCGAGCGAAGTGTTCCTGAAGGCGTATATGACGTCGCAGCAGGGGGAGAAACTTGAGCACGATAATCAGTTCAAAGCCGCCTTGGGAAAATTCCGGGCCGCCGGCAGTTTGCTCGAGGAATTGCGGAAAGCGCACGCGGATTGGCAGCCGGCGATCGTGGAATATCGCGCGCGCAAGATCGGCGAGAGCATTCAGCGGGTGCAGGGCAAAATCGGGACGCAGCAGGACCTGTCCGCTACAAATGAATTGCCGCCCGCGCCGCCATCACCGCTTTTGCCGCAAACGCCCGGACCTGCCGAGCCCAGTGTAGAGATCGGTTCGCGCGCAGGAGAAGCGCGCATCCCGCTGCCGCCGCCGAGCGAGCCGCGGCCGACGGTGGCGCCGGCTCCCGCGTCCGTGGCGGCTGCCACTCCAAGTGAGGCTGCGATCAAGGAGGCGACGAAGAAATTGCAGGAGAAGGTCGATCAATTGCAGACCGAACTGCAAAAATCGCGCAAGGAATTTACCGCGGTGCAGAAGGAGAAGGAGTCGCTCGCGGGCCAGCTCCAGGAATCGAACACCAAACTGGAAAAGGCCCAGACGGAAGTCCAAAAATCGCGCGGCGCGGAGAAGGCGGTGCGCGATCAACTCGCCCAAGCGCAGGATTCACTGAAGAAAATTCAAACCGGCGGAACGGCTGACGCCAAAGCCGTGGAAGCCCTGCGGAGCGAGATCGGACAACTAAAATCCGCGCTCGCCAGTGCGGAAGAAGGACGCGCGGCCGCAGAGAAGGAAAAAGAGACAGCCAGCTCGCAGTTGGAGGAAGCGAACACGCTCGTGGCGAGCGTGACGAAAGAACGGGATGAATTGCTCGGCGAATTGAAAAACGCGAAGCAGGCTCAGGAACGCGTGCAGGTGCTCGTGACGGAAAACTCCGATCTCCAACAGAAGCTCGCCGACGCCGAAAAGACGGTCCGCGAATTGGGCGAGGATAAGCCGAAGCAGGAGCAGGAAATCGCCGACGTGAAACGACAGGTTGAGCAACTGCGTCAGCAGCTCGAGGGCAGCCAAAAGCAAAACCAGGAATTCGAATCCACGATTGCCGACTTGCGCACGCAGTTGGAAGAGACGGGCGCGGAGTTGGCGAAGGCCAAAACCACCGGCGCGAATCCGGAGGAAACGGCGCGGCTGAGGAAGGAGAACGAAATGCTGCGCGCAATCGTGATGCGCGAACGTCAGGAAGAAGCGCGGCGCGATCAGGCGCGCAAGCTGATGCTGGCCGAGTTCGACAAGTTGCAGATCAAATCCGAGACCCTGAATCAACAGATCGAGCTGCTCGCGCAACCGATCGCGAAGTTGAGCCCGGAGGAACTCGCGCTGCTGCGCCAGCCAGTCGTGGGAACGTCCGACGCGAGCCCCGGTGGCATGACGGCGAGTTTTTCGATGGCGAAACCTGGCGAAACCGCAGTTGCTCCCGGGCCTGACGTGGAAACGACTTTCAAGCCCGGCGTGCCGGAAGAACTGATCCCGCTCGCGCGCGATGCGAAAGAAAATTTCGACAATGGGAAGTTCCGCGCTTCGGAAAAACAGTACGAGCAGATCCTCGCGAAGAGCCCAAACAATCTCTACGCGCTCTCGAATCTCGGCGCGGTCTACTTCCGCACTGGTCGCCTGAAGGCGGCGGAGTTAACCCTAAAGAAGGCGGCCACTCTCGCACCGAAGGATGAATTTTCCCGTCGCACGCTCGGCATTGTTTATTATCGGCAGGCAAAGTATGACGAGGCGGTCACGGAGTTGACCAAAGCGCTCGCGATCAATCCGAAGAGTTTCATCGCGCACAACTATCTCGGCATTACCGCGAGCGAGAAGGGCTGGCAGGAAGCAGCCGAAAAAGAAATGTTGGAAGCGATCGCGGCCAATCCCGATTACGTGGACGCGCATTACAATCTCGCGGTCATCTACGCGACGAACAAACCGCCCGCGAAGGAACTCGCGAAACGTCATTACGCGAAAGCGATGGAGCTGGGCGCGCAGGCGAACCCGTCGCTTGAGAACCTGATTCGCTGATTCGTGGCGCAAGTTTCCAACTTGCGGGGTGTGGCAGTGCATCTTGGAAAGTGGCACCACGCATGAGCCGGCGGGCATTTCTGACCGCGGAGTGGCGGCATCTCGCGATGCTGAACTACGCGATCGATCCGGAAATTCTCGCGCCGCTCGTGCCGGCGGGGACTGAGCTGGATTTCCATGAAGGCGAGACCTTCGTCAGTGTGGTCGGCTTTTTGTTCCTGCAAACGCGAGTCCTCAAAGTCCCGATCCCGCTTCATCGAAATTTCGAGGAGGTGAACCTGCGTTTCTACGTGCGTCACCGCGCGGCCGATGGCTGGCGTCGAGGCGTGACGTTTGTGCGCGAGCTAGTGCCGCGTCGAGCCATCGCCACCGTGGCTCGCGTCTTTTACGAAGAGCCGTATCTCGCGGTGCCGATGCGGCATTCTCTTTCGCACGGACCGAACGAGCTTACCGCGCAATATCAATGGTGGCGGAGCGGGCGTTGGGAAACGCTCGGGATGAAGGTGGGAGGAGAACTGCGCGCGTCTGCGGCCGGTTCACACGAGGAATTCATCACCGAACATTATTGGGGCTACACGAAGCGACGTTCCGGCACGAGCGAGTACGGCGTCGAGCACGTGCGCTGGCAGCTTCAAGCTGCGACGGAATGGACTTTTGATGCCGACGTGGCCTCGCTCTACGGAGCGCAGTTCGTCGAACCGCTCCGCAGCAAGGCGGTCTCGGCGTTCATCGCAGAGGGGTCGCCGGTCATCGTGCGGCAGGGTGCCCGCCTGGGGGCGTAACGCCGACAGGAATGGGACCAGGCGCCGGCGCATGCGGTTTGCTGCTGGGACGTTTTACTGCGCAGCCGCTGGCGCTGTTCCGGAGCGTGATTTCACCAAACCGATGTCCGACGTGTTGATTGCGCCATTCGCGACGACATCGGAGCGGAATGTCGATGCGGTCACATCTTGTCCGGCCCGCGCCTTCGTCTGGCTAATGTCGGACGCACTGACGACACCGCTCCCGTTCGTGTCGCCCACGAGCACGCGGAGGGGCACCGAGACATCATTGAAATTCGTCCCGTTGTTGATCCCCGAGAGGTTGATCGTCACTGTCTGCGCGTCCGAGACGTTGGTGAGGTTCAGCGTGATCGTCCGCCCGTCAGCACTGATAAGCGGCGCGGCCGCAAGGTTTCCCGATTTACCCCCTTCAGGCATGACCGCTACGCCGTTCAAACTGACTGCCGAAGGGAAGGCAACGACGACCTGGTAGTTGCCGCCGAGTCCGCCACTGCGACATTCGATTCCGGCCGCGCCTTCCAGCGGCAAAGGAACATCGAACGATCCGGCAGCTCCGTGCACCTTCCGAGAAACAACCGTCGTCGGCGCGACCCGCGGGGCGGCCTCGACATAATAGACGCCGCCGGTGTTCGTGTATCGGGTATCTGGGTCGAGCACGCCGCCCCAAACCAGCATCTGTGAGCCCGTCCAGACCGCCGTGTGCGCGTCGCGTTGCTCCGGAGCTCTCAGCAATGGAGTCGCGATCCACGCGCCGGTTGCCGGATTGTAGCGCGCGCCGGTGTTTGTGGATTGAAACGGAAAATCGCCATTCACGAGTCCACCCCAGATAATCATTTCGCTGCCCGTCCAAACCGCCGAATGAATCCAGCGCGGACTGGGCGCATCCGTGGGATTCGTGGCAAGCCAGCCGTCCGTCGCCGGGTCGTAGCGTCCGCCGGTGTTGGACAACGCGCCCGCCGCGGCACCGCCCCAGACGATCATTTCCTGTCCGGTCCAGACCGCGGTGTGC
>JBDSNB010000140.1:0-10422 GCA_039915555.1 Chthoniobacterales bacterium | reverse complement strand
CAAGCCCTCCGTGCCGAATGAAACGCTCGTTAGACAGAAACCTCCTACCATGATTCACGATTTCCGATTCGCCTTCCGTCAGCTCTGGAAAACGCCAGGTTTTACCATCGCCGCCGTCGCCGTGCTCGCGCTCGGCATTGGCGTCAACACCGCCATCTTCAGCCTTGTCAACGCGATGCTCTTCTCGCCGCCGCCTTACAAAAATCCGGCGGAGATCGTGCAGCTCTTTTCGCAGGATAAGAAGGATCCAAAGAGTTTCCGCGCCTTCTCTTATCCGACATTCTCCGACGTGCGCGCGCAGAACACCGTCTTCTCCGGTGTGCTGGCGCATAGCGAAACCGTCGTTGGGTTGGGTGAAAAGGGGAGCACACGCCGCGCACAAGCCGATCTCGTCAGCTCCGACTATTTCTCTGTGCTGGGAGTTCAGCCGGCCTATGGACGATCGTTTCTGCCGGAGGAGGAAAAGCCGGGACGCCCCGAGCGGGTCGCGATCGTGAGCTATCGCTACTGGAAGAAATATTCGCGCGATCCGTCGCTGCTGGGTCACACGCTCCTCGTGAATGGCCAGACCTTCACCGTGGTCGGGATCATGCCGAAGGGATTGACCGAGACGGAGAGCATTTTCTCGGCGGAAGTTTGGCTGCCACTCGGTGTTTACGACGAGGTGATGAACGATCGCGCCAACGCTGGAGCGCCATCTTCTCTCACGGATCGCGGTCGGGAAAATCTAATCGTGATCGGCCGGTTGAAACCGGGTTTGACGTTCGCGAGCGCGGAGCCTGCGCTGAAAGGACTCGCCGCCAACTTGGAAACCGCCTTCCCGGTCGAACAAAAGGATCAGACATTCATGACCGCGCCGCTCGATCGATTCTCGAGCAGCACCGATCCTTCGGATCCGGGACCATTTTTCGCCATTGGGTGTATGCTCTCGGGAATGGCTGGCGTGGTCTTGCTCGTAGCCTGCTTGAACCTGGCGAACATGTTGCTCGCACGTGGCACCGCGCGGCGGAAAGAGATCGCGATTCGTCTCGCGCTCGGCGGGAGCCGCGGACGTATCGTTAGGCAACTTCTCACCGAAGGATTCATGCTCGCGCTGCTGGGCGGGGTGGGCGGATTGGTTCTCGGGTTGTGGTCGATTGATTTACTGGCGGCGTCTTTCAGCAAAGTCGCGCCGTTCGAGGTCGATTGGCTCGGCGATCCGAATCCGATGGTGCTGGCCGCGACGCTCGGTTTCTGCGTTCTCGGGACGCTGGGATTTGCGCTCGGTCCTGCGCTTAAGCTTTCGCGGACGAGTGTGCTTGGCGATTTGAAGCAGCAGGCTGGCGAAGACGTGAGCCGGCGGCGTTGGAGATTCCTCCCACGCAATCCGCTCATCGTCGCGCAGATCGCTTTCTCTCTCGCGCTCCTGACCGCGGCGGCGCTTTTCATTCGCAGCGCGACCAAGGCCGCGTCGATTGATTCCGGACTCCGCGCCGACAACACGTTCCTGATCGAAACCGACGCGAGTCTGGGGGGCTTCGATCAGAATCGAGCGGAGGATTTGTATCGGACGCTGCACGATAAGTTCGCCGCGATTCCCAGTGTGGAGCGCGCGAGTATCTCGGCCACGGTTCCGTTCGGGACCACCTCCATTCGCAAAAGCGTGCAACGCGCCGGCACGCACGTCGCGCCCGGTGCAAAGCCGGCCAGCCCGGAGGAGGGACTCACCTTTTCACCCTGGTGGAACAGCGTCGGTGCCGACTATTTCGCCACGGTGGGATTGCCGCTGCTGCGCGGCCGTGCCTTTAGCGAAGCGGAAGCCAGTCAGCCTGGCGGACCAGCGGTTGCGATCATCGACGAAGATCTCGCGAAAAAACTCTGGCCCAACGGCGATGCGCTCGGACACCAGATGCAGTTTCCAGTGCTCGACATCCCGGTCGCCGAATCCAGCCAACCGAGCGGCGAGATCAAGCGTGGCCAGCCGATCGAAATCATCGGCATCGTCCCGCGGGTGAAGAATCGGCTCTTCGACCGGGAGGTGCCGGGCGCTCTCTACCTGCCTTTCGCGCGCGGCTTCAAGAACAACGTCTTTTTCTTCGTTAAATTCGCCTCGCTTCCCGGAGGTAACGAAACCGCCACTGCCGATCTCCTGCGCAAGACCGTGCAAAGCGTCGATCCCGTGCTGCCCGTCTTCGAGTTGCGCACCTTCGCGAATCACATGGATCGCAATCCGCAGCTCTGGATCATCAAGGCCGGCGCGGCTCTGTTTTCCGTCTTCGGCGGTCTTGCGCTCGGGCTCTCCGTGGTCGGACTCTACGGAATAAAAGCCTACGCGGTGGCGCGGCGCACGCGCGAGATCGGCATCCGGATGGCGCTCGGGGCGCAGCGCAAAACCGTGCAGTGGATGATCTTGCGGGAAGGCTTCGCCATGGTCGCAGCCGGCCTCGCGCTCGGACTTCTCCTCGCCATCGGCGCCGGGAAAATCGTCGGCAGCATCTTGTTCGAAGTGAGCCCGCTCGATCCGTTCGCCTTCACCCTTGCACCTGCGCTTCTGGCCCTCGCCGCGTTGCTTGCCGCCTGGGTGCCCGCGCGCCGCGCCACTCGCATCAGTCCCATGGAGGCGTTGCGCACCGAATGAGAAGCGGCCGTCCCTTCCAAATCAGCGATCAGAAATCAGCCATCAGAAATTCCCCATGAACGACCTCCGCTTCGCTTTCCGACTGCTCGCGAAATCGCCTACTTTTACCCTGGCGGCGGTCTTGACCTTGGCGCTCGGGATTGGTGCAAACACGGCGATTTTCACGGTCGTGAATGGGATTCTGCTCCGCCCGCTGCCGTATCCTGCGCCGCAGGAGTTGGTCACGTTTCGCGCGCAACAATCGGTGCTGGAGTTGAACGATATCGCGGAGCAAAGCCGATCGTTTTCAGGCATCGGCGGCATCGGTTTGCAGGCCACGGATTTTTCCGGCGGCGGCGAGCCGATGCAGCTCGAAGTGGGTTTGGTGGCGGGCGATTTCTTTTCGGTGCTCGGGACGCGGCCCGCGCTCGGACGCGTGCTTGCAGCAGAAGACAATCGATTTGGCGCCGGCCGTTCGCTGGTCTTGAGTCACGCGTTTTGGCAGCGGCAATTTGGCGGAGACGCCAGCGTCCTGGGTCGGACGATTACGCTGGCGGGGCAGAGCTACGACGTGATTGGCGTGACGAGCGCCGATTTTCGTTCGCCCCACGGAACACCAGACGCGTTCGCGTCGCTGCCTGTGTTTTATCCGGAGGCAGCGAAATCGCGCGGCGCGCATCTGCTCCGGGTTTACGGGCGCCTCCGACCGGCCGTGAGCATGGCGGAGGCAAAGACCGAGCAGCGCGTGATCGACGATCGCCTTGCGCGCACCAGTCCCGAAGAGAACAAAGGCCGCGCTTCGGTGTTGGTCTCACTGCACGAACGGCTGGTGGGCGATATCCGGCCAGCGTTGCTGCTTTTGTTCGGCGCGGTTGGGATGGTGTTGCTGATCGCGTGCGCGAACTTTGCCAATCTGCTGCTGGCGCGGAATGCGGCGCGCGCGCACGAGTTGAGCATCCGCGCGGCCTTGGGCGCGAGCCGGGCGCAACTCATCCGGCAAGTTTTGAGTGAGAGTCTGCTACGGGCGTTGCTCGGTGGCCTGGCGGGTCTGCTGCTCGGCAGTTGGGGAGTGGATGCGTTGCTGGCGCTCAAGCCAGAGGACTTGCCGCGGGTGGAAAATATCCAACTCGATGCCGGCGTGATGGCCTTCACTCTTGGATTGGCGCTCCTGACCGGGTTGTTATTTGGACTGCTCCCAGCGTGGCAAGCGACGCGGGTGAACCTCAATGGCATGATCGGGCTCGGCACGCCGCGGCTAACGAGCGGGCCGTCTGCTTTGCGCAGCGCGCTGGTGGTGATCGAACTGGCGCTCGCGCTCATCCTTCTCGTCGGCGCCTCGCTTTTCGGTCGGACCTTTCTGCGCCTAACGAATGCGAATCCCGGCTTTCGGCCGCAGCAGTTGCTCACCCTGAGAGTGGAACTGCCGGAAGCACGCTATCAGGACGTGGCGCGGCAAACGCAGTTCCGCGAGCAGGTGCTCGATCGGATGAACACGGTGCCCGGGGTGCAGGCCGCGATGGTCAGCGAATTGCCGTTGGGCGGGAATGCGATCGATCACAATTTTCTAATCGAAGGCCAGCCGCTGCTTCCCGCGGGCGACGAACCCAGCCTCTACAATCGCAGTGTCGCCGGTGATTACTTCCGCGTGATGGGCATCCCGCTTCGGCAAGGCCGCAGTCTAACGCGTGAGGATCGATCCGAGACCCCTACCGTCGGGGTGGTGAACGAGGCGATGGCGCGGCAATATTTTTCCGATCAAAGTCCGCTTGGAAAACGCCTGCGCTGGGCGCGAAACGAAGGCGTCGACTGGATCACGATAGTCGGCGTGGTCGGGGACGTGCGTCACTTCGGACTCGGACGGATGGATGAGGCGGCGATCTACACGCTGTACGCGCAGTCGGGCCAGGAATGGAAACGCTGGAGCGAATTCGTCGTGCGCGCAGACGGAGCGGCGCAAGGCGCGGCGTTGATCGCACAACTGAAGGGCGAACTTTGGAAAGTCGATCCACTCATTCCAGTGTCGAAGGTGCGCTCGATGTCGGAAGTGCTGGCTGTCTCGCTGAGCGAAAGGCGATTCAATGCGCTCCTCATTGGCGTTTTCGCGCTGGTAGCGCTCAGCCTGTCGGCGATCGGACTTTACGGGGTGATCGCGTATCTCGTCGAACAACGGACGCGCGAGATCGGGGTGCGCATGGCGCTGGGCGCTCAGCGTCATCAAGTGCTGGGCCTGATTATGCGTCATGGATTGGTCCTCGGGCTGCTTGGCCTCGCGTTGGGAATGGCCGGTGCGCTGATGGTGGGGCGTTTGCTCACCAGTTTCCTAATCGGAGTCGGTCCGACCGACCTGGCAAGCTTAGGCACGATTAGCTTGGTGCTGCTCGGCGTTGTCGTCGTCGCGAGTTACCTACCGGCGCGCCGCGCGGCAGCGCTCAATCCCAATCTCGCCCTCCGCCACGACTAGACACAAATCAGCCATCAGAAATTCCCCATGAACGACCTCCGCTTCGCCCTTCGCCAACTTTTTAAGTCGCCCGCCTTTACCGCCGTCGCTGTGCTCACCCTCGCGCTTGGGATTGGCGCTAACACCGCGATCTTCAGCGTGGTCAACGCGCTCCTGCTCAAGCCGCTTCCGTTTCCGGCCGCGCAGGAGTTGGCCGCGGTCGGTATGACCAATCCGCGCGACGGCGCGGCGCCCGATCGTCTCTTCTCGCTTTCCTATCCGGACTTCTTCGATTTTCGCGAACAGAACCGCACCTTCGCGAGTCTGGCGATTTATCGCGATCGGCAGGCCGCGCTGACCAGTAATGACGGCGCGGCCAGCGTGCGCGGCCAAAAGACGAGCGCCGAATTCTTCGATGTGCTCGGCGTGAAGCCGTCGTTAGGCCGCGGGTTTAACCGCAGCGACGAGGAAGCGGGCGGCGGCGTGGGCGGATACAAGATTGTCCTGAGTTATGAATTCTGGCAGCGGCAATTTGGCGGCGCGGCCGATGCGCTTGGCCGTATGATCGAGCTGGATCGCCGGCCGTTCACGGTCATCGGGGTGATGCCGGCGGGCTTTCAGTTTCCGATTCAAAATGAGCCGCCCGAGTTCTACGTCACCTTCGCGGAGGACGCGACCAATTCGGACGGCTCAAAGCCGGAGACCGAACAACGCGGCAACCACAGTCTGAACGCGATCGGGCGTCTGAACCCCGGCGTCAGTCTCGCGCAAGCGGAGTCTGATCTGGGCACGATCGCATCCCAACTGTCGCAACAGTTTCCCGACACCAACACCAACTTCGGCGTCGGGATGAAACCGTTGCGCGAGGATCTGATCGGCGATGTGAGGACGGCGCTTTACGTTCTCTTCGGCGCGGTCGTTTGCGTGTTGCTGATCGCAAACGCGAACGTGGCTAATCTGCTGCTCGCGCGAGCATCCGTGCGCGGCAAAGAGATGGCGTTGCGCGCTGCGCTCGGGGCCAGTCGCGGCCGCATTATCCGGCAACTCCTGACCGAAAGCGTGGTGCTGGCCGGGCTCGGCGGGTTGGGCGGACTGCTGCTCGCGCAATGGGGCACCGAAGCGCTGATCAAGGCCGTCCCGCAAAATATCCCGCGCATCGCGACCATTCAGCTCGATGGGATCGTGCTCGTCTTCACGCTCGTTGTTTCGCTCGTGACCGGCGTTCTCTTCGGTCTGGTGCCAGCGTGGCATGCGTCGCGGGTGGACTTAAATACGGCGCTTAAATCCGGCGGCCGGAGCGGGAGCGGCGGTGAGAATAAAGGCCGGCTGCGCAACGGCCTCGTCATCGCGGAAGTGGCGCTCGCGCTCGTCCTGCTCATCTGCGCCGGACTATTGATCCAAAGTTTCGCGCGTCTCGGTCGCGTCCAGATCGGAATGCAAACGGATCGGCTCCTGACCGCGCGGGTGCAGTTGCCAGAGGTCGGTTATCCGAAGAACGAAAACATCAGCGCGTTCTTCGATCAGTTTTTGCCGCGACTCCGTGCCCTGCCCGGCGTGGCAGGTGCGAGCGCGATCGTGCCGTTGCCCTTGAGCGGCAGCAATATGGTGACCACTTTCGACGATGCCGAGAATCCCAAGCCCGACGGCCAGCAACCCGGCGCGCCGGTGCGCATCATCGGCACCGACTATTTCCAAACTGCGGGAGTGCCGCTGCGGCAGGGCCGAGTTTTTGATTCAACCGATCGCTACGAGTCCGCGCCGGTCGTAATCGTGAACGAGCGCTTCGCGCAAAAGTTTTTTCCCGGCCAAAACGCGATTGGGAAGCGGATCAAGCCAGGCTTCGCTGCCGATGACGACGGCGAGAAAATGCGCGAGATCGTGGGCGTGGTCGGCAATGTGAAACATCTCGCGTTGAAGGACGAGGACTCGCCCGAGATGTATCTGCCGCAAACGCAGATCCCGTTTAACATCATGTCCCTGGTCATCCGCACGAGTGTGTCGGACCCCGCCTCGCTCACGTCCGCGGTGCGGCGAGAATTGGCGGCGATGGATAATACGATCCCGCTGACCAGCATCCGCGTCTTCGAGGAATACATCGACCGCTCGCTGGCGCGGCCGCGGTTCAACGCGCTCCTGCTTTCCATCTTCGCCGGTGTGGCGCTGCTCCTGACCGCGATCGGCATCTACGGCGTGATGGCCTACTCGGTCGCGCAGCGCACGAACGAGATCGGCATCCGGATCGCGCTCGGCGCGGCGAAGCAAAACATCTTCCGCCTCATCGTCGGCCAGGCGATGACCTTGGTGGCGATCAGTTTCGCGATCGGCCTCGCCGGCGCCTTCGCGGCTACGCGTGCGCTGGGGAGTTTGCTCTTCGGCGTGAGCGCGTGGGATCCGGTGACGTTTATCGGGATAGCGTTCCTGCTCGGGATCGTATCCTTCCTGGCCGCGTGGCTTCCCGCGCGCCGGGCGGCCAAGGTCAACCCAATCGAAGCCTTGCGCGCCGAATGATTGCGGGGCCCTCATTTGCACCACGATGAACGATCTCCGCTTCGCCTTTCGTCAGCTGCTGAAGCATCCCGGCTTCACCGCGACCGCTGTGCTGGCACTCGCGCTTGGGATAGGCGCGACGACGGCGATCTTCGGCGTGGTTTACGCTTTTTTGCTGCGGCCGTTGCCCTACGCGGAACCCGAGCGTCTCGTTATGTTGCAATCGCGCAGCACGCAGTCCGGGAGCGATCTCGGGGTCAATTACCTCGACTTCGTCGATTGGAAACAGGAAGCGCGCAGCTTTTCCGATCTCGCATTTTTCAATCTGCGCTGGAATGGGAATCTGCAGGCGTCCGCCGGTAACACGGAGACGCTGAAGACCACGTTCACGACCGCGAATCTCTTTCATGTGCTCGGCGTAGCGCCTGTTCTTGGGCGCGATCTCTTGCCGGCGGACGATGTGCCGGATGCGCCCAAGGTGTTGCTCATCAGCCATCGCCTGTGGCAACGCACATTTGGCGGCGATCGCTCTATCATCGGTCGCGCGATTCAACTCGATGGCACGCCGCACACCGTGGTCGACGTGATGCCGGCTGATTTTCGTTTTCCTTCGCAAACCGATCTCTGGGTTCCGATGGCCTCGGTTTTTGGTCGCAGCACCGATCGTTCGTGGCGCGCCGATCAAGCGATCGGGCGGCTGCGACCAGGCGCGACGATTCCGCAGGCGCAGGCGGAGATGACGGTCATCGCCGAGCGGCTGGCGCGTGAACATCCGGAGACGAACAAGGAGGTGGGGGCGACGGTGGTTGGGTTGCGTGAGCATGCGGTCGGCGGGGTGAGTTTGTCGCTGGTGTTTCTGCTCGCCGCGTGCGGCGGGGTGTTGTTGATCGCATGCGCGAACGTGAGTCAGCTCTTGCTCGCGCGCGCGGTCATGCGGCAGCGCGAGTTTTCCGTGCGGACAGCGCTGGGCGCGACGCGGCTGCAATTGGTGCGACAACTCCTGAGCGAGAGCGCGTTGCTCGCTGGACTCGGGAGTGTGGTGGGAATTTTGGTTGCCCAGTGGCTGGTGGAGTTTGTCACGAGGGCGATCCCGGTGGAGCTGCCGTTTTGGCTAACGATCGATGTGAACCCGCGCGTGCTCGCATTTACGATCATCGTTTCGAGCGCGGCCGCGCTGCTGGCGGGATCTTTGCCCGCCTGGCAGGCGACGCGCATTGATGTTTCCGAGGCGTTAAAATTTTCCGCGGCGGGCAACACCGGCGGCAGCGGACGCGGCGGGCGCACGCGCGATTTGCTCATGATGGCGCAGGTGGCGGTGTCGGTGATTTTGCTGGTGGGCGCGAGCCTCGTCCTGCGGAGCGTGGCGAAGCTGGATGAAGTGAAACCGGGTTTCGAGGCGCGCAACGTTCTGATGATGGAGGTAAATCCCACTTACAACAGCGACGAACCGGTCCAGGCGCGGGTCGACCGGTTCTCGCGCTTGCTCCATCGGATCAGCGAGATGCCGGGAGTGGAAGCGGTCGGTGCGAACAACAGTCCGCCGTTTTTGCCACAACGGCCCTGGAACCGCGCGGAGTTCACGGCCGAGTATCAATCGGCCGACGAGCAAAGCCGCAATCCGCGCGCGAACTTTCAGACAGTTAGCACCGACTATTTTCGAACGGTCCGGATTCGACTCCAGCACGGCCGCGTTTTCGACGAGCGCGACAAACTGGATGCGCCACGCGTTTGCCTGATCAGTGAGAGTTTGAAGAAACGTCTCTGGCCGGCGGAAGATGCGGTCGGCCAGCGCTTGAAACTCGGGAAGCCGGAGAGCGGTTGGAGCAGCGCCAGCCCGGACCCGGAGTGGATGACGATCGTCGGGGTGGTGGCTGATGTGCGCCATCAATCGCTCGAGGGCGAAGCCGGCCCGGATCTTTATAAACCGAGCCTGCAACTGGCGTGGAAGCAGATGCACTTTCTCGTGCGGGCGCGGGATGGAGTGAAGGCGTCCAGTTTTGTGCCCGCGCTGCTACGCGAGGTGGCGAGCATCGCGCCAGACGTGGGCGTATTTAATTTCACGTCGCTGGAAAAAGAGGTGAGCGATTCCGTCTGGCAAGCACGCTTGCGCGGCTGGTTGTTGGGCTTCTTCTCCGTGGTCGCACTGACGCTGGCGGCGGCGGGTTTATACGGCACGATGGCGCATGGCGTGACGCAGCGGACGCGCGAGATCGGGATTCGGATGGCACTCGGCGCAACGCGCGCCGGTGTGTTGCGCCTGGTGGTGGGGCAGGGAATGCGCGCGGTGCTTCTGGGACTCGCGCTGGGACTTGTCGGCGCCCTCATCATGGCGCGGATCCTTCGAGCTTCGCTCTTCGGCATCGAAGCGAGCGATCCGGTGAGCTATGCGGCCGCCGCTGTGTTGCTGGCTCTGACGGCAGGTGTCGCGTGTTTTCTTCCCGCCCGTCGCGCCGCGCGCGTAAATCCAATGGAGGCGTTGCGTCATGAGTAATTTCCTCCCACATGCGCTTGCAGCTTCTACCAACAGATCACGAACTTTATGATCACCGACCTCCGTTACGCCTTTCGCCAGCTGCTGAAGAATCCTAGCTTTACTTTCATCGCCATCTTTGCGCTCGCGCTTGGAATTGGCGCGAACACTGCGATCTTTAGTGTCGTCAATGCGGTGCTTTTGCGGCCGTTGCCTTATCCCGAACCGGACCGGCTCGTGATGGTGCGCGAAACGACCGCTACTTTCCCGACCGGCTCGGTCAGTTATCCCAACTTTTTGGATTGGCGCGCGGGGCAACGCTCGTTCACCGATCTGACCCTGACCCGCCGGCAAACGTTTAATTTTTCGCCCGTGGGAGCTGGTGCGCCGGAGCGCGTGGGCGGCGGCGAAGTGACTTACAATTTTCTC
>JBDSNB010000179.1:0-4558 GCA_039915555.1 Chthoniobacterales bacterium | reverse complement strand
ATCGAGGAAGGCCACGAGTACGAGCCGGGCATTTCCGAGACGATGAGCATCGATCACACGAAGCACTCGCTCTTCGGCGCGTCGAAAGCGGCGGCGGATATTTTGGTGCAGGAATATGGGCGTTACTTTGGGATGCCGACTGCCTGTTTTCGCGGCGGTTGCCTGACTGGTCCGGCACACGCGGGCACGGAGCTGCACGGATTTTTATCCTACTTGATGAAGTGCACGGTGACCGGGCGACCGTATCGCGTCTTCGGTTACAACGGCAAACAGGTGCGCGATAACATTCACAGCTTCGATCTGGTGGAAGCGTTCGCGGCTTTCATCAAAGCGCCGCGCTCGGGCGAGGTTTATAATTTAGGCGGCAGCCGACATAGCAATTGCTCGATGCTGGAGGCGATTCATCTTTGCGAGGAAATTAGCGGCCGGAAGTTGAGCTGGACTTACGAAGAGAATAACCGGATCGGCGATCACATCTGGTGGATCAGCGATGTGCGACGTTTTCAGGAACATCATCCGGCGTGGAAGTTCCGTTACGGTTTGCGCGAAATCCTCGAAGAGATCCATCAGGCGGTCGTCGCGACAGAAGCCACGGTTTAATCCGTCTGCGCGGCTCGGGAGGACGTTTGAGCGGGCGCGAGACAGGAACCGAATCCGTCCGCTAGTACTCTTCGCCCTCGTCGTTCCCGGCGGGCTGAATGCGATCCTGCACCGCGTAGACGTGCACCATCACGCCGAGCCAGTAGACCGGCAGAATTAAAATGCCGAAGCCCGCGGTGCCGGTGGCGAGCAAGAGCGCGCCGCCCATCGCCATGGGCGTGCCGACAAACATGAGGAGCAGACCGAGCAGTCGATGCCCTTTGTAAATATGACCGAGCCCCGGAAGCAGGCTGAGCAAGACCGCGACCGCATCGCTCGCCTGTCCTTCTGCCGTTTCCTTGCTCTCGCGTTTCCAATCGCAGTGCGTGCAACTGGCGGCATCGGCCGTCAGAGTTTGGCCGCAGAGCGGACACGGCATCGTGCCGGCCGCGAGAACGTTGGTTTCGGTGGAAGGTGCGTCGGTGTATTCCAAAATATTTTCCTCCTGCAAAGCTGCGAACTGGACCTGCGTGCAACGTCCCAAGCGCCGCGGAATCCGTCAAGAACAGTCATCTGCCGGTTGGGATGAAATTGCGTCGCGTGTTAATCTCGCCTCATGCGCCTTGACCTCGGTGGCTGTGTTGTTCGTCCCTGGAAAAAAGACGACTCGTCCGCGCTCGCGTTCGCTGCGAACAATCGCAACGTCTGGCTGAAGCTGCGCGACTCGATGCCGCATCCCTACACGCTCGCCGATGCTGAAGCCTATCTTAATCGGGTCACGGCGGATGCGTCGTCTCAATCGTTTTGCATCGAAGTGAATGGAACGGTGGCGGGCGGGATCGGCTTACGGATAAAGGAAGGCGTGCACCGTCACAGGGCGGAGCTGGGCTACTGGATCGCGGAGCCGTGCTGGGGCCGCGGTTTCATGACGGAAGTGGTGCCGGCTTTTGTAGCGAACCGTTTCGCGGCGCTTCCGCTGGGCCGCATTTTTGCCGAGGTCTATGCGAACAATCCCGCGTCCGTTCGCGTGCTGGAGAAAGCCGGCTTCGCGTTCGAAGGACGTTTGCGGAAGAACGTGATCAAGGAAGGCGAAATTTTGGACACGCTCCTTTATGCGCTCGTGCGGTGACTTAGGCGGCGGGAAATTGTGTTGTCGCCCGGCGGTTTCGTCCCATGATCTGACGATCGAATTACAGGTTCGACTCTTCTAATCTTTTCCCGCTCATGTCTTCGCTTCCGGAAATCGTTCGTTATCTGGATGAACATCTGCGGATAAACGCGTGCAGCGATTGGGCTCACGCGCTGAATGGACTGCAAGTGGAGAACTCGGGACGCGTGCGGAAGGTCGGTGCGGCGGTGGATGCTTCCTCGCGGACGTTTCGACTCGCGGCCGAGGCAGGCGTGGATTTGCTGGTGGTGCATCACGGACTTTTTTGGCCGGGACTGCAGGCGGTCACCGGGCCGTTTCGTCGGCAAGTGGCCTTTCTCCTCGAGCATGATATCGCGCTCTACAGCTCACATCTCCCGCTCGATCTTCATCCCTTGCTGGGAAACAACGCGCAGCTGGTGGCGGCGTTGGGTCTGGAAAACGCGGAGCCGTTTTTGGAAACCAAGGGGCAACTGGTCGGCTTGAAAGTCGCGACGGCGATCGATCGGACGGAACTGGTGCGACGCTTCGAGGATTCGTTAGGCTCCGCCGTGCAGGTATTCGGCCACGGTCCGGCGCAGGCGCAGACGATTGGCGTGGTGATGGGGGGCGCGGGCTCGGAGATTTATGCGGTGGCCGCTGCGGGCGTGGACACTTTTCTGACCGGCGAGGCGCCGCACTGGGCGGCGGTGGCGGCGGAGGAGTTGGGAGTGAATCTCCTGCTCGGCGGGCATTATGCGACGGAGACGTTTGGGGTGAAGGCGCTGGCCGCGCATCTGGCAGAGCGCTTCAACCTGCCGTGGGAGTTTCTGGCGACGCCGACGAGGTTGTGACCGCCTAACGACAAGACGCTCATGGAAGGATTTATCACCTGCGGCGTGCTGGCGGCGGTCGCCTTCGGGTTGCTGGCGCTGGGTTTGTTGATCTGGCAGGGTGCGCGGCTCCGCCATTTACAGACAATTGTGCAGACGCTCACGCCGCGCGTGGCGGCTCTGGAGAAACACGCAGCGGCAGCTCCGACCGAGCCCCAGATGACACCGGAAGTGATGGCGCGAACAGTCGCGACGCCTCCTCCATTGCCGACGGCTCCGGTTGCGGCGGCGCCGAAGCCGATTGTCCCGACGATCGATTGGGAGGCGTTCATGGGGGTGAAACTTTTCGCCTGGGTGGGCGGCTTCGTTCTCTTTCTCGGGGTGGTTTTTCTAGTGAAGTATTCGTTCCAGAACGATCTCATCTCTCCGCTGATGCGGGTCGTGCTCGGGGTGCTGGTCGGGCTCGGCTTGATCGTGGGCGGCTGGTTTTCGGCGGTGCGCAGCTATCGGGCGTCGGGCCAAAGTCTGTGCGCGACGGGCGTGCTGGTGCTGTATGCCGATATCTTTGCGGCGCACGCGTTCTACAGTTTGATCGGGCTTCCGCTGACCTTTGTGCTGATGTCGGCGATCACGCTCGCGGCCTTCTTGCTCGCGTCGATTCTCGATGCGCAAGTGGTGGGCGTGCTCGGTTTGGTGGGTGGATTTGTGACGCCGCCGTTGCTGAGCAGCGCGCCGGACAATCCGCTGTTCCTTTTCGGTTACATCGCGTTGCTGAACTTCGGGATCGCCGCAGTGGTCCTGCGCAAGAAGTGGGATTACCTGCTGCTCCTGGCGGCATTCGGGACGATCGCGATGGAGTTCGCGTGGGCGCCGTCGGGAAACAAGGACGCGGGAAACGCGTGGATCGGGTTCTACATTTTCCTCGGCTTGCAACTGCAGTTCCTGCTCATCGCGTTGCTGCGTCAACGTATGGAACCCGAGGAGCGCTGGTCGATGCCGGCCGCGCTCAGTGTGGGATGGGCCTCGCTGGGTTTTGGATCTTGGCTCCTGGAGAATGGCGGGCTGGCGGGACGGCCGGGCTTCTTCTTTGGCTTCATTTTCCTGGCGGACATTGGTTTGCTCGCGCTGGCCTTGGGGCGAAAACGCCTGGCGAGTTTCTCGACGATGGCGGGCGTGGCGGTGGCGCTGGTCTTGACCTGGACGTTGGAGTGGGGCTGGCATTCCTGGCGTCTTTCGTCGGGCGCGACGCTGGAGACGCTGGGCTGGTATCTGGCGTTTTTGCTTCTCTTCGTGGGGTATCCGTTTTTCGAAAAGCGGCGCGAGGTCGCGGCGAAATTAACCGACACGCTGACCGTCGTTTCTGCGGTGCCGTGGGCGCTCGGGGCGCTCGCCGGGGTGCTGCATTTCTGGGTGGTCTACGAATTGGTGGAGTCGGCTTACCCCGCTTTGCTCAACGGTTTCTTGCCGCTGCTATTCGTCCTTCCGTACGCGTTCGGTGTTTTCTATCTCATCCGGCGCTGCGGGGTGGTGCCGGCTTCGGGCGATGCGCGGCTGGCGTGGCAGGGTGGAGCGGCGCTCTTCTTCGTGAGCCTGATCTTCCCGATCCAGTTCGAGCGCGAATGGATCACGCTCGGCTGGGCGGTGGAGGGTCTCGCGTTGCTCGTCCTCTTTCGTTATGTGCGAAATGCGGGCCTGCGGGTGGTGGGAGCGGGCTTGCTGGGGATTGCGTTTACGCGCCTCGCGCTGAATCCGGCGGTGCTCGAATATCATCGCCGGGCGCCAATGCGGATCTGGAACTGGTACCTGTACGTTTACGGAATCGCGTCTTTCTGTTTCTTCGCCGGGGCACGCGCGGTGTCGTCGTATCGCGAGAGCCTGAGCGGTCGGGTCATCCCGCGGACGCTGTATGCGCAAGGCGCGATCTTGTTGTTCGTGCTCTTGAACATCGAGATCGCCGATTATTTTTCGGTCGGTCCGACGCTGACGTTTTCTTTCGAGGGCAATTTCGCGCGCGACATGA
>JBDSNB010000246.1:0-10698 GCA_039915555.1 Chthoniobacterales bacterium | reverse complement strand
TGAAACGCGTGGCGACTCCGAAACCGCGCGTGCGGAATCTGCGCGTCTCGAATCCGCGGCAGCGGAAGCAGCAGCACTTGCTCGATGTGCGGGTGCGTTCGCACAAGGCGGTGCAACATCGGAACCGTCGGCTGTTTGTGATCGTGTCGAAGGTGGTGCTGTCGGCGCTGGTCTGCGCGGCGCTCGTTTTCGGCGTCCGCTACGGCGCGAAGCAACTCTTCTTTGAGAACCCGGATTATCGGCTGAGCAAAATCGACGTCCAGACGGATGGCACTTTGCAACGCGCAGACATTCTGGAAATGGCCGAGATGCAGGAAGGCGAAAACATTTTCAGCGTGAATCTGGCGCGGGTGCAGGAACGATTGCTGGAGTTGCCGCAGGTGGACGAAGTGCAGGTGGTGCGCAAGATGCCGTCGGAAATCGCGATCCAGATCGTGGAGCGCAAGCCGGTCGCGTGGATCACTTCCGAGAAGGGGGTTTCGAATCTATTTTCGTCGGAGAACGGCTTCCTGGTGGACGCGCGCGGCGCGGTGATGCGCGAGAAAAAATTGCTGCCGGAATATTTGGGCCTCCCGGTAATTGCGGGCGCGACGAACGAAACGCTGACCTCGGGGCAGACGGTGCAGTCGTTTGAAGTGAAAGCCGCGCTGGAATTGCTGCGGCTGAGTACCCGCAGTTTCATGCAGACTCGCTTTCAGGTGCGCGAGATCGATGTCTCGAAAGGCTATTGTCTGCTCGTGACGGACAAGAACCGGACGCGGGTCACGTTTGGTTTCGACGATCTAGATGCGCAACTGCAGCGGCTCGAACAGTTCCTCGTTTTTACCGATGACTCGCGGATGGAATTGGAGACGGTGAACCTGCTGGTGCAACGCAATGTGCCGGTGACATTCGCGAAGCCGGCGGCGCAGGTGATCAACGACACGATCGATCCGGAAGGCGAGGAGCCGAAAATCTTGCGGGCGCTACCGGTGAATCCGGATGCGAATAAGGAAACGGCCGCGAAGGCGGGCACGAAATCAAAAAAAACGACTGGAGCTGAGGCGAAGATTCGCAAGGCGAAGCCGGTGGAACGTGGGAGGAGAAATTAAGCAGCATGGCTAGCAGCGACATCATGGTGGGATTGGAAATCGGGACGTCGAAAATCTGCGTCGTGGTGGGCGAGGGCCGGCCGGACGGGACGATTAAAATCCTGGGCGTGGGGCAGGCGCCTTCACGCGGTGTGCGGAAAGGCGAGATCGTCGATTTCGAAACCGCGATGAAGTGCGTGCATGAGGCGGTGGTGGACGCGGAGACGAAGAGCGACATCATGATTCAAAGCGTCTACGTGGCGGTGGCCGGGTCGCATATTCAGAGTTTCAACAACCGCGGCGCAGTCTTGTTGCCGGAGGATCGCGATGAGATCGACGAGCAGGATATCGAAGACGTGAAGATCAGCGCGCGCGAGGTCAGCATTCCGGCGCCGAACGCGTTTCTGCATTCGATCATTCAGCATTATCACGTGGATGGGCAGGACGGCGTTTTGAACCCGGTCGGGATGCTCGGGCAAAAGCTGGAAGCGGATTTCCACATCATCCACGGAGTGCGGACGCGGATTCAAAACACGATCCGCTGCGTGAAGGAATTGCCGCTCGAAGTGGAAGACGTGGTCTTCAGTGCGCTCGCGGCCGCGCAGGTGGTGCTCACGCCCCACCAGAAAAGTCTCGGCGCGCTCGTGATCGATATTGGCGGCGGGACGACGGATTACATTCTCTATGTCGACGGCGTGGTGAAGCAGACCGGCGTTCTCGGGGTGGGCGGCGATCACATCACGAACGATATCTCGATGGGATTGCGCATACCGATGACGCGCGCGGAGAAGTTAAAGGTCGAGGAGGGAAGCGTGACGCTGGGGAATTGTTTGCCCGGTGAGACGGTGCAGTTGAAGGACGATTCGGGATTCGCCGGGAAGGAGATCGAACGCGAGACGCTGAACACCATCATTCATCTGCGTCTGCGCGAGACGTTCGAACTCTTGAAGCGGAAGCTCGAGGAAGAGCCGTTCATCAATTACATCAGCGAAGGCGTTTTCATTACCGGCGGGTGCAGTCATCTCAAAGGGATCGACCATCTGGCGGAAGAAATTTTCGAATTGCCGGCGCGGGTGGCGCACGCGCAAACGATGTCCGGCCTCACGAGCGCGTTTGAGAATCCGCAGTTCTCCGCCGCGATCGGTTTGATCCGTTACGCGCAGGCGGTGCAAGCGGAGCGCCCGCAGCGTGGCCGGTTTGGCCGTCTCTTCGGCAAAATTTTCAGTGGCATGCGATGAACCAGAACCCCATTCTATGATCCAACTCAGCCGCAATTACAGCCTGCCTGAACAGCAGGAAAACATTTCTATCAAGGTCATCGGCGTGGGCGGCGCCGGCTCGAATGCGCTCGATCGCATCGTGCTCGATGGACTGGAGAGAGCCGACCTCCTGGCCGCGAACACCGACGCGCAATCGCTCGCCAGTTCCGTGGCCGCGCACAAAGTGCAGCTCGGCCGCGGAGTCACGCGCGGGCTCGGCGCGGGAGGTGATCCGGAGCTCGGTTACAACGCGGCGGTGGAGGCGGCGGATGAGCTGCGCCAGAATTTAAAGGAGGCGCGGATCGTTTTCGTCTGCGCTGGCCTGGGCGGCGGCACGGGTTCCGGCGCCGCGCCCGTGATTGCGGAGCTGGCGCGCGAAAGCGGCGCGATGGTGATTAGTTTCGCGACCTTGCCGTTTTCGTTCGAGGGCAAACGCCGCGGCGCGCAGGCGCTCGAGGCGCTCGCGCGGTTGCATGAAAATTCCGACGCCGTGATCTGCTTCGAGAACGACCAGATGGGCGACATGGTCGCGCCGAAGGCGGGCGTGCATCAGGCGTTCGCAGCCGCGGATATGACGATCAGCCAGAGCGTGCGTTCGATTATCAACCTTCTGCAGCGCCCGGGCCTGATCCGGATCGGGTTCGACGATTTGCTCTCCGCGCTCCGCAGTCAGAACGGCCGCTGCATTTTTGGCTTTGGCGAATCAGATACCGACAACCGCGCGCACGATGCGCTGACGCAAGCGCTCAAGTGCCCGCTGATGGATCGTGGCCGGCTGCTCGAAGACGCGAGCAACCTTCTCGTGCAGGTGGCAGGCGGCCCGGGCATGACGCTTTCGGAGGTGGAGATTTTGATGCAGGAACTCAATCGCCATGTGAACGACCGCACGCAGATTCTCTTCGGCACCGCAGTCGATGGCCGGATGGGAAATCGACTCGCGGTGACATTGATCAGTTCGCTCTCGGCGGAGGGCGAGGTCGAACAACCCGCCGCGCGCCCGCAGCCAGCCGCGCTCGCCCAGCCAGCGTCGCCGGAGCCGGTCGCGCCGCCGCTCTGGGAACCGGAGCCGGTCGCCGCGGTGCATCAGGCGGAGGAGATTCTCCCGGTGATGGAAGAGGAGAGTGAGCCCGCGCCGATCGAGCCACCGATCCAAACGGTCGAGGCTGAACTTTCGCAGGAAGAATTTTCTTCGCCCGCGCCTGCGATTGACGAAGAACCCGAGATGGCAATTGAAGAGCCGGAATTCGAGACCGCGCCGGTGGCGGAAGCCCCACCGCCGATGCTCAAGCCGAAGCCCGTCCCTCCGCGCGTGATTCTGCCGACCAAGAAGCCGCTTCCGGTGAAGCAGCCGAGTGTGCCGGTGGAGAAGATCGAGAAGATCGCGCATGCAAGGCAGGAAGTGCTGCAATTCGAGTCGGTCACGCGCGGACGTTTCGAGAAAAGCGAGCCGACCATTGTGGAGGGTCAGGATTTGGATGTGCCCACCTTCCTGCGCAAGAACGTCAGGGTGAAATAGTACGGCCGAGAGGCTGTCGCTGGCACGCTTCATGGTCCGTTTGACCGTGTATGCGTCGGCAGAACGGTTTTACGCTGGTCGAGATCATGATCGTGGTGTCGATCATCGCGCTCCTCGCCGTGATGGCGCTGCCGTCTTTTCTGCGCGCGCGTAATTCGGCCCAGAACGCGAAATTTCTAAACTCACTCCGCGTCGCGACCGGTGCGGTCGAAACGTATGCGATCGAAAATGGTCGCTATCCCGCCGATTCGACCCGCGGTGTCATTCCGCCCGGTCTCGCCACCTATCTCGATGCTTCGCTCGGCTGGACCGGCACGACGCCCATCGGCGGTCAGTGGGATTGGGACTTTAATGTGTTTGGAATCACGGCCGCCGTCTCCGTCGTGGGAGCGACGGTGGCCGACGAACGTTGGGCCGAAATCGATGCGCGTTTCGACGACGGCGACCTGACGACCGGGCGTTTTCAAAATATCGCCACCGGCCGTTACGCCGACATCGTCGAGCGTTAGCGAACGCCGTGGTCGGGCGTCTGTGCCAGACGCTTTGGCGTTTCGCAGGACCGCGCTACTTCTTCAGCAGATCGAGCACCGACACCGTCATTCCGATCACGCCCGCGCGGATCGTCGGCTCGGGCACGGGTGCGAACTTGCTCGAATGCAAACTCGGCAACGGTGTGCCGTTCTTTTTGCTCTCGGCCATCTTGGCGGGGTCGACCGCGCCGACCGTGAACATGCACGCCGGGACCTTCAGATCTTCGCCGCTGAATATGCTGAAATCTTCGCCGCCCATGGTCGGCGTCGTCACTTCGAAGCGATCCGCGCCGAGCGCGTTCTTGAGCGAAGCCTCGACGCGCTTGGTCAGCTCGGGGTTGTTGAAGGTCGAGGGCGTGAACTCGTTTTCGCGCACGGTCACGACGGGCATGCGGTCTTCCGGCATACCCGCGGCCACCGCCATGCCCTTTGCGATCCGCTCGATCGCGGCCAGCACCTGCGCGCGCACTTCTTTTTTATAACTGCGCACCGTTAACTGCATCTTCACTTCATCGGAGATGATGTTGTGCTTCGTGCCGGCGTGGATCGAGCCCACGGTCACGACCGCTGATTCGATCGGCTCCACCTCGCGGCTCACGATCGTCTGCCAGCCTTGAATGATTTCCGCCGCGAGCACGATCGGGTCCTTGGTCTTGTGCGGATAAGCGCCGTGGCCGCCCACGCCTTTCACGGTCACGTCCACGGAATCGACGTTCGCGTAAATGTAGCCATCGGAGACGCCTACTTTGCCGGCTTCCATCTGCGCGCTGTCGTGCAGGCCGAGGACGAAATCAGGTTTCGGAAAGCGCGTGAAGAGACCATCGGCCATCATCGCTTTCGCGCCCGAGCCGGTTTCTTCCGCGGGCTGACCCACGAAGACGACCGTGCCTTTCCATTGTTCCTTCAGCTTGGCGAGATTCCGCGCCACGCCGATGAAAGTGGACATGTGGATGTCGTGTCCGCAGGCGTGCATCGTGCGCACTTCCTTGCCCTCATCGTTCTTCTGCGTGTCCTTGCTCGCGTAGGGCACGCCGGTTTCTTCTTCCACCGGGAGGCCGTCCAAATCCGTGCGCACCATCACCGTCGGGCCGTCGCCATTTTTCATTACGCCCACCACGCCGAAGGGCACGGATTCCTTCTTGTCATACTTGCCCACCTTCTCGGTCACTTCGCAGCCGACGGCTTTGAGTTCCTTCGCAATGAAGGCCGAGGTCTTCTCTTCGTGGCCCGAGAGTTCGGGATGGGCGTGCAGGTCTTTGTAGATCGTGAGGAGGGCGGGCAGCTCCGCATCGGTGAGCTGGTGCGGGGTCGAGTCGGCGGAGACGGTGAGGGCGGCGCCGAAGAAGATCGGGAGAAGGAAGCGAATCGTCATGGCGCGCACCATAAAGGCGGCCCGCTCAAAACGCGAGGTGGCAAGTGTGACCGGCGTTTTTGCTCCCACTATGCGCGCGGCCCGCATAGGGTCGAGACATGCACGCGTTGGCCATCGGTCTGCAAGCGCTCGTCGCCGCCTCGATCTTTTTCGTTTGGGTGGTGCGCTACCCGAATATTATCGAGGAATTTCAGCAGTACCGTCTGCCGGATTGGCTGCGGGACTTCGTCGGCATTCTCAAGATTACCTTTGCCATTCTTCTGCTCGTGGGGATCGGTCGACCGCGCGCGGCCATGCTCGGCGGGCTGGGGATCGCGCTGCTCATGGCGGGCGCGTTCGTGACGCATCTGCGCGTGAAGAATCCGCCCTTCAAGATGCTGCCGTGCGTCGCGCTCCTGCTGATTTCGCTCGTGATCGCGTATCTGAATTACCGGCTCTTTTATACGTAAGCGCGCGTCCGGGCGGTTGTCATCCGCGGCGAAGTCGCGGAATCTCCCGCGTGGCTTTCGAGGAAAACACGTTGCTCTTCGGTGCTGATCCGACACCGTGGATCGTGGCGATCGAGCTGGGTGACACTGGGACGGTGCGTGTCTATCGACGCGAGAAAGATGGGAGCACCGCGGCGGAGATCGAGCCGTTTCATCCGTTCGTCTGGGCCGATGGCGACGTGGCCGATCTCGGAATGGAAAACGCGGAGAAGCTCGCGGGTGATCTGCGTTACAACTGGCTGATCGCAACCGACAGCTGGAAGGAACTGATCGCGTTGCGCAATGGTTTGAAGAGCGCGGGTCGCAGCTTTTTCGCCTTGAGCGATCCGGTGCAGCATTATCTCACCGCGACCGGCCGCACGCTCTTCAAAGGCATGGCGCTCGAAGAGGTGAAGCGTTTGCAAATCGAAGTGATCGCGTCCGCTGGCGAGGGCGATCTCGCGGAAGCGTCGCAGCATCCCGTCGCCAGCATCGCGCTTTCGGATAACAGCGGCTGGGAGGAGTTAATCGTGATCGACGCGGCAAACGCGGAGGAGTCCGAGCATGCGGCTATCAAACGCCTGACTGCCATCGTCAAAGACCGCGATCCGGATGTGATCGAAGGACACGATCTCTTCCGTTTCGATCTGCCGTATCTGGTCGCGCGGGCCCGGAAGGCGAAGACGAAGCTGGATTGGGGACGCAGCGGCGGGTTCCTGCGCTCGCGTCCATCGAGGCTGCAGATTGCGGAGAAGACGATCGATTATCCGAAGTTCGCGGTCGATGGCCGGCACTTCGTCGACACGTTTCTGCTGGCGCAGTTATACGATGTCGGGATGCGCTCGCTCGCCGGCTTCGAGCGCGCTGATGTGGCCGCGCATTTTGGCTTCTGCGATTCCGCGGCCATCTCTTCGTTAACCGGCAGGGAATTGCAGCGCGCGTATCTGGAGAATGCCGAGCTCTTCCGCAAGCGCGCCCTTTGTGCCGTGCGCGAGACGCGCGCTGTCTCCGAGTTGCTCAGCCCGAGTTACTTCATCCAGGCGCAGATTTTTCCCTACAACTACCAGGACGTGATCGTGCGCGGCAACGCCACCCGGATCAACGCGCTCTTCCTGCGCGAATATTACCGGCAACGCCACGGCATTCCCGAGATGCCGATGGCGCGCGGCTTTGAAGGCGGCTACACCGACATCTTCTTCACCGGCGTGGCGCGGAACGTCTGGCACTGCGACATCGCCTCGCTCTATCCGTCGGTCATGCTGCAGTTCGATTGCTTCCCGGTGACCGACGAGCTGCAAATGTTCCGCAGCCTGCTCACTGATCTCCGCACCTTCCGCCTGGAAGCGAAAGCGAGCATGCGCGCCGCGAGTGACCGCGCGGCGCAACAGCACTTCCATGCGCTGCAGAACACCTTCAAGATTCTGATCAACAGCTTCTACGGTTACCTCGGTTTCGCGCAGGGCCACTTCGCCGACTTCGAGGCCGCGGCGCGCGTCACGCAAATCGGCCGCGATTTGCTCAAGCAGATGATCGAGTGGCTGAAAGCGCAAGGCGCGCAAGTCATTGAGGTCGATACCGACGGCATCTACTTCGTCCCGCCATCCGCTTCGTCCGCGTCCGCGAACGATGCGCAAATCGAGCAACTCCGCGCCGGCCTCGCGAAAGAACTCCCGTCGGGAATCGAAGTCGAATTCGACGAGCAATTCGACGCCATGTTCAGCTACAAGGCGAAGAACTACGCGCTCCTCACGCACGACAGCGACGTGATCATGAAAGGCGGCGCGCTCAAATCGCGCGGCCTGGAAAAATTCCAACGGGTCTTTCTCGAGGAAATGATCAAGCTCCTCATGGAAGGCAAACCGGAAGCGGTCGCCGGATTGCGCGACGACTTCGAGCAAAAGATCCGCGGCGGCGAGTGGCCGATCGAGATGCTAATGAAAACGGACACGCTCCAGGATTCGCTCGATAAATACCGCGGCAAGATCGCCGGAGGAAACCGCAATCGAGCCGCCGCCTACGAACTCGCGCTCGCCAGCGGTCGGAATTACAAGCCCGGCGATCAGATCAGCTATTATGTGAAAGCGACTCCGAAAAAAGTCGCCGCCTACGAAGCCGCCAAACTGGCGAGCGATTTCGACCCGCAAGCGCGCGACGAGAACGTCGACTACTACGCGGCCAAGCTCGGCGAGTTGATGAAGAAATTCAGCGGCCTGACAATGGAAGCGAAAGCGCCGCAGCAGGAGAGCCTGCCACTTTAGGCGCGGTAGTGAAAGCGGAGCTGCATGATTACAACCTCGCCTTCCACCACTTGATAGACCATGCGGTGCTCGCCGGTAATTCGACGAGACCAGCAGCCTCGGAAGGCATGCTTTCGAAATAGTTTTCAGCGGGAACCAATTGTTGAAGGCAAAGATGCGACCCCGTCCACCCTGAGCCCTATCAAAACTGCGGGCCCTGGCCAGCGACCCAGATAATCACTGAGGGCGGTCGCGCCATTTTTCGGGTTTTTGCTGGTTCGAGTGGTTCGGATTTCTGCTCCAAGCTCGACCTTGCTGCCACCCAATGTTGAGATGCCTCTCCGGCCGTCGCGTCTCATGCATATAGGGCGGCAGTGCGCCGGCGATGATCCGTGCCTTCATACCGAAAAACTCCTACCCTCCCGCTGTGTCAGAGAACAACAGGCAAGAGCGGTCGCGGTAGGGACTTGTTTTCTCTTCCCGGTTTCGCCTAACCAGCCGGGGACTTCAGCCCGTATCCTGGCGGCCCCCACGACAGTTCGCTCCCAGACGAGTCCCTTCGGCTTGGTATCGATGACGGGAGGGTTCAATAAACCCGCGCTTTCCCGCGTGCCAAAGGAATCCGGCGCTCGCTCAGTTCAGCAGGTAAACCTCGACCAGGGCCACACCAGTCGAGCCGCTCACGCTGCGCACAATCGCGGTGTAATTGCCCGGGCTGAGCGTGCGCAGGATCGCGGATTCACGGTCGTTCGTTGGAGCGAGACCGCTGGCTTCCAGCTCGGCTCGCTGTGTATCCTTCCAGTTGTCGTTGGCGACAATCAGGGCGCCATTTGCGTCGTGCAATTGCAGCATCGGATCCTGGAGCGTGCCAGCCACCCCCGCGCCGGCGAGCGATGGGCCGATCGCGCGGATGACGGTCCGGAGTTCGTTGTCCGTGCCGTTGCTGCCGAGAATGAAACCGGCGATCATCACGTCGTCTCCGAGCCGGACGAGGCCTCGCGTCGCAGTGTTGCGAACGAACGGAGTCAGCGCTCGGACGATGTCGACGCCGGAATCGCAATCGTCGAAGGCAACGGCATCGACCGGGATGGACACGATCCGGCCGGGCAGCTCGGTCACGTAGAGAGTACCTGTCCTCGAATCGAGCGTCATGGAAGTCGGTTTCATGAGGCAGTTTGCAATTACCACGGGAGGATCGGTTGGGGTCGCGAATTGCGAAAGGATGCCCGGGCCGTCCAGCACATTTCCCGAGGAGTGCTCGAGCACGAGATAACTCGGGTCCGTGCCCTCATCATCCGCGGTGGAGGTGACTGGGAGAACGCCGATCGCGGTCTTAAGTCCGTCGATCAAAGGGCTGTGGCTGCCAGTCGTCGGATCAACCTTCTCGACGGTCGATGAGCCGGGCGGGAACGGGAACCCGCGAAAGAGCGTGACCAGAAGCTTGCCGTCGGAAAAAACGATGCCGGTCGGGACAGCGTCGATTTCTGGCGGACCGAAGGGAAGCGGGTTCGGGATCCTCGGAAAAGTCACGAGAGTAGAGAAGGAGCCGTGTGCGAGGTTGACCTGCCGAACCAGGTTCTGCCCGCCGTCGGTGACGTAGAGACGGTTGGCCACGATGACCAGGGCGAAGGGATTTGAGGCACGCACGTTCCCCTCGAAGCCCGGTAGTGGATTAGGGGTAGAGTTGGGGAAGTTTGCCACCAGCTCGATTTTGACTTTATCACCGCCGCCGTTCGAGAGGCTAACCCTCTGGCCATCGGCGAGTGTCTGCTGATCGGCAGCGCTAAGGGTAAATCCCGACGTAATCATTTCGGCTGCGGCGCTAAAATGAATTTTCAGAACCGAGCTTAAGAGCGGCGAGGAAGGATTTGGGTTCGGAATTACCGTTCCAGGACCGGGTCCTGCGAGCACGGCGTCGCCCACCCCAATGGCGAGATAGAGCGTGCGACCGCGCATGGCAACGCCAGAGGGCCCGGATGGCTCGCCGCCGCCCTCGACGGCTATGCCGGAAGGGAGGCCGGCCAGGAGCGTGCGGCGATTGCCGGTCAAATCAATGATCGAGATCCGGCCGCTATTGGGCGTGGCCGTCCCACTCTCTGCAACGATTAGGTTATTCTTGTTGGAAATCGTGCTCCCAAGCGGCCTTTGCAGGCCGGAGATCAGTTCCGTCACGGGGCACTGCGCCTGGGCACTGACGGCCGCGAGGATCGCAAATGCGAAGGCTGCGATCGATGTGAGTGCTGACTG
>JBDSNB010000181.1:0-3200 GCA_039915555.1 Chthoniobacterales bacterium | reverse complement strand
AACGTCGCCGCGATCCCGCTCGCCTGCAGTCCATCCACCTGATCTTTCATGAGCGCGATGAGCGGCGAGACGACAATCGTCAGCCCCTCACGCAGCAGCGCCGGCAATTGAAAACAAAGCGACTTCCCACCGCCCGTCGGCATCAGCGCGAAGACATCGCGCCCCGCGAGCGCATCGCGCACGATTTCCTCCTGCAACGGCCGAAAGGCGTCGTAGCCGAAGTGTTTTTTGAGCGGTTTTAGGAGGTCCATCGCCGGGGCGGAGAGAATATGGACCTAAACAAAGCAAGCCGCTGCGGTGCGGAAAAAAATTTTCCCGACCCGAACGGTGCTCGCGGTCGCGCTAATGCGCCGCGCTTTCCTGCGGCTTAGAACAAGCCGAGCACTTTCAGCACCACAACGATGACCACGATAACGCCGATAATGTAGATGATATTTCTGCCCATGCGTGTGTGCTTAGCAGCGACTACGGGATGTGGCGAGATGTTTTTCCCGCGCCGCAAAAGATAACGAGCGCCAGCGCAGCTATTTCTTTTCGTCGCCCCAGACCTTGGCCAAATAGGACACCCGACCCGAGCCGACATGGTACGCCTCGTACGCTGCCGGATTCGTCTGATAGTACTTCTGGTGGTAATCCTCGGCGGGATAGAACGGCTTCACCGGGAGGATTTCCACGGCGATTGGCTTGTCAAATTTTCCTGATCTCCCGAGCGCGTCTTTCGAGGCTTCGGCGATTTTCTTTTCGTCCTCGTTCGCGAAGTAGATCGCGGTCTGATAGCTCAGGCCGTGATCCGCAAATTGCCCGTTGGTTTGCGTGGGATTGACGTTGCGCCAGTAGACGTCGAGCAACTGCTCGTAGGTAGTGACGGCCGGATCGTAGGTGACCTCGATCGCTTCGCGGTGCTGCGTTTTGTGGGCGGAAACGGCGTTGTAGTTGGCGTCGGCTTTCTCGCCGCCGGTGTACCCCACTTCGGTTTTCACGATGCCCTTGGCGTGATCGAACGGCTCCTGCATGCACCAGAAACACCCGCCCGCAAAGATCGCGGTTTTTGCTCCAGCAGCCGGCTTCTCCTGCGCGAAGCCCAACGGCGCGGCGAGCCCGATCAGAGTGAAGATTACGATCCAGGTCTTATTCATATTCATGTTCGTGGGAGTGCGGTTGGAGGTTGAATATTCCACGCCTCGGGGATTATTCGCCTGCACGTCGGGATTGGTTGCCTGGCGCGAATCCTCCCACTTCTTCATGCGCACGAATAAACGAACATTTCCCGCTGCGGAGGTCGGGGCGGCCGATCGCAAGGCCACCCTGGATATCGCGCAGGTTTTTGCGCGGACCGCGCCACTGGAAGTGGACCTGGGTTGTGGCGACGGAAATTTTCTGGCCGCGCTCGCGGTGCAACATCCGGACCGAAATTTTCTCGGCGTCGAACGAATGCTCGGCCGGGTCCGCGCATCCTGCCGGAAAATGGGCGACGCGGAGATTCCAAACGCGCGCGTCTTGCAGGCGGACATCATGGAGACTCTGCGCACGCTGCTTCCGCCGCGCTCGGTGGACGTGTGTCATCTTCTGTTTTCTGATCCGTGGCCGAAACGCCGGCATCACGAGCGTCGCGTTTTTTCGGAGGAGTTTCTGCGCGCGGTGGCGGACGTTCTGGCGCCCGGCGGTTTGTTGCGCGTCGCGACGGATCACGTGGATTACTTTGCGGCGATGGAACGCATCTGGCTGCGCGTCCCGATGCTGGTGGCCTGCCCGGAGGCCGAAAGCGAAATCGCCTTCACGACCACGTTCGAGAATCGTTTCCGCGCCGACGGTCTAAAAATTCATCGCCTTGTTCTGCAGCGCGCGAAGGAGTAAGTCCGCGCAGGATGTTGCCACGATCACGCCAGGCCATCGCGGAGTTTACGCCCGCCGAACTCCGCAAACTGCGCGCCTTCCGCACGCCGGTCGGCATTCAGCGTTATCTCGATTCGATCCCGTATCATCTCCCGATCAGTTCCCGCTCACCGCGTGTCGTGCTGCGGACCGGTTCGGCCCATTGCCTGGAGGGCGCCACCTTTGCGGCGGCCGCGTTGCGCGTGCTCGGGTTTCCGCCGCTCATTCTCGATCTCGAAGCGGAACGCGACACCGATCACGTGATCGCCGTCTTCCAAATGCGCGGACACTGGGGCGCAGTCGCGAAATCCAATTTTGCCGGCTGCCGTTATCGCGAGCCGGTTTATCGGACGTTGCGCGAACTGGCACTGAGTTATTTCCCGATCTATTTCAACCTGCGCGGCGAGAAGACGCTGCGGCGCTACTCGCGGCCGGTGAATTTGGCGCGCTTCGATCGCTTCGCCTGGATGACATCGGAAGAACCGATCTGGTTTATCGCGGAGCATCTTTGCGACATCCCGCACATCCCGCTGCTCAAGCGCGGCCTGGAGAAAAACCTCTCCCGCGTCGATGCGCGCACCTTCGCGAGCGAAATGGTGGGGCACCAAAAGAAGTAGAGCCGGGGATGGATGTGTTCGACGGTTGATCGCTGAAGGTCGACTGATAAGGTCAGGAGAAACGCCGCCGCGGCGAAAGCGCACGAGCTAATCTGAGGAGAATTTCTCGCCCGTCAGAAACGGCACTGCTTCCCAGCGGTCGCGATAGAAGCGCAAGGCGACGGCGCCGGTTTGATCCTGTCGGAAAAGTTTGACGCTGCGCTCCGCTACGGAGCTGGCCCAAGCGTCTTTCACTCGCTCGTTTTCCGGGAACTCAGGCGAAGTGGCGATGATCAAGCGCGGCCGGACGCGCTCGATAAATTCAGGTGAACCGGAAACGCCGGAATGGTGCTGGCCTTTGATCAGGACATCGCTCGTGAGGTCGCCTCCGTCCCGCAGAAGCGCGCGCTCCGTCGCGGGGCCCGCATCGGACATGAGCAGGACGCGCCAGCGCTGTGCCACGTCGATTTGCAGCACGACAGCCTGATCGTCGGCATTGGAGGCGTTGAAGCCCGCAGGCGGAAAGAGCAAGCGGGCGGTGACGAACTTCGCAAAGCTCAGCTCGTTAGGCGCGGCCACCAGACGGCGCTCGATCTTTTCGGCGCTGAGATGCCCGATCAATGCTTTGTGAGTGGTGGAGCGATCGGGCGCGGCGGTATCGATCCAGGCTCTCGGATGAAAGGCTCGCTCGACGGAAGCCCCGCCTCCGAGATGCCCCGAATCTCCATGGGT
>JBDSNB010000107.1:0-5999 GCA_039915555.1 Chthoniobacterales bacterium | reverse complement strand
ACGTCGGTCGAGGAATGCGCGATCATCGAGGCGGCGATGACGATCGCGATGAGATGGAACATCTCGTTCGCCTGGGCGACGCCGGATTCCAGGATGAGAAGGCCGTAGACGACCGAGGCAAACCCCTTCGGTCCGAACCAGGACGCGGCCAGACGCTCTTGCCAGGAAAGCTCGCTGCCGATAAGCGATAGCATCATGGCCGCCGGCCGGGCCAGGATGAGGGCGAGCAATCCAAAGACGTAGCCGTTGAACGCAATTTCGTGAAAGAAGTTTGGTGAAATGAGCGCGCCGAAAACCATGACCGCGGCCAGCTTGAGCAGCTCAGTGACGGTTTCGCCAAAGCGGTGAAACTCGTCCCGCAGATCAGGGCTCACGGTGGCGACCGTGATGCCGGCGGCGAAAGCGGCGAGGTAGGTGTTGGCGTGAGTGAGGAGCGAAATCGTATAAACAAGCAAGCCGACGGTGAAGGCGTAGATCGGTTTGTATTCGCCGGCGACGGAGAAGAAGCGGCTCTGCTCGATTTTGGCCGCGATCCAGGGCAGGGCGACTCCCAGCAAAATTCCGGCGCCCAGTTCGGTGGCCAGTTCGCCGGTGTGGATGGTGCCGCCAGCCAGCAGCGCGATGAGGACGATCACGATCGGAAGTGCGAGACCATCGTTCAGGCCGCTCTCCACACTGAGGAGATGGCGCAAGCGGCCCGGAATTTCTTTCCGGCCGACGATGGCGGAAGCAAAGACGGGATCGGTAGGACAAAGCACGGCACCGACGAGCAAGGCTGCGATCCAGGACAAGCCGGCGATCCAGTGGGCGAGCGCCGCGGTGATAAGCAAAGTGAGAGGCAACCCCAGCAAAAGGGCGCGCCCCGGCAGACGCCAGGACGAGATGAGCTTCCGCGCATCGATCCGCATCCCGTCCGTGAAAAGGACGCTGAAGAGCGCGAGCTCAGCGAGGCGGGAGACGGTCGGATCACTCGGGGAGAGATGAATCAGCCCGAGCATTCCATCGCCGACGAAGAAGCCAGCCAGCAGGAAAATGACCGCCGTCGAGAGCACACTGCGGTGGGCCAGATCGGAGAGCAGGACCGCGACCGCGAGCACGAGGGCGAAGACCAGCACGGCAACCATGACGCCCATCCTCGCTCAGAACGGCGACCGAGGCACGCGCCGATCGATCTCCCCGATTAGAAAAAGGAACCAAAGCGCTGACTTTACGTGGCGCGATTGGTGAGACTGGCTTTTCGGCCCGGTGATCTCGCTGCCCAAGGCGCGAAGCAAATACAGCTGATCGTGCTCTCGTTAGGCGCCTTGCGGAAATGCTTTCCTGAAAAATGAGCATTCAAGAAACGAAAGCTCGACAGCAACCATGAACGCAATTCGACTGTTTCGGCACCCCGACTGCCCGAAGTGCGCGAGAATCGCGTGCGTTCATCAAATGTTCGACTGGCGTGACCGCCTCGACGTTTCCATCGCCACGCCGAAGACGGGGCCATTACGTTTGGGAGAGATCGTCATTGAGGATCTTGCCACCGGAACTGTCTTACGAGGTGCCGACGCATTCGGTCTGCTTTGCCGGCACATGCCGTTTTACGCTCCATTCCGCCTTTTCCTTCGCTCGGTTTCATTCCGGCGATCCATCGAATCGCGAGCTGAGCGGCTGCGGCGGGTGAACCTGGAGCGCTTCCGTCGTTAGGGAAAAACCACAGCAGCCGGGTTCCGAAAGAGGCCCGGCTGTTTTGCGTTAGAACCACGGCACCACCCCAAAAGTCCTGGCTCGATCGGCTGCGTCTTCCGTGTAGCGCGCGGCGATCAAAGTTAATCCGTCGCTCGATTCGGCCATCTTTTCGACGCTGTGATTTCGGGCGCGCTCTGTCAGCTACACGCCGATGTCTTCGTTCCAGAGCTCGGGCCGGTCGCGGATGAAATCGCGCATGAGCTGAATGCACTCGGCGTCTTGCAATACCTCGAGACGCACGCCGTGTGCGCGCATTGTTTCTTCGCCGCCGAGGAAAGTTTCGTTCTCGCCGATGACGACGTGCGGGATTCCGTAAAGAATAATCGCGCCGCTGCACATCGGGCAGGGCGAGAGCGTGGAGTAGATGGTGCAGCGTCGATAAACGGAAGTGCGCTGCCGGCCGGCGTTTTCCAGGCAATTCATCTCCGCGTGATGAATGACGCTGCCTTCTTGCACGCGTTGGTTGTGGCCGCGGCCGATGATTTCGCCATCGCAAACCAAGACGGAACCGATCGGGATGCCGCCTTCGCGCAAACCCAGACGCGCCTCTTCCAGCGCGGCCTTCAGAAATTTCTCGGTCTCACTCATGCAAAAATTTGGGAGCTATGGCAGGTCGGTCGCGGTAAGGGGCACCACCATATCCTGGCCGAGATAACGAATCGTGACCGACTGCGCCGTGCGCGCCACGACCTCGACTTTGGTTCCGGCCGGGAGCATCGTTTCGCCATAGGGAATTTTCACCTTGATCGGCTTGAGAATGGTCACGGTCGTGGGCAATTCCGGCGTGGCGGGCGCGGCCGGCGCGGAGGTTCCGAGCGGCGCGGCCGCGGGCGGCGGCTCTGCTTTGGGAGATACGGCAGGCGCAGGCATCGGCACCGGCGGCGGCGCATCAAGGACTTCGATCTTCAAGACCGGGTGAATCTCAAACGCGGTCGAACGCCACGGCTTTTGATAACCGTTCTTCATTTTCTCGGCGATGCGCGGTCCGATATCCGCCGTCCCGTTGTGATCGTCATCCCAGAGTAGATAACCGGTAAAACGCACCTTGCGCGCGGGATGACCGTTCGGTTCGTGCCCTTCATACGGCAGGCGCATGAAGGCGGCCAGATCCTGCATCCGGATGCCCTGCTCGTAGAACATGGTTTGCAGGCGCGGCGTAATCTCACAGATGATCGGCGTCGGATCGCCAATCGTCGGCGGATGATCCAGCGGTTTTTCAAAAACCTCCATGTGCCAGTCGTGGAAATCGACGCTCCCGCAATTCGTCGTCTCGGGCGGGCCAGGATAGGCCAGCACGAGATAGCCGGTAAACGAGACGATTTCCCTTTCGATCCCGGCCAGCTGGATCTTCTGCGCGTAACTCAAATCCTTGCGGCGTTTCCCTTTCGTCTGCGCATCAAACTGGCTGACGGCTCTCAAAAAGCCGACCGTGTCGAGATCGGGAATGTTGAAGCGCGACAGATCGACCATCGAACGGTTCTTGCCCCGATTGCGCTCCACGCCGTCCTGCGTTTTTGCGCTCCCGTCGAGCTTGTCCACGCAATCCCAACTGGTGAGGTCGATCGGGATCAGGTCGCGATCATCGGAGAGGCGACGTTGCGCAGAAACCGGGAGCGCCGCGAGCGACGAGAGGATCAAAAACCAACTGGCCAGCTTGCGCGCGCACATCCTGCCATCCTATGCCGGTTGGACGCGGCACGGGAAAGAAATTTCCCGCACCGCGCCAGGGCCCGACACCGGTCGTGTCATTTTTCCCGCGAAGGACCGCGGTGTAGTTTTCGCCGCCCAAAGTCGCGATCAGGGCCGACTCCAATGGGTTGTTAGGCGGGATGGTGGTCTCCTGAATTTCCATCATCTGGCTCTCCGTCCAGTTATCGTTGGAACGCACCGTCATGCCGTTGCCATCCACCAGTTGCAAGATCGGATCGGCCAGCGCTCCGCTCACCCCGGCGGTCCCTAACGAGGGCCCGAGACCACGCACGAACACGCGTGTGTTCGCGGTCCCATTGCCACCCACGATAAAACCACCGATCAGCACGTTGTCGCCCGTTTCCACCGAGGCGCGGGTGCTGATGTTGACCAACTTCGAAGCGGCTGGTTGCGCGAGATCGTAGAGTTCCACCAAGCCCACACAGGTGACCCTATTCTTCCCGCGCACGATCGCGGTGTAGGCGCTTGGGTTCAGGGTCCGCAAGATGGCAGACTCCAGCTGATTGGTCAGCGGCAAGATGTTCATGATCTCATTGGCCATTGGGCTCTCCATCCAGTTGTCGTTCAGTTCGACCGACTGGCCGTTGCTGCCCACCAGTTCCAAGGTCGGATCGCTCAGGCGGCCGGCGACTGAGCCAAGGGACGGCCCGAGCGCGCGCAGGATTACTTTCTTCGGCGCGTTCCCTGTGATGATGAAACCGCAGATCATGACGTTGTCTCCCGTCAGCACGCGCGCCCGCGTGGAGATGTTCAGAAATTGTTTCGTCGGCTCGGCGGCCCCGGGAGCGAGCGCAATCACGAACGGCGAAAGCGTATCGAACCGTGCGCAGACGCGACGAGTGGCAAAATCCGGCGCCGGGCTGTCGGGCGCGAGAATGGTGCGATCGACCAATTGCCCGCCCTCCCGATGCAGAATGCGGACGCGCGCAAATTGCGCGGCGCTCGTGATCCCGGAGACCGTGAAACAAACCGTGACCGGTCCGGTGTAGGTCGCCGTGGTCGTGATGTCGTAAGCGGGTCCACCACCTGAAAGCGTGTAGCCCGCGGGCGGCGTCCCGGCCGACGTTGGCGGATTAAGCGGCGCGAACCCGGTGAACCCTGCCACCGAGACCGTGGGGAAGGTCACGCTCGCGTTCCCGGCAGGCGAGGACACGGTCACGTTCGTTCCCGCAAGCGTATTCGGGAGCTGAGGGGTGACGAAAATGTAGGCCGCTCCCTGCGTGTTGCCACTTACTCCATTGGCGCCTATGAAGGCTGTGTTGCCGCTGATCGCGGTGCTCGCGCCGAATCCGGCGTTTGTCATCGGGTCGGAGGCAAACACTTGTTGCTGTTGCGTCCAGGTCGCGCCTGCCCTCGAGAACACGTAGGTGGAGCCGGCCGTGCCGGAACTATTAGGAGCTCCTGCCAAGGCCGTGTTGCCATTAATGGCCACACCAAAACCGAAGAGATTGCCGGTGGCGGCGTTCGACGCCGTCAACTTTTGCTGCTCGCTCCAGGTCGTCCCGCTGCGGACAAAGATGTAGGCCGCGCCGCGACTGCTGCGGTCGAAAGGAGCGCCGATCATGACCGTCTCGCCGCTGATCGCCACGCTGCCTCCGAATTCGGCATTCGAAATCGCGTCCGCCGCGATCAATTTTTGCTGCTGGCTCCAGGTATTTCCATTGCGCACGAAAACGTAGGCCGCACCATCTCCAAAGAACGTCCCGAGAGTCTCAAAGTGAGCGCCCACGATCACATTATCGCCCTGGACCGCGACACTGAAGCCGAACTCGTCATCAGAACCTCCATCCGCCGCGGTTAACTTCTGCTGCTCGGTCCAGGTCGTCCCGCTGCGAACAAAAACGTAGGCCGCGCCTTGGTCGCGGAGACCGTTGATATCTTCATATGTCGCGCTGACCACCACGGTGTTGCCGCTGATCGCCACCGAGTCGCCCCCGAAAAAGCCAGCGGTCGCGGCCGCGGGCCCGAGGAGCTTTTGTTGCTGGCTCCAGACCGTTCCATTCCGCACAAAGACATACGCCGCGCCGCCCGCTCCCACCACGAGCGTATTGCCGTCGATGGCCACACTGCTCCCGAAAAGACCGTTCATCGCACCATCGGAGGCGAGCAACTTCTGCTGCTCCGACCAGGTCGTCCCGTTGCGAACGAACACGTACGCCGCACCTTGCCTCGTGTTGCCACCGACAGCCTCTTCTCTGTCCCCGACAACCGCCGTCTCGCCGCTGATCGCGACCGTGGTGCCGAAGGTGCCGTTCATGGCGCCCACGGGAGAGATCAGCTTCGCTTGAAACGAAAACATGGGGGTGCCCTCGGTCTGCTCCCGCGCCGCCGCGATCGCTTCCTGAAGCGAGCCGTAGCTGCCGTTCGCTTGCAGATCGGGGATCGCAGGATCACCGCGCAAGGAAGCCGAGGCAGCTCTCAACTCCGAGATTGGAAGGATGGCCGCGAGGAGGGCGAAGCCCAGGAAACTTGGGAAGATATTTTTCATTGTTCTACCCTGACAAGCGCAAGGGACCGGAAAACGGGGCCATAAATTTCTTCCGTAAGGAGGCGCGCCG
>JBDSNB010000128.1:0-22335 GCA_039915555.1 Chthoniobacterales bacterium | reverse complement strand
GAGAGACCTTCGACTCACGTCCCGACAAACTCCGGATACTTCGCGCGCAATTGTTCGCTGGCCTTTTGCGCTTCCGCGGACTTGCCCGCCTTCTCGTAGGCGGTCGCCGCTTTCTGCAAGGCCCGCGGCGTGATCGCCGGATCATCATAGAGCAAGGCCACACTCATAAAAGATTTCGCTGCTTCCTCGAAGTTTCCGCGCTCCACCTGCACATCGCCCGCCAGCAGTCGCGCTTCCGCGTTCACCTTTCCCTCCGGCTGCAGGCTCATGATTTCCTCCGCGATCTTTTGCGCCTCATCCGCTTTGTGGGCCGCGATTTTCGTCGCGCCGAGCGCGAGCAACGTCTTTACTCTCGCCGCTGGGTCAGTCGCGTTTTGCAGATACTTCTCGTAGGACGCTTCCGCCGCCGCGAACTGGCCCAGCTTCGTGTGCGCATCGGCGAGGTAGAACCAAAAATCCGCGCTCACGCCCGTCGGCTGGCCGGTCCCGAGCAGGGTGAGATACTTCGCCGCCGCCGCGTAATTTTTCTCGTTGTAGAATTCGATCCCGATCGATTGCAAGATTTCCCCGGGAACTTTCGCGTTCGGATCCGCGGCGAGAAACTTGTCAATCTCCGCCGTGAGCGCAGCGCGGTTCTTTAGATAGAAATAGGAAGAGATAATCCGGACCGTCGACGGGGTGTAGAACTGCTCCTTGTTCAACTTCCGCGCCGCTTCGAGAGCCGGAATCGCCGCTTCGTAGTCCTTCGCTTCGAAGGCCGCTTTCCCGATGTAATACTGCGCCTGCGCCGCCACCGCGCTCTTCGGATATTCCTTTAAAAGTTGCTGGAACGTTTCCGACATCGCCTTCCCGTTATCCTGCTGCCCGAGCAGCAGCGCCTTTTGCTGCAACGCGCCCTCACGCTCCTTTGCTTGCGGATAATTCTTGAGCAGCGCATCCAGGTCCGCGATCGCCTCGGCGTAACTCTTCGTCTCCTGATGGGCGAGCGAGCGTTGGGTTAACGCCACCGGTGCCTGCGGATTCTCCGGAAACGCTTTCAGGAAATAGGTGAACGCATCCACCACGCGCGGCATGCTCTTCGTCTGCACGTAACACCAGCCGAGCTTGTAAGCGGCTTCCGCCCGCAGTTTCGGCGAGAGCTGCGAGGCGCGCAGCTCTTCGTAAAGCGGAGCCGCCTCCGCGAACTTGCCTTCTTTGTAAAACGTCTCCGCCTTCAAAAGCTTCGCCTGGTCGGCGCGTTCTGCCGTCGGATTGGTGGCGAGAAACTCGTCCACCGCACCGACCAGCGCGCTCGGTGTGGAATTGTAAATATTGATCAAGCGCTGATAGCGCGCGTCCTTCGCTTCTTCGCGGCTCGGATATTTCGCCACGATCTGCGCGTAGATCGTCTCGGCCGCTTTCTCGTTCCCGAGCTGGCGTTCGCTGTTTGCCGCCACCAGCATCATCTCCGCGCGCACGTCTTCCGGAATGTTCTCCTGGCTTTTCTTGTACTCGGCCAGCACCTGCGCGTATTGCCCGGTGGAATAAAAGAGGCGGAGCAATCCAACCTGCGCGATCCCGCGCCACTTCCCCGCCTCGGCTAACGAGCGGCCCTTGTGCAAGAGCGCGACCGCCTTTTCCTGCATCGCCTTGTCTTTCCCCTTCTCCGCTTGCTGCAACTCGAGCGCAATCAGACCCGCCCGGACCGTCGTTTCCGCTTTTAATTCTGGCTTCGAGGTCTCGTTCGCGAGCGCTTCATATTGGCGCAGCGCATCCGTTTTGCGGCCGCGCGCATTCAGGATCGCCCCCGCCGCCATCCGCGAGTCCTCGCGGAACGGATTCGGATTTTTCGCTTCCACCACCTGGAGGTAAAGGTTGGCCGCGTCTTCTTTCTTCTCGAGGTTCTCCAGGCACCGCGCCTCGAAATAGCGCGCCGAAAGCGCCAGCGCCGATTCCTTTGTCTTCGCCGCCGAACGATGAAAGAGCGACACCGCTCCCGCGTAGTCCTTTTGATTGAAAAGAATTTCCGCCACGCCATACGCAGCCGGTCCGGCAAAATCGCTCTCCGGATATTCGTTCAACACGCTCTGAAAAGAGGTGCGCGCCGGAGCGGTTTTATTCAGGGTGCGGTAACACTCGCCGAGATAAAAGAAAGCGCTCGCGCGTCCCGCAGCGCCTTGAAATTGCCCAAGGAATTTCTCGTACTCTGGAATCGCTAGATCGTAGATTTTCCGCAAGAAAAGCCCATTCGCGTAATTGAGCTGCCGCTCCTCTGGCGACTCCACTTCGCTGGGCGGCGGCGCGACTCTCTCCTCCACCGGAGCCGGCTCCGGCGCACTCTCCCGCGGCGTGCTGGCCACGGATGGACGCGGCACCGGCGTCGCGACCGGAGGCGCAGGCTCGACCCGCCGCGGTGTGCTGCTTTCCACCGGGAGCGCGCGCTGAATCGGTGGGTCCTCCACCGGCAGTGCGCGGCGGATTTCATCGGAGAGCTGAGCGTGCGCGCTACCAAACGTCGCGCACCACAGAACGAGAACGCCGAGCGCGTTCGTGGCGCGTTTCATTTTGCGGTGGCGAAGGCGACGTTCGTGACCCCGGCTTCGCTACAGGTGTTCAGCACTCCGACGACGTGCTTGTAGGCGCCCGCTTCATCACCGCGAATCACGACCGCCTGGTTCGCGTCCAACTGCACGAGCCCGCGCAACATCTCGGTCAACTCCGTCGTGTTTAAGGTGCGTCGATTCACCACCACCGTGCCGTCCGCCTTCACGTTCACAACCACATCGCCGATCGGCGCGCTTTTCTCTTTCGCATCCGAGGCTTTCGGGATTTTCACGTCCAGCTCGTTCTCGTTCCGCGCCGCGTTCCACGTCAGGAGGAAAAAAATCAAGAGTAGCATGAGCACGTCCACCAGCGGCGCGAGCTGAATCCCGGGATGCACCGGCGTGGCATGCTTGCGAAGGTTCATTAAAACAGGTTTCCGTTTATCACATCGGACATTGGTAGAGCGTCTACGCCAGACGCCAAGGCGTTTCGCAGCCGGAACGCAGGCGCCGCCGAGGCCGGGCTTCCCGACGCCCTACAATTAAAATTCATCTTCCAACAATACCGGCGCGCGTTCCGTCCGCTTGTTGTACTGCAATGAAAGCAACGCCAACACATGCGTCACCGCGGCCTCGAGTTCCGAGATCAAACGCTGCGCCCGCCCGCGAAAGAACGCATAGAAAATCAGCGCCGGAATGCCGATCGCGAGCCCGCCTGCGGTGTTGATAAGCGCCTCGCTCACACCCTTGGAAAGCTGCACATAGCGCGCCGACCCGATATCCGCGCCGAGCGCGCTGAAAGATTTCACGATCCCGATGACCGTGCCGAGCAAACCGATGAGCGGCGCGATCGTGCCCACGTCCGCCAGATAGGTGACCTTGTTGTTCAACCCCGAAGTCACGCGCGTCCCCTCCGTCTCCGCGATCTCGCGCACCTGTGCAAAATCGGCGCCGGGATTCTTGGTCGTAAACTCGAGCATCTTCTGCACAACCCGCGCGATCGCTTCGCCATGTCGATTCGAAACCGCGAGCAAGCCGAGGTAATCGCGCTTCTTCAAGAGCGCATCCGCCGTCGCCATGTAGCCGTGGGAAACGATCGCCCCGCGGCGAATCGTGAGAAAATAAACGACCACCAGCATGATCGAAAAAATCGAGAGCAGGAAAAGCGGGATGATCATCGGCCCCGCATGAATCACCGCGTCGAGGAGCGAGGTGGTCTGGGGCAAATCCGGCGGCAAGAGCGGCGCGGCGGTCGCGGCGGCGTTGGGATCATTCTGCGCGAAGAGAGGCGTGGCGCCCGCCAGCGCGACGAGCATCGGGAAGATGCGTTTCATGCGGTAAATTTCGGATAGCATAGGCACCAGCTCTTCGTGGCGCAACCGCACCGGAAGAGAGACAACGCGCAGCGTCGGATTGTTCAGACGAATCCCAGCGCGTCTTCTTCAACGCGGAGTCACAAACCGCGTCCGTCGAGGGTTCGGACGCAGTTGTAGGGCGTCTTTCTCAGACGCCGGTTAAGAAACCGGCTGAGTGCGGACGGAGCCCGCAAGCCTCGACGTGGCCACCATCGCCCGCCAGATTTTCAACCGTCCGCTACGGATTCCCCGCGTCCACGTCGTACGCCTCCAGCAGCACCACGCCTTCCGTCCCCGCCTCGTTGATTCCCTGCAGAGTGTAAGCGCCGGGCGAGAGAGTGAGCAGCACCGCCGCTTCCAGATCGTTCGTTGGGGCGAGCGCGGGATAATCGCGCGCCAGCGCTGACGAACGCGCGTCCGAGCGCCAATCGGCATTGCTCGCCACCCGGGTCGAGCCGCGATATACTTCCAGCTTCGGATTGGCGGCCACTTGTTGTACGCCAGCCGCACTCAGGCTCGGTCCGAGCGCGCGCAGCACCACGTTGCGCGGCTCACCACCGGCGATGATTAGCCCAGTGATGAGCGTTTTCTCCCCCGCACCCGTTATCCCACGATTGGAGACGTTCGCGACCGCATCTTTCCGCGCCGGATCGACCTCGCGTTGGATCGCGTATCGCGCTGGGGTGTATTCGTCCCCGTTCTCCTGGATCCACCGCGCCGGGTCCGCGGCGATATCGGACGGATTTGCATAGTAACGAGGCTGGCACGCGGGCGGGCACGGAGGCAAGGAGAGGCCGTTCAGATCGCCGACGGCGTCAATCGACGCGATGTGCCAGTTCCAAATAGGCTGGCCGGCGGCGTAGTAGTTCTGGTTGTAAGAAGAGGGGCCGCTCGCCACCCGGCCGCTGAAGCCAGCGGTCCCGCCGGAGCTGCGGATCGCCTCGATCTCCGCTTTTCTCGAGGCCGAAACTTCAATCACAAAACTCTCGGGATTCGCTCCGACCGTTGCAGCCGGGAAAGGAGTGACCCAGTAGTAAAACCTGTCCTCCGCCTGCGCGCGCGCGCCGGGCGGCGACGCGATCAAAGCTGCAAATAACAAATACCAAGTTACCAAAATCCATCGAGTTTTCATCGAAAATTTCCTTCCCACGTTTTATGAAACCCACCTATTCGCTGCCCCGAAAAATCCATCGGAACGCGAGCCGTCTCATGAGTCCGATTCCTCCGCCTCCATGTAACCAACGGTTTTTTAACCACAAAGTTGCGGCTCTTTTAAGGAATTCCTAAGGATTCCCCGCAGCCACGTCGTAAGCCTCCAGCAGCACCACGCCTTCCGTTCCCGCTTCGTTAATTCCATGCAGCGTAGAAGCGCCGGGCAAAAGCGTGAGAAACATCGCCGCTTCCAGATCGTTCGTCGGCGCGAGCGTTGGATACGATGTGCTCAAAGTTCCCGCGCGCGCATCGCTCCGTCAATCCGCATTGCTCGCCACCCGGGTCGAGCCGCGATAAACCTCAATCTTCGGATTCGCCGCCACCTGTTGCACGCCAGCTGCGCTCAGGATCGGACCCAGCACCCGCAACACCACATTCCGCGGCTCGCCGCCGCTAATAATCAAACCGGTGATCAGCCTCTTCTCGCCTGCGCCGCTGAGGCCACGGTTCGAGACGTTGGCCAGCGCGTCTTTTCTATTGGGATCGATCGCACGTCCAAGAATCACGTACTTCGTTGGGAAATAGTAGGTCCCATTCCGCGCGATCCAATCCTGCGGATTAGCCTCGATGTCTGAGGGATGGAGATCCTGTTCACATCCGTTCCGGGAAGGCCTCCAAAGGGATAGAGATCGGAGGGATAGAACGTTTCGATAGACGCGAAATGCCAGTTCCAAAGTGGCTGACCGGGCGCGTGATAGTTCTTGTTATACGAAGCTGGTCCGGCCGCAATTCGGCCGTCAAAGAAGACAGGCCCCCGGGCAAATACCGCGTCGAACTCTGCTTTTTTCGCCGCGTCAAGTTCGATCACGAAACTCTCGTATCGATTCGCCATCACGTCGCTCGGATAAGGAGTGACCCAGTAGTAGAATTTCTCCGCGGATTGCGCTCCGGCAGAGGTCGCAAGCCAAGCTGCCAGTGCCACGATGGTCAAAATAGAAAAAAACCGCACTCGGTCGCACCCCGGCATCCCGTCCCATTCGATGTTAATTTCTCCATGAGCCAGTTTCCCCGTTTCCCCACTCCATATGTTTCAACGGTATTTTTCTCGCGAAGTTTCCGATTTTTCTTCGCTCACAGTCAGGAGCAGGCCGGCCCGCGCGCAGCGCTAATATCTCACCGGCTGCCTACGCGAAACGCCCATCGCCCAGCGTGCGGCGGACGCGGAAGATGTGCGCGGGGCGCGTGTGCGGGTCGAGCTCGATGTAATTACGGCTGCCCCGCCACGTGTAACGCTCGTCGGTGAGGAGATCGTGCATCTGATATTCGTCGGATTCCGTGAGCCCGATTTCCGCCAGCGGGACGTGGAGGTAGGTGTTCTGCGTCGCGGCCGGATCGAGATTGACCGCGATCAGGATGATGTTGTCGCGCGCTGGCGTCATCTTGCCGTAGAAAAGGATCGCGTCGTTATCCGCGGTGTAGAAGCGGAGATTGTCGTAGAAATGAAGCGCACGGTTTTCTTTCCGGATTTGGTTTATCCGCGTGATCCAATCTTTGATGTTGCCGGCTAGGTCCCAATCGCGCTCTTTCCACTGATATTTCTCGCTGTCGAGATACTCCTCGCGCTTCGGGAGCGCGGCGTTTTCGCAGAGCTCGAAGCCGCTGTAGATGCCGTAAACGCTCGAGAGCGTGGCCGCGAGGACGGCGCGGATCATGAACGCCGGGCGCCCACCTTCCTGCAAGTGGAACGGCAGAATATCCGGCGTGTTTGGCCAGAGGTTTCCGCGGAAATAATCGCGCATCTCGGTCTGCGTCAGCTCGGTGAAATATTCCGCGAACTCCGCCTTCGTCCCGCGCCAGGTGAAGTAGGTGTAGCTCTGCGTGAAGCCGGCCTTCGCGAGCGCCTGCATCATCTTCGGCTTCGTGAACGCTTCGGAGAGAAAGACGACATCGGGAAACTGCTGGTGCACGCTGCCGATGAGGAATTCCCAAAACGGCACCGGCTTGGTGTGCGGATTATCCACCCGGATGATGCGCACCCCGTGCTCCGCCCAAAAGAGAATGATGCTCGTCATTTCTGCCCAGAGTTCCTCCCAGTTCGGGCAGCGGAAATTCAGCGGATAGATGTCCTCGTACTTCTTCGGCGGATTCTCCGCGTATTTGATCGTGCCGTCGGGGCGCTTGTAGAACCACTCCGGATGCTCCGCCACGTACGGATGATCGGGCGAACAATTGATCGCGAAATCGAGCGCCACCTCCATCCCGCGGTTGCGGATTTCCCGTTGCAACCAATCGAAATCCTCCAGCGTCCCGAGCGCCGGTTCCACATCCTTGTGCCCGCCACCATTCGGCGCGCCGATGTGCCGGTTGCCGATCGCGTAGGGCACGCCGGGTTCGCCCGGTTCGCTCGTCACGGAATTGTTGCGCCCTTTGCGATTCGCGAAACCGATCGGATGGATCGGCGGAAAATAAATCACATCGAAGCCCATCGCCTTCGCGTCGTCCACGCGAGGGAGACAATCGCGGAAGGTCGATCCCTGATCGCCGCGCCCTTCCGCCGAGCGTGGGAAAAATTCATACCATGCCGCGGTCCGCGCCTGCAATCGATCCACCGTGACGCGCGGAGGCGGCGCATACTGGGTGGCCGTGGTGCGGTCCGGATACGTCGCCATTAACACTTCCAGTTCGCCGGAATGCGCGATTGCGTTGATCTCCGCCGGCTCGTTCGCGCGGATCATTTCCGACAACTCCTGCAAGCGCCTCGCATCCGCCGATTCGCCCGCCCGCTCCGCCGCCTGCTCGAGCAACGCCGCACCTTCCAGCGTCTCGCTCGTCAGCTCTGTAATCCCCGCGCCGAACTTCGCCGCGAACTCGTGTTGCCAGCCAGCAAACGTATCCGTCCACGCTTCGACCGTGTACTCGTAGGTCGTGTTCTCGTAAAAGGTGCACGCCCCGGTCCAACGGTCGTTGCTCACCAACGTCATCGCGGTCTCGTGCCAGCGCGGCTCGCCCAGCTTGCGCCACTTCAAGGTGGCAGCGACGACATCGTGCCCGTCCTTGAAGACGTCCGCCGTCACCACCAAATCTTCGCCCACCACCCGCTTGATCGAGTAACGCCCGCCGTCGATCAGCGGCCGGATGTTCTCAATAACCGCAGTCGGAAAAGCGCGAGGCATCGGGCATCATTCAGGCGAACGCGGCCCGACGCCAAAGGAAAATTCCGAGCCCGAAATCCGTTCCCGCCCCGTTTGCCTAGAGCGCGAAATAAAACGCGCACTCGTACAGTCCCGAGGTCCGCGTCTCTTCACGCCGCACCGGCACGCCGAGAATTGCCTCCACCATATCCTGCTCCAGTCGCGCGATGATCGGATACGCGTCGAGCAAATTCATGATCGGCGAATGGCATTCCAGAATTTGCGGGCCGCCCTCTTTCTCATCCGTCACGACTTGCGACATGAAGCCATCGTTTTCCCGTTGCTTGGCCAGCCACTTCGCGCGGTCGCCCACGGTTTCGCCTTTCACCTTCGCTTTCAAAGCCGCGGTCTTCCGTTCGAAGACGCTGTAAAGCAGCTTCTCCGGCGCGTTCGGTCCATAGATTTCGCCGCCGGACTTCAGCAACTGCAACGTCATCTCGTTGCTATCGCACGGAAACAGATCGTGCGTCCGTTTCGTTAGACGATAGACCATTTCCGGGCGCCCCATTTTCTGCGGACGGCGCCAGGTATCAAGGTAACCGTCGCGTTCGAGCGTGAGGCAATGCTGCTTGATGCCCATGTAGCTCATCTTCATTTTCGCGACGAGCTCGTTCACCGACAAGCCGCGGGTCCGCTTGAGGGTGTTGAGGATTTCCAATCGTTGGGTGCGGCCGATTTCGGCGAGTAGTTGTTGGTTCACAGGGCTGTTTGTATTTGGGGTTGCCTGACATTACCCGTAAAGCGTTTCTTAAAACAACGCAAAAATTACGCAAGATTCAGATTGGAAAGCAATTAGCTCCGCGCTGGAGGGACGGGCGCCGTCCCGTCCAGTCAAAATCCGAAATCAGACGCCCCGCCTGAAGCCCTCCGTCTCTCTCGAAACAACGCTAAAAGCCCGCAATGCGCCGCGTGGATTCGGGATCGAAGAGGTGCACTTTCCGCTCCTCAAACCGCGCCCGCACCCTGCGACCGGACGGTTGCTCTTCACTCCCGCCGCGCGCGCGCGCCACGATCGCGTGGGCGCCCGTTTGCAGGTGAAAAGTGCGCTCCATTCCCACCGCCTCGATGAAATCCACCAGCGCAGGGAAACTATTCGGCGGCTCCTGGCCGTTCACCGTCGAGACGATCTCCAGATCTTCGGGCCGCACTCCGAGCACGACTGCTTTGCCTGCAAACTCCGCCGCCGCCGGCCGCTCCGCGAGCGCAAGACGCGCCTCGATTGTCCCCTCGCCCGTTTCCCGGAAGAGCAACGCGTCGCGCTCCAGCTTGAGCGTCCCGTGGACGAAATTCATCGGCGGCTCGCCGAGAAAACCCGCCACAAAAAGATCGGCCGGCGCCTCGTAAACCGTCGTGAGCGTCCCCTCTTGCGCCACGCGACCGTCCTGCAAAATCACGACGTGCTCGCCCAGCGCCATCGCCTCCGTGGCATCGCTTGTCCCATAGACGATTGTCGTTTCCAGACGCTCGTGCAGCTTCCGCAGCTCAGCCCGCAACTGCGCGCGCGACGCCGCGTCGAGATTCCGCAGCGGCTCGTCCAAGAGGAGGACCTTCGACTGACGCGCAATCGCGCGGGCAAGAGCGGCGCGTTGCCGCTCCACCAGCGAAATTTCTGCCGGCCGTTTTTCCAGCAGCTCCGCGATTCCCAACGCCCCGGCCGCGTCCTCCACCCGCCGCGTGATTTCGGTTTGCGAAAATTTTCGCTGCCTTAAACCGAACGCGATATTCTGGCGAATCGACATTTTCGGGTAGAGCGCGTCGTCCGCGAAGACGATCGCCACGTCGCGCGCGCTCGGCCCGAGTTCGTTCACCTTTTTATCGCCCAACAGAATTTCTCCGCTGGGCGCGCTTTCCAGTCCGGCCAGGAGCCGAAGGATCGCGCTTTGTCCGCCACCCCGCGGCCCGGTCAGGATCGCGAACACGCGGTCGGGAATTTCCAGCGTGACGCCACGGATCGCTGCCTGGCTGGGGTGAGAAAAGGTGAGGTTTTTGAGACTGATCGTGGCCATGAAAAAGGAACGGCCAACGCCGCGAGGCGGGCCGGAGCGGTGAAGCTACGAGTCTCGACGCGGGGCGCAATTTTCTTTGCGCCCGCCCTGCCTTCTGGCGCGCGCTCTCGCTTAGACCGTGATCTTCGTGCCGTCGAATTTTGTTAACGAAAAGCCGCCGAAGGGCTCGTTATAAGTCGCCCGCATATCTTGCAGCATGCTGAGCGCGACCGCCTCGCCGAGCTTGATTGATTCGACCGCGTCCGTGCGCCAATGCACGCCGGCGATATTGCGGCCGTTGGCGATGTTCGAGGCCAGCTTATTCAATTCTCCACCCACCGTGAGATCAGCCACACGAGCGGACGACTTATAGGGGACCAGGGTTTGCCCCCCGTCCGCGGGGTTGATCCGCAACGGTTCGGGAATGACGGTGCTTTCATCGAAGAACGCCTTTAGCATCGTCACGCACGCGCCCGCCACCGTGGCGTGGCCCGACCCGTAGGAGGGATGCAGCGGCGAGCCTTCAGGGAAAGCTTGCGGCAGGAGAAGAGTCCCGTTTTGCGCCAGAGTCGTGTTCAAAACCGACGAGCCGGTGAGAAGATCCTGGTGCACCGGGTAAGGGGTGAGGTTTAAACGCATCGCTTCCATCCGCCCGCCGAAAACCTCCGGCCGCAGGCGCCGGTGCACCTGCCATTTTTGGAACCAAACCGCCTTGAGCGCGCGCGGCGCGGGTTCCGTCACCAACGTCAGGAGAGCCGGATTCCCGAAAGTCCCGAAGCCCGCTTGCACCAGGGTGGAGCCATCCCGGCCGTAGGGATTTCCGGGATCAAATGGAAAACGATAGACGAACGGCGAGGTGGTCTCGTTCACGATGACACCGTTGATCAGGTAGAGCGCGGCGACGAAGTAGGCCTGGAAGAGCGCGTCGAGGCGGACGTAATGGCTGATGTCCCGGCCGTTGCGGATGTGGCGGAGGGGCGCTTCCGTCGCGGGTGGGACCTCAAGCTCCGCGGGCACGCAGCCGTTTTGCACATCCAGCCACTCCGCGAAGTTGAGCATGTAATCGCTCCCCGGCGCGCGCGCCCGAATGCGTTGGTCGATAAATTGTGCGCCGAACGCAGTCGAGCGCAGCAGGAACTGCGAGATATACGGGCCATCCGTGCACCCCGGGAAATCATCACGGAAAAGGGTCTGCGTGGTGACCTGGCCGTTTCGCTTCGGACCGCGAAAATCTGACATCTGGGAAAGATCCGCCGCCGCGGCCTGCGCCGTGGGATTGGTCGCGTAATCATCGAAGTTCACGTCGCGCAGCAGTGCCATCCAGTAGAGCTCCGCCATCTCGCTGGCCTCTTCCGCACTGGAGAATGCTGGTGCCGGGCGCATCGCGAGCTGTCCGCAATCAGTCCCCTCCAGATCGAAAGCGTAGCCGGATTGCGGATTGACGAATGGCCGCTGCCGCGCGGGATCGCTACAGCCGAGATGCGGCGCGAGCGCCTCGAAGTCCGAAAATTGACCGCTTTGGACCGCGACCATTAACGCGTTGTAGGCCGCCGGATCGACGTGCCCATTCGCCTGATGCCGCAGCCCCTTGGAAAAACTGGCAAAACGCGAGGCGTAAACGGCTTCATCGCCATTATTTGGATGTGGCGGAATGGCGATGGCTCGCTCGGCCTGGGCCGCCTCCACTCGAATTTGGTACGCGCGATCCGCCCGCACCGTTCCGCTCGCGATGCCGTAACCGCCGGTGTTTCCCGCTGGCGAAGGCGGATTGGGGCTCGGGCGCGTCGTGCGAAAGATCCCCGGATCCTGCGCTTGCGCGCTTGATTGCAAAATGGCGTTGAGGCCCAGAGCGCCCCCAGCCGTGGCCACCCCGGAAACGCCTACCCGGCGCAAAAATTTCCGACGCGAGAGATTGGACGAGGTCCCAGCTTGTTCTTCCTTCATAGGTGTCTTCTGTTCCGACCCTTTATAGAATAAAACTTAAACACCTCGCAAGCTTGATGGATGAACAGCCTGCGATGGGATAAAATCGCCGGGTGGCTGGGCGAGCGCGGAAACGCGGTAACGTCAGATGCTCCAAGTCAAATCACGCGCGCACGTCCTCCCTGACCGTGCGTCAGGCGCGCCGTCGTTTACGCGAACGGCAGGCCGACAATCTCGACCATCACGCCACTCGCACTCCCAGGCGCTACCGCTTGCAAGCGCATTCCCGTTTCTTGAAACCCGCGCTTCGCAAACCCAAGGGCAATCTCTCGCCCCAGCCGCGCACTCGCGGCCACACTCGTAAGCCACCCAACCTCCTTGCCGGCCTCCGGCGTGACCAGACGCATCCCGGGTTCCAGCCGCCCTTCACCCGCCACCACAAAACCGCAGAGCCGCTTATTCGTCTGCCCCGACATCTTGATCCGCGAAATCACTTCCTGGCCGATGTAGCAACCCTTCGCGTAATCGATCGCGCTCGCTTCAAGGTTTGCTTCCGTCGGGATAATTTCGCCCGTCAGTTCGCGCCCCCCGCGCGGTAATCCGCGTTCGATCCGCAAGGTCTCCGCACATTCCTCATCGCAAAACGAATGAGCTTGCGACAACTCCTGCAACGCCCGCTCGTGGTCCGCCGCCGCCAGCCAAAGATCCGTTCCCACTTCGCCGAACCGGCTCGCCCTTTGGCGCTCCCCGTTAACCGACAAATCCGGCGCCTCCGCTCCGAGCACATGGAAAAGCGCGAACGCCTCAGTCACATCCTCCACCTGCACATCGTCGGCGATGATGTAACGCTCCAGTCGCGCCGCGAGTGCTTCGCCCGCTTCGCGCTCCGTATCGAGCAGAAAAGCCTCGCCCTCGGCCGCGACAAAAACTTCCGCATCGATCTTCCCTTTCGCGCTCAAAACGCAGGCGTGAACCGCATCCTCTTCCGTCGCCTTACGCAGATCATTACTGATCTGTCCGTTCAAATAGCGCAGTCGATCCGCGCCCGTCAGGCGCAATTTAGCCCGCGTCGAAAGATCGAAGACCAGGCCTTCGTTCGCGGTCGCCATCAATAATCGGCACCCCGGTCGTCCGTGGTCCTGCTGAACATCCGACTGAAAAAACCGCGCCGCACATTTTCTTCCGCCACCGCGGGCACGGGGGCGGGCTTCGTTTCCGCGGCCGGCTCTTCCGCGGGAGTCTCATCGGCTAACGAAGGCGAATCTTCGCTTTCATCGGAGAGTTGCGACGAAGTTTCCTCGCCGGGAGTTTCATCCTCTTCGGCCTCGGGAGCCGCTGTGGCCACGGCCGTTTCGATCTCAGATTTGTCCACCGGAAACTCGCCGTTCGCGAGGAGGATGACGGACGTGGATTCCACCACAATCTCCTTCTCCGTCGCAGCCGGCTCGGATTCCGTCAGCAACTGCGTAACAGCATCCGTTAACGAGACATCCTCAATCAACAACGGTTCCTGCGCGCTGGCTGGCTCGGCTGCCGACTCCTCCAAGACTGGCGCTTCTGGTTCCGGGATCGTCTCTGGTTCCGGCGGGGATGCTTCCTTCAGATCAAGCGTGAGATGCTCCGGTTCCGAGACCGCCGCGGCCGGCGGCGGCGCCGCCCCTTCCGGGAAAAAAGCGTGCACCATCGACGAGTAATCATAGTCCCCGCGATTCTTCCGCATCTCGGCCAGCAAAGTCGTTCGGGCCGCCTCCGTCGCGCCTAACGACAAGTCGTAGGACCGCGCCAGCCGGCTCGCGATCTCCATATCTTTCAGCATGTGCTTAACCGAGAAATGCGTTTCGAAATCGCCCTCCACCATCTTGGGGAGCTTCATCCCGAGGGTGGGCGAACTGCTCGCATTGCTCTTCATCGCCGCGACAAACTTATCCGGCGTCAGCCCCGCGCTATCGACCAGCGCGAGCGCTTCCGCGGCCACTTGGATCGTCGCGGCTGTCACCATGTTGGTCGCGATCTTGATCGTGGTCGCCTGCCCGATTTCGCCAATCTCGATGATGTCCTTGCTGCTGCCTTCCAGGATCGGACGAGCGCGCCGAAAGGCCACTTCATCTCCGCCGATGTAATAAACCAGCTCACCCTGCGCCGCCGCCAGCTTGCTCCCGGTAAACGGCGCGTCGAGAAATTGCGCGCCGCGTCGTTGCACGATCTCCGCCGCCGCGCGCATCGTATGCGGCGCCACCGTGCAATGCGCCATCACCACGTGATGCGCCTTCAGCGCCGGCTTTAATTGCGCCACCATCTCGAGCAGCGCTTCGTCGTCGGCCACGAAAATCTGGATGAAATCGGCCAGCTGCGCGATCTCCGCGGGCGACCCGACAAAGTTCGGAAACGGACGCGGCGTCCGATTCCAAACGAAAACCGAAAACCCGCGCCGCCGCAGACTTTCTGCGACGCGCAGCCCGATGATGCCGAGCCCGATGACTCCGACGTTTCTTTCTGTGCGACGTGACATGGATAAAGTGCATCGCGACTTCCCGCGATGAGCAAAAAATCACGGCAAACGACCGCCTACGCAATCCTGAACTTGGAAATCACGGTCGCGTCAACGTCCCGCGCTCCCGATCAGGTCGCCGAATTTCGCTCGTGAGGTCGGCGACCGCCGCGGCGCGTTTTTGATTCACGATCTGCGACGCGATCTCCCCGCGCGCTTCTTCGATCGTCAAGCGACGCGCCGGCCGCCTCTCCGTCAGCGCGACAATGTGGAAACCGAGCCGGCACTGCACCGGCGGCGACGTTTGCCCCACGCTCAGCTTCGCCAGTTCGGTCAAGAAATCGGGCGGCATGCGCCAGGCCGAAAAATAACCGAGATCTCCGCCCCGAGTTTTCGTCTCCTCATCCTCCGACGCTTCCTGCGCCAGATCGGCCAGGCCTTCGCCCGCCAACAAACGCACCGACAAACCTTGCGCGAAACTGCGCTTCTCCAGGACCACCTCCAGCGCCGTTCCTTCCGGTGCGGCAACGAAAAGATGACTCGCGCGAAACCGTGGTGGCAGTTCGAAACGCGCCGGTTCGCTCTCGTAAATCTCCCGGCATTCGTCGTCGGTGGCCGTCAAAGCGGGCGCGATCTGTTCTTCGATCCAATGCCGGACGATGAGATGATCGCTCACCATCTCGCGGAGCGACGACTCGGTCAGGCCCGCCGATTCCAAAGCTCCGGCGAAGGTCGCTTCCTCGCCAAATTGCGCATGGAAAAGACCGGCCTCGCGCTCCACTTCGTGAGCCGATGCCTGTGCGCCCCGCGACGATTCGCGCAGCGTATCGGCGACCAGGATCGTTTCCGCCTGCGTGCCACCTGCCTGGAAAAGATCGCGCGCGTAAATCGCGCGGCCCCGCGCCAATCCCAGAAACTCTCCGCGCCCCATCGCGCGGCCGAGGACGTCTCGACTCCACGACGCGCGATAAAGTGCTTCGCTCGCGCCCCAGCCCGCCGCCCCCGCGAGCAGCAGGAGCAAGAGATTCCGGAAACCGCGGCTCATTTAAAGGCCCCCTCCGCAAGGAAACGCAACGCCACCCGCCCGACCGTTTCCAGACTTGCCGCGCTGATTTTATCCATCGTGTCTTCCGGTGTGTGCCACGGCGCATAATCGAAATCGATCAGATCGATCACCGGAATGCCGATCGCGTTCAACTGCGTGTGATCGTCGAGGATGTTCCCCGCCGCGTAGGTAAAACGGTGCCGCACGCCCTGCGCTTCCGCCGCGGCAAAAATCCCGGCCGCCAAATGGCTCGGCGAATCTGGGGGAAGCGTAATCGTCAAATTCCGGTCGCCCACCATGTCGAAGAGAATGCCGCCGTGGAACTGCTTCGCCTTCCCTTCGGCCACGAGTTGCTGCGCAAAATACCGACTGCCGAAGAAACCATCCGTCTCTGTAAATGCGACGAACGCCTCCTCTCCATCGAAGAATACGAGTTGCACCCGCGCCGCAAGTGCCGCCTGTGTCGCAAGGACGCGCGCCATTTCCACGAGCAAGCCCGTGTTCGAACCGCCGTCATTCGCGCCGACAAAGGTTTCCGTCCCAAAAAATTTCGTGTCGTAATGCGAGCAAAGCAGAAACGACGGCGGCTCCTCTTTCTTCGCTTTGCCGAAAGTCGCGATCAGATTCACGAAAGTCATCGGCCCGCGCGGCGTCGATTCGTTAAACGTCTGGCGTGTCACCGTCCAGCCCGCGCTGGTGAGGGCGTCGATCAGGTAAAGGCGCGAACGCTCCAGCGCCTCGCTCCCGACAGGACGTGGACCAAGCTCCACCATGCGCTCGACATGACGGAGCGCCGTCTCGCCCGAGAATTCTTCCCACAACTTTCCAGCGTCGTTCACCCGCTTGTTCTCGTCTCCGCAAGCCGTCAGGGCCAGCGCGAGCCCGAAAAAGAAACTCAGCCTCATCCGTCGCGTCCCGCGTTAGCTGTCACTCGGCGGCAGCCCGAGCGCGCTCAAGACGCGCTCCAGATCTTCGTCGCCGTAGTATTCGATCTCGATCCGGCCGCGCTTCCCTCCGTGGTGGAGAGTGACGCGCGTCCCGAGATGTCGTTGCAGGCGCGTCTGTAAATCTTCCAACGCGGCCGAGGTCACAGTCGCGCTGGCGGCCTGTCGTTTGCGCCGCGTGCGATTTCCCAGTTGCCGCGCCACCAGTCGCTCGGCGTCGCGCACTGTTCCGCTCCGGCGTAAAATCGTCTCCGCGACCGCGAGCTGTTCCTCGTGCGCCTTGATTCCGAGCAGCACTTTCGCGTGCCCCACCGAGAGAAGCCCCTGCGTGACCCAACCTTGCACTTGCTGATGCAAATCCAGCAGCCGCATTGAATTCGCCACGGCCGCGCGACTCCGCCCGACCTTGAGCGCGATGTCTTCCTGCCGCATGCCGAATTCGCCTGCGAGTCGCGCATAGGCCTGCGCTTCCTCAATCGGGTTCAGGTCCGCGCGCTGCAGATTCTCGATTAACGCAAGCTCGAGCACTTCGAGATCGCTCGCTTCGCGCACGATGACCGGCGCCTGCGTGAGCCCCATCTCGCGCGCCGCGCGCCAACGACGTTCGCCCGCGATCAGTTCGTGCTGCCCGTCCACCATCCGCACGATGAGCGGTTGGATGATTCCGTGTTGCCGGATGGAGGCGATCAACTCCTGCAACGCTTCCGCGACGAATTCCTTTCGCGGCTGGAGTGGGCTGGGGACAATCGTGTTCAGGCCGACGAGTTGCACTTTTTCGCCGGGCTCGATCGCCATCGTGATATCGAGGGTAGGCGCTGCCACCAAAGTGGGACCCGGGCGAACTCCGATGAGTGCGCCAAGACCTTTACCGAGACCCGATTTCGCCATGTGCGGCAGGCTATCGGAAGGCGCCGCGTTAAGCAAACGCCCGTCGCCTCGGCGAGGAGTTTGTCGACGAAAACGAAACTACCGGCCGCGCAGCGAACCCGCGATGGCCCGCGAAGCCTGCTCAAGCAGCCGGCTCTGGGCTTGCACCAACGGCTCATAACCGTCACCCACGATGGGCTCCCGGAAGCTGCCGTTATGCCGCGAGATGGTTTGCCCGCTCGCGCCGCTTTGGATTCGCCAGGAAAGATCGAGGATCGCTTCCTGGCCGCTGATGCCGTGGAATTGTTTCACCGTCAGCGCGACGCGAGAGCTGCTGCGCGCGCCGCCATCGAGCGAGCTGCGCACATTGCGGGAACGCAAAATCCCTCCGAGATCGGCTGCCACGGTGCGGCTGATATTTTCCTTCAGCGAACCAAGCCAGAGCGCATCCGACGGGACCTGGAATTCGTTAGACCCGCTCGCGAAAACCAGTTCCGCGCGGTCGATATAACTCGGGAGCGAAACGGGACCGACGACCACGCTGAGCCCGGAGGCGGAGCCACCAGTGGAAGCCGCTTCCGAGGCGCTGAGGCGATAAGATTTCTCCCGTGCCCCGCCGCAACCGGCGAGGAGCAGAGCGAGGCCGAGGCAAAGAACGGAACGTAGCGTTTGGCTCATAAGGGGAAGGTGAGCCTACTGGCCCGGCGTACCTTTGGGCGGCTTGACCTTGCCCGGCTTGCCGAAGATAAGTGAATTCGGTTTCCGCTCGATCGTGCCGCTCAAGCTGCGGACCGATTGCAAAGTGTCGTCGAGCTGGCGCAATGTGTCCGTGAGCTTCTGATACAGGGCACCGTTCTCGCCGTAACCGCTCATCGTCTTGTTCAAATCCTCGGCCATGGCTTTGATGGAGGCGAGGGCGGCGGTCGCGCTCTTAATCGTGTCTTCCAACGGCAACGCCTGCATCTTATCGAGCAGCGCGCTCGCCTTGTCCTGCAATTCGGCCAGGCTGGAGCCGCCCGTGGGCAGGACACGATAACCATCGATCTCCGTCACCGACATCGAGGGCGCATCTTTTTGAAAATCGAGATCCACGTACATCTGCCCGGTGATCAAACTGCCGGTCTTCAGGCTGGCACGTAATCCACCGCGCACCGCTTCTTCGATAAATTTCTCTGCCGGCTCGGTGCTCTCTTTTGGCAGATCGGTAATGAAACCGGGATCGATCTGGATCAAGACCGGCACTCTCCGCTCCGGGTCGTTAGGCAGATAACGGAAGTTCACACCTTTGACCGTGCCGATGCGCACGCCGCGAAAATCCACCGGCGCGTCCTCATTCAAACCGCGCACACTGCCGGTGAACAGCAGGAGATACGGCAGGCTGTCCTTCATCACGAATTTCTTCGTGTCGGAGACGCTGTCGTAGAGAATGAACGTTTCGCCATCGCTCACCGCCGGGGCGTTGGACGCCCCGTCGGGTTGGCCAAAAGTGATCCCGCCCACGAGCAACGATTCCAGGGTGCCGGCGTGCAACTCGAAGCCATTCGCGCCGATCTGCACATCGATCCCGCTCATGTTCCAAAATTTCGTGTTGTTGCGCACGAGGCCGGCATACTCCCGCGAAATAAAAGCGCCAAACTCCACCTTCCCGTTTTCCGGATGGAAGACGCGCGTTTCGATGCGTCCCGCGGTCAGGCCTTTGTAAACGATCTGCGTCCCGGGCGCGACGCCGCCCGCCTCGTCGGTGAAGAGCGTGATGCGCAAACCGGGAACGCCTTTCGGAGTCACGGGCGGTTCCTCGATCCCGACGAAGTCGCGCCGCGGTTCCTCGGAGAGGCCGGGCTCCAGTTCGATGTAACTGCCGGAAACAATCGTGCTCAGCCCGGAAATTCCGGCGGCGCCATAACGCGGACGAACCACCCAAATTTGCGTGTCCTTGGTGAGAAGACGAGTTGCTTCCGCGGTCATCTGCATCTTCACGCGCACCCCTTTCAGGTTTTCCGTCAATCCCACGGAGGTGACCGTGCCAACGTTGACGCTCCGGCAGAGGACCGGAGTCTTGTTCCCGACGATGCCTTCTGCGGTCTCGAAGTGCACCGTGATTTGCGGCCCGCGTTCCGAAAAATATTTCACCGCCAGCCACAGTCCCAGCACCGCCGCCACCACCGGGATAATCCAGATCGGCGAGAGCCGGCGTCCGGATTTCACCACCGGCGTAAGGCGCGGTTGGTCGGGAGTAAGAACGTCGTGCATGGCCTTAGGGTCGGGAGGAACGCGCCGCCGCATCCCAAATCAAACGCGGATCAAAGCTAATGGCGGCAAACATCGTCAGGACGACGACCGCCGCAAAGGAGATGGCGCCGGGTCCGGGATGGATCGATATCGTAGCGCCAAGTTGCACCACCGCGACCAGAATAGCCACCACGAAAACGTCCACCATCGACCACCGCCCGACGAACTCGGTCACACGATATAGGCGCGTCATGGTGCGCGGATGCCGGCCGGAGCGAGAGGCGAGACAGAGCGCGATAATGGCGATGATTTTCAAGACCGGGATCAAAACGCTCGCGACAAAAATGATGATCGCGACCGGATAATCCGCCTCCTGCCAGAACTGGATCACGCCGCCCAGGATAGTGTTTTGCTGATCGCCCCAGAACGATTCCATGCGGAGCACCGGCATGAGATTCGCCGGAAAATAAAGCGCCAGCGCGGCGATCGTGAGCGCCCAGGTGCGTTGCACACTATCCTTCAAACGCAGATGTAACGCCGCGTGGCAGCGCGGGCAACGTTCCACCGTCACGGGCGACGCGATTCCACAGACGTGGCAAAGCGCCAGGCCATGCGCCGCGGCGGTCTCGGGCGGAAATGTCGTCATCGTCCCGCCATTTCCAATCGTGTCCAAAGCTCGCGCGGATGAATCGAAGCCAGCGCGGCCGTCAGACAAAGAATCAACAGGACAAAGGACCAGAAAGAAGTCCCGAGGCTTAGCTCGGCCAGCTTCCCGAGCTTCAGCAAACTCACGAGCGCGCCGAGCAGGAAAATCTCCAGCATATTCCAGCGCCGGGCCGCCAGGACCCAGCGGCAAAGCGGAATCGCGCCCGGCAAGCGCCGCTCCCATACCAAAGGCAGCAGCAGATAAAGCAGGCCGATAATCAAGAGCGCCGGCGCAATCAAAATGAAAACGGAAACGCCGAACGCGAGGTAAGGATATCCCTGCTCCTCCAGGCCCGAGGCGCTTTGCCAAAGCATCATCTCGCTTTCGCGAAAACCGGCCCGAAGCGTCATGAACGGAAAACAATTCGAGACAATGAAGAGCACACCCGCCGCCATTGCGAGCGCCGCCGTGCGGTGGATCGAATTCCGTTCATGACTCATGAGCGGATAAACGCAGCGCGGGCAGATCGCCTTCTCGCCTTCGTGCAAAGGCGGAGAGTCCAAGAGCACGTCACAGTCAGGACAGACCAACTCGCGAATGGAATGGAGGGGATGCACAGGAACAGGGAACGCGTAACCCACGGCGGCGGGTCTTGCAAAATCCTCGTCGTCGTCTTCGCTCGCATTGCAGAGAATGCCCGGCTCGCTAGCCTTCGCCCATGTCGACCGTTTCGCGCATCTTCACCCTCGGCCACTCTCCAGATCCCGATGACGCTTTCATGTTTTACGCCATGGCCGAGAACAAGATCGATCTGCGCGACTACCAGTTTGAGCACCGGCTCGAAGACATCCAGACCTTGAACGAGCGCGCCATGCGTGGCGAACTCGACATCTCCGCCATCTCCATCCACGCCTACGCTTTCGTCAGCTCGCGCTACGCCCTCCTCCCTTGCGGCGCGAGCATGGGCGACGGCTACGGACCGATGATCGTGGCCACGGAAACCGCCGGCTTGTCGCTGGACGCCTCCGACGACGAAATCCGCGCCTGGCTTCGCGGCCGCAAGATTGCGGTTCCAGGTTTAATGACGAGCGCCTATCTCGCACTCCAGCTTTATCTCGGGGATTTCGATTACGTCGTCGTTCCCTTCGACGAAATTTTTGCCGCGGTGAAAAGCGGCACTGCGGCCGCGGGCTTGATCATCCATGAAGGCCAGCTCACGTATGCGCAAAGCGGATTCACGAAGATCGTCGACCTCGGCGAATGGTGGAAACACGAAACCGCCCTCCCGCTTCCGTTAGGCGGCAACGTCCTGCGCAAAGACATCGCGCCGGAGGTGCGGCGCGACCTCCTCGCCATCCTGCAAGAGAGCATCGAGTACGGCCTCACGCATCGCGAGGCAGGGGTGCAGCACTCGATGCCCTACGCGCGCGACATGGACGCGACCCTCGCCGATCAATTTATTGGCATGTATGTGAACGATTACACGCTCAACTACGGGGAGACGGGCCGAGCGGCGATCCGCGAATTCCTCGGGCGCGCGGAAGCGCGGGGTTATCTCGACCGGAAAGTGGAACTCGAGTTCGTCGAGTAGCCCCGGCCTACTTCTTCGGCGCGTCGTCCTTCTTCACCGGCTTCGTCAGACTCATCACGTAAGTCTTGGCCTTCGCGCCCTCGGTCTTGAAACCGTTGGCGAAATCCGCCGTGCCGTACTCGAAAAGGACGATAAAGCAGAAGGCAAAGAAAACGAACAAGGCCAACCAAAAGAGCCCGCGGAGCAAGGACATGTGGCTCATCGTATCGCACTGGGCGACGGAGGTCAACGAGCACGAAGAGCCCCCTAGAGCGTGTCATGCACTTTGGCGTGTTCCAGAGAGGGGTCTGCGAGGTAGGGGCGCCGCGCTGCGGCGACCGAAACGCGTGGCCTGCGCTGGAACGTCCGTGCGTCCACCGGCGGCCTCGTCTCTCGGACAGCGCAGCGCGCTGTCCCT
>JBDSNB010000063.1:0-15688 GCA_039915555.1 Chthoniobacterales bacterium | reverse complement strand
AGCGCAGGCTGCCAGCCTGCTGTTCGCGGCAGCCTGCCGCGAACGCGGGGCGACGCCCACCCGGAAGACAACGACGAACCCGCTTTGCGCGCCGCAGAGGATCCACCCGGCTGGCAGCCGGGTGGTGCAGGCTGGCAGCCTGCGCTACCCAGCGCCTCCCGCGACACTGCGAATCAAGCCATCCGCATCCACGGTGCGCGGGAGCATAATCTGAAGAACATCTCGTTAGACATTCCGCGCGATAAGATGGTCATCATCACTGGACTGAGCGGTTCGGGAAAATCGACGGTCGCGTTCGATATTCTGTTTTCGGAAGGGCAACGCCGATTCCTCGATAGCATGTCGCCCTACGCGCGGCAGTTCGTGGAGCAGCTCGAAAAACCGGACGTCGACCTAGTGGAAGGCGTGCCGCCGAGCGTGGCGATCGAGCAACGCGTGACGCGTGGCGGCGGCAAATCCACCGTGGCCACGGTGACGGAGGTTTACCATTTTCTGCGTCTGCTGTTCGCGAAAAACGGGACGCAGTTTTGTCCTGATTGCGATCTGCCGGTGCAAACGCAAAGCCTGGCCGCGATCGTGAAGCAGGTCGAGACGGCGGTGAAACGCGGCCCGCTCAAGGTGCTCGCGCCGCTCGTGAAAGCGCGGAAAGGATTTCACACCGACGTGGCGCGTTGGGCGGAGCGTCAGGGGTTCGACACCTTGTTTGTCGATGGTCAGCTCATTCCGGTGGGGCAATTCCGGAAACTCGAGCGTTTCAAAGAACACACGATCGATGTGGTGGTGGGAATGATCGACGCGAAACGCGTTTTGAAAGCGCGCAATCTCGTCCAGCGCGCGCTCGATATCGGACGCGGCACCGCGCATCTGCTCGATGCGAAAAATCGGCTCACGGTCATGAGCACGGAGATGAGTTGCCCAGGCTGCGGGCGCGCGTTCGAGGAACTCGATCCGCGCTTGTTCTCCTTTAATTCACCGCACGGCGCCTGCGAAGCATGTGGCGGCTTCGGGCAAATTTGGAACGTCGCGAAACAAACGGGCCAGGAGGACACGGGCGAATCGGCGCTGGAGAACGAACTCGCGGCCGATCGCGAATCCGAGTGGATCGACGAGGAGGAAGCGAGCGATTGTCCGGCCTGCCATGGCTCGCGCTTGAACGCGATCGCGCGTCACGTGCGGCTCCAGGGTCGCGCGATCGGTGATTTCACCGCGCTCGCGGCGGGCGAGGCGCGGGCGCTGCTCGCGACTCTGCGTTTTCGCGGCAATCAAAAAGCGATCGCGGATGACCTCGTGCCGGAGATTGCGCAGCGGCTCGAATTCATGGAAAGCGTCGGGCTGGGTTACCTCGCGCTCGGGCGTTCGGCGAAGACTTTGAGCGGTGGTGAATCGCAGCGCATCCGGCTCGCCGCCCAACTCGGCTCGAATCTGCGCGGCGTGCTTTACGTGCTCGACGAACCCACGATCGGTCTGCATCCGCGCGACAACGTGCGCCTGCTCGAAACGCTGACGGCGTTGCGCGAAAAGGGGAACTCACTCGTGATCGTGGAGCACGATGAGGAAACGATGCGGCGTGCGGATCACATCATCGATCTCGGCCCGGGCGCGGGCATGCACGGCGGCCAAGTGGTGGTCCAGGGCACGCTGGCGGAAATCAAAGCGCACCAGACTTCCGAGACTGGACGTTGTCTGCGCGAACCGATGTCGCATCCCACGCGAGATGAGCGTCGGTCGTTGGCCGATGTCGAGAAGTGGATCGAGATTCGTGGTGCGCATGCGAATAATTTGAAGGAGGTGGACGCGCGTTTTCCAGTGAACCGGTTGTCGGTCATCACCGGAATTTCCGGGTCGGGAAAATCAACGCTCATGCGTTCGGTCCTGCTGCCCGCGATTCGCGAGGAGTTCGACCGGAAGAAGAAAGGCACGCGCGATCTCTTCGATTCGATCAAGGGAGCTGACTCCTTCGAGACGGTTTACGAAGTCGATCAGTCGCCGATCGGAAAGACTTCGCGTTCCACGCCCGCGACTTACATCAAGGTTTTCGACGAGATCCGGAGTCTCTTCGCGCAGCTGCCGGTTGCGCGCGTGCGCGGTTACACGAACAGCCGGTTTTCGTTCAACACCGAAGGCGGCCGCTGCGAAACGTGCAAAGGGCAGGGTGTGATCAAGCTCGAGATGAGTTTCCTGCCGAGCAGTTATCATCCGTGTGAGGATTGTGAGGGCCGACGCTACAACGCGCAGACGCTGGAGGTGCTCTACAACGAGAAAAGCGTCGGCGACGTGATGGAGCTGACGATCGAGCAGGCGTCGGAATTTTTCGCCGCTAATCAAAAGATCGCGCGCCCGTTGCGGCTGCTCGTCGATACCGGGTTGGGCTATCTGAAATTGGGACAGCCCAGCCCGACGCTCAGCGGCGGCGAAGCGCAGCGTTTGAAATTGGTGACCGAACTCGCGCGCGGGACCGGTCGCGCGCAGAACGAGCGGATTCGGAAAATGCGCAAGCCGAAGTCGACGCTCTACCTCTTGGAAGAGCCGACGATCGGTCTGCACATGGCCGATGTGGAATTGTTGCTCAAGGTCCTGCATCGGCTCGTCGATGAAGGGAACACCGTCATCGTGATCGAGCACAATCTGAGCGTGATCGCGGAAGCCGATTACGTCGTCGATATCGGACCGGAAGCGGGCGCGGAAGGCGGCGAGATCGTGGCCGCTGGCACGCCCGAAGAAGTGGCGAAGAATCGCATCAGCCGCACCGCGCCATTTCTGCGCGAGGTGCTGGCATTGTAGCCACGTCCTTGCGGGAGGTGCGGCGCGGCACCCACGGTAAGATGCTCGGGCGCGTTCCGCAGGATGCGGCTCCAGACTCGACGGGCACGCGTCCCCCTGCGATATAGCGGTCTACTTTTGCACACGCTCGCGTATTACCTGCACAATCTCGATCCGTTCATCTTCCACGTCACCGACTCCTTCGGTCCGCGCTGGTACGGGATGGCATACGTGATGGCGTTCGTGTGCGGCTACGCGCTGCTCGCCTGGCTCGCGAAACGCGGCTACGCCGATTTGCACCGCGCACAGGTGGGCGATTTCATCACTTGGGCGGCGCTCTTTGGCGTGATGCTGGGCGGACGCCTGGGCTACGTTTTATTCTACAAACCGGAGATGCTCGCCCATCCGCTCTCGATTGTGAAGGTGTGGGAAGGCGGCATGTCGAGTCACGGCGGGATCATCGGACTCGTTTTCTTTACGCTCTATTACGCGCGGAAGTACAAGATGTCGTGGACGAACCTGGGCGATAACTTGTGCGTGGTGGCACCGGTCGGTTTGTTTTTCGGCCGCTGCGCGAACTTCATTAACGGTGAGCTCTACGGGCGTCCCTCGAACGTCGCCTGGGCGGTGCAATTTCCGAAGGAGCTGCTCGAATCTGGGAACGCCGCGCAGGCCGATCAGGCGATCGCGCTCGCGCAGAAATTCGATCCCGGAATGAACTCCGTCGAAAACGTGATCGCAGCCGCGCAATCCAATCCGCAGATCGAGCAAGTCCTGCGCACAGTCTTAACGCCGCGCCATCCCTCGCAGATTTATGAAGGGCTCGTGGAGGGCGTGCTTTTGTTTCTGGTTCTCTGGATGGTGCGCACGAAAATGCGGCAACCGAACGGCGTGATCACCGGTCTGTTTCTTTCCATCTACGCGATCGGCCGCATCATCGTGGAAAATTTTCGCGAGCCGGACGCGCCGATGATCGGTATGTTTACGCGCGGGCAGTTTTTCTCCTTCTTTCTCATCGTGCTCGGCTTTGCCTTTATCGTCGCGGCGCGAATGCGGCCGGTCTATCCGCGGAAAGTGGATTGGGATGAAGAGAGAAAATAGCCTGCCGCCTTTTCCTTTCCCGCGTTTTCCGATATCTAGTCGGATACGTTGTCACTTCTTCTTCCATTGAACATCCTCGCGGCGGGCGGTCTGCTCTTCGCCTTCGAACACGCCACCGTGGCCGGCAAGGTGGTGCTCGGTTGTCTGCTCGTCGGTTCAATTTTCAGTTGGTCGATCATGGTCACGAAGCTGCGCATCGTGCGCTTCGCGCGAAAACAAACCGCGCAGTTTCGCAAAGCCTTCCGGCAGGATCGCCAGCCGCTGCGGCTCTTCGAAAGCAATGCGCGTTTTCCCGGTTCGCCGCTCTTTAATGTTTACCGCGCCGGTTGTCAGGAGATGACGTTTCATCTTCTCGGTTCCGCCGAAGTGGATGAAACATTTCGCGCGCGTCTCGGCAGCGCGGATAAAATTACGCCCGCGCAAATGGGCGCGGTGAGCGCCGCGATGGAACGCGCCGTGGGCGAAACGGCGCTCGGTCTGGAATCGCAAATGATCCTGCTCGCGAGCGCGGTGAGCGGTGCGCCGTTTCTCGGCTTGCTCGGAACGGTTTGGGGCGTGATGGACACTTTCACCGACGTGGCGGTGGCCGGTTCCTCGAATCTTACCACGATGGCGCCCGGCGTTTCCGGCGCTCTCATCACCACCGTGATGTCGCTCTGCGTCGCGATCCCCGCGATGTTCGGTTACAATTTTCTCGTCACCAGTATCCGCGGGATGATCGTGGAGATGGATAACTTCGCGGCCGAACTGGCCTCGGAGTTCGAGCACAAATACGTGAACCACACCGCGCGCGTGGAGGAATACCGGCGATGAGACGCTACTCCCAACGCACCACCCTCTCGACGCTCTCCGAGATCAACGTCACGCCCTTGCTCGATCTCGCGTTTGTGTTGTTGATCATTTTTATCATCACCACGCCGTTGCTCGAAAACAGCGTCGATCTCTCGCTCCCATCCAGCAATGCCGCCAACGCCGCGGTCGATCCCGCGAAGGTGCAAACGGTGTCGATCGATCGCACCGGAGTGATGAAGTTTAACGACGAACCGGTCGACGCGGAGACGCTCGCCGCGCGGCTCACGACCGTAAAGGCTGCCAACCCCGAGGTCGCGGTCGTCATTCGACCCGATCGCGCGTTGGCGGTGCAGGATCTGGTGCGCGTGATGGATGTTTTGCAGCGCGCACAAATCACGAGAGTCGGCATCGCGACCCAGGTCGAACAACCCTAGCGATGTCGCGCGAGTTGCGCTTTTGGCGAAACGTCATCCTGATCGGCGTGGTGCATCTCGTGCTTTTGATCGGACTCGCGCGCTGGGGCGGTGCGAAGAAACCGCCGAGGAAAGATATCGTGTGGATGGCGGCGGCAGCCGGACTTTCCAGTTCGGCGGAGCCAACGCCGGAGCCGGTCGTCGAAGAGCCGACGCCCGTAGAGGAGGAAGCCGCGAGCCCTCCACCTGAAGAAACGCCCGCGCCAGCCGCCACGCCGGTGGAGAGCGAGATCCCGCTCGCCACCCCGAGCGCCACGCCACCGCCCACCCCCACACCGAAGCCGAGCGCAGAACCCAAACCAACCGCTCAGCCGAAACCCAAAGCATCGAAGGCACCGAAGCGCTCTCCGACGCCCAAACCAAAAGCCACCCCCAAGAAGATAAAAAAGGAGACCAACAAGAAGGCGACGCCGAAACCCTCCGCCACCGCGGCGAAGAAGCCGAGCGCAACGCCGAAGAAAGAGAAAGCCTCCGTCGCGGTCGATGCGCCGAAACCGGGCGCGGGAGGAACGACGGCCGACGGTCGGGGCGCGGCCCGCGCCGCGGAATTTAACGCTTTCGGAAACATGCTGCACGACCGTTTCTTCGGCGCGTGGGTCCAGCCCCGAACCGCCTCGGCCACCGGCGGCACGATGTCGGCGCTGGTGCAGCTGCGGATCGAGAAGGACGGACGCGTCTCGGACTTCAAGATCGTTCGCTCCTCAGGCAACGTGGTGGTGGATGAATCCGTCACCGCGGTGGGCCGGCGTGTGACAAAAGTGGACCCCTTGCCTCCTGGTCTCGCGGAAAGCGGACAATACGATGTGCGGATCAAGTTCGAACTCGACGTGGAGTAGCGTGGGGAATCTGTGTGACGGTGCAGCGCGTTCGTGGATGACCGCTACGGGAGCGCGAGCGAGCGGCCCTCGCGCCTTCCACTTGATCGAACGTGCATTGCTCGGGCGTTTTCTCTTTGCGCCAGCGCACGATTTTTGTCCCGTGCCGGAAACGGCCGCCTGTGAAGTGATCGTAGGTCGCCTCGATCACTCGTATTGCCTGGCGGGGCCGGCGGGAATTGCATCCACCGAACGCGCTTCCATCGGCGCGCTGCAATTCGAGGCCTTTCATTTCAGGTAACGGCGCGGGGTGAGCTTGGGCGGCCTTTTACCTTTCCGCGCTGCGCCGGCCACGGGGATGTAGTCCAATTCGCGACGATCCACCGCGCAGCGCAGAAGGAGACCACCGCGGCTCATGTCGCCCCGACCGACGAAATCTGCGGGAAAGAGCAGGCGCGCACCGATGAGATCGAGGAGAACATCGACATACTTTCCGGTGGCGATACTGCCGAGGAGAATGACTTCTGTTTTGGGTCCGAGCCGGCGGACAAGTTTGCGCACATCGCGCTCCAAGGGCGCGCGATAACGCGGATCGTCGGCGGCGATGTCGACCTCGGCGAAAGCTTGCAACTCCGCCAGGCTGAGCGGGCGAAGGACGGGGAGGAGGCCGCGGTTGGGCGTGATCACGAGGATGTCGGGATCGCGCGCGCGGGTCGCGGCGAAGGTGGTCGCGTAGGCGAGCTTGCCGCGGAAGTAGAGCCCGCTCAGGAAGCTGAAGACTTCGCCGAGGGTGGGCGGCTTGTTGCTTTGCAAACGGCGGGCGAGGTCGAATTGCGCGCTCTCACTCAGAAGCAGATGGGCGCGCTGTCCGCCGGCGTAGGCGGGCGACAGCAGAAAGACGCGGCTGCTCACGCGGTGCGCGTTTTATTTGCGGCCAGTTTCCGGTTTGTTTCCAATTCCGGCAGGTGTTTCTCCGTCCAACGGCAGAGACCTTGCAGCGGCTCGATCAAGGTGCGGCCCAAAGGCGTGAGCGCATATTCCACTTTCGGCACGGCGCCCGGATAGGCTTTGCGGCGGATGAGGCCGTCGCGCTCCAGGCTGCGCAGCGTCTGCGTGAGCATCTTCTGCGAGATGTCCCCGATTTCGCGCCGCAGTGCGGAATAGCGCAGCGTGCCTGTGGCCAGGACTTGAATGATCAAGGCCGTCCATTTGTCGGCGATCCGTTCGAGGACGACGCGCGACGGGCAACCAGGGCTCAAGACCGAATAGGTGGCGCGCTTCTGAACCATCATCCTGTCTAGGATGATCGAGGCCGGACGCAAGGTCCGGCGCGCGATTTATGGCCGCTTGTCTTTGCCAAGACCGTGTCGGAGGCTGGGGGCGATGGAGTCAGGGTCGCTGTGAAAATTCTCGTGATCGGTAGCGGCGGTCGCGAACACGCGCTCGCGTGGAAATTGGGTCAGTCGCCGCGCGTGCAGCAGGTTTTTTGTGCACCGGGGAATGCGGGGACGGCGCAACTCGGAGAGAATATTCCCATCGCGGCGAGCGATCTGCCGGCCCTCGCGCGCTTCGCGAAAGAAAACCGAATCGATCTCACTGTGATCGGTCCGGATGACGCGCTCGCGGCCGGCATGACGGATCTTTTCGAAAGCGACGGCTTGCGCGTTTTCGGGCCGAACCAGGCGGCAGCGCGGCTGGAATCATCCAAGATCTTCGCGAAGGAAATCATGCGCCGTTTCCATGTGCCGACGGCGCTCTCGGGCTCGTTCGAGGAAAGCGAGAAGGCGCTTCATTTTTGTGAGCGCTTGAGTTGCCCGATCGTGATCAAAGCCGACGGCCTCGCGCTCGGGAAAGGCGTCACGATTGCGCAAAGCGTGGACGAAGCTGCCGCGGTGGTGCGTGCGATGATGGAGGACGGCCGTTTTGGCGACGCCGGACGTCGCATCGTGGTGGAGGAATTTCTGCGCGGTGCGGAGTGCTCGGTGCATGCACTCGTGAGCGGGCGGAGTTATCGGATGTTGGCGACGGCCCGCGATCACAAACGCGCGTTCGATGGCGATAAAGGTCCGAACACCGGCGGGATGGGTGCGGTGAGTCCGGCCGAAACGTGGGGACCGGACATGGAGGAAGTGATCGAACGCATGGTCATGCGTCCGTTGGTGGAGGGGCTGGCGGAAAGCGGGGTCGCATTTCGCGGCCTGCTTTTTCCAGGTTTGATGCTGACCGCGGAAGGCCCGCGCGTTTTGGAGTTCAACTGTCGTTTTGGCGACCCCGAAACCCAAACAATTTTGCCGCGCTTGAAGTCGGATTTGCTCCCGCTTTTGGAAGCGACGATCGACGGGACGATCGACGCGTTCGTGCCGGAATGGGACGCGCGTCCCTCGGTCGCGGTGGTGATGGCGTCGGGCGGTTATCCGGGAAAATACGACACTGGCAAACCGATCCGCGGTCTCGAGGCGAGCGCGGAACTTTCCGACGTGCAGATCTTCCATGCCGGCACGCGGATGGAGAATGGGGAGGTCGTGACCGCGGGAGGCCGCGTGCTCGCGATCACCGCGCTGGGCGAGACGGTGGAATTGGCGCGGGCCCGGGCTTATGAAGCGGTGGGCGGGATCGAATTCGAAGGCGCGTATTTCCGGCGCGATATTGCCCTTCCCGGCATTGGCGCTAACGTCGCAGGCCACTGATGCCCCGGCCCGCTCAACGTTTTCTTGCCGCGTTTCTCCTCTGCTCTTTCGCACTGGGGGCTTCGGCCCAAAGTCCCTCTCCTTCGGCAACTCCGACTCCGGCGGCCACGCCGGTGCCTTCACCGACGACATCCTCCCTCATCGACAGCATGGGGCCGGCGGATTTGCAGCAGGTGATTCAGTTGTTGAAGAATAATTACATCAATCCGGCCGCGCTCGCCGAGGCAGAGCTAAACCGTGCCATGCTCTCGGGCGTGCTGGCTCGCCTGGGCCGTGGCTTCATGTTGTTGCCGGCGGCGACGGCGAACGATGCGGAGACGGTCGACCCGTTTTACGGCGAGATTATGGAAGAGCACGTCGGCTATTTGCGTTTCGGCGCGCTCACTCCGGCGAACCTTCAGGCGCTCGACGCAGAGCTGCAGAAATACGCCGGCAAGAAAATCGACGCGGCCGTGCTCGACCTGCGTGCGAGCGGCTCGACGAACGATTTCGCCACTGCGGCAGAATTCGCGAAGCGTTTTGCCGGCAAAGGAAAAACCCTCTTCACCTTGCGGAAGGCGGCGGGGAAACAGGAACGCGTTTTCACTTCCGAGCGCGATCCCGCTTATCAAGGGCTCGTGCTCGTCCTGGCCGACGAAGAGACGGCCGGCCCCGCGGAGGCCATCGCGGGGACCCTGCGTCTCCACACGAAAGCGCTCATCATCGGGCAACTGACTGCTGGCCGCGCGGTCGAGTATTCCGATCTGCCGTTGAATGGCGGACGAATTTTGCGCGCCGCGGTGAGCGAAGCGGTCCTGCCGGAAGGGCGCGCGCTTTTCCCGGGCGGGTTGAAGCCGGATCTGCCGGTCGAGATGTCGAACGCGGATAAGCGGCAAATCTTTCAACAGAGTGCGACCGCTGGGATGGGGCAGTTTGTTTTTGAAAATGAGCGACCCCACTTGAATGAGGCGGCGCTGATTGCGGGCCGCAATCCGGAGATCGATGCGCTGGAAGCTTCGCAACGCCGCAAGAATCCCGAGAAGCCGGCGCCACGCGATCTGGTCCTGCAGCGCGCTCTCGATATCGTGACCTCCCTCGCGATTTATGAAAAACGCTAAGCCGTGCCAGTCTTCCGCTTCCTCTTAGTCTGTTCCCGTTGAGCTGAGCGAGCAGACTAAGAGGGAGGGAAGCGGATGGAGTGTGGAAATTCCCCCTTCGTGGGATAAGATGGCGACTTCGTGAACCCGCTCGAGGAACGCATCGGCCACAAGTTTCGTAATTCGCTTCTGCTCGCGGAAGCGTTGACGCATCCCAGTCTGGGTCACGAGACGAAGCGGCATCACTTTGATAATCAGCGCCTCGAATTTCTTGGCGACGCGGTCCTGCAACTCGTCGTGACCGAATATCTCTACACGCTTTTTCCGCGCGAAGCAGAGGGGCACCTGACGAAGTTACGTTCGCGCCTCGTCTCGCGGGAGGCGCTTTGTGAGCATGCGCGGAAGCTGGACCTCGGCCAGTTCCTCATGATGGGACGCGGCGAAGAATCCTGTGGCGGCCGAAAGCGTGCTTCCACTTTAGCCGACGCCTTCGAAGCATTACTCGGCGCGATCTATCTCGATACGGATCTGGCGACCGCGCGTCGTTTTCTCCTGACACTCGCCGCGCCGGACCTGGCGCAGATTGAAGTCACGCCGGTCGATATTAATCCGAAGGGCCACCTGCAGGAACTGCTCCAATCCATCTCGCCGCGCAGCCCGATCTACGAGTTGCTCTCCGAGAGCGGGCGGGAACATGAGAAAACGTTTGTGGTGCGCGTGTTGTGGGAGGGGATGGCGTTGGGCGAAGGCGAAGGCCAGAGTAAGAAGCAAGCTGAGACCGCGGCAGCCCGGCAGGCGATGCAGAAGAAAATCTGGGAGGAACGCGTGACGCTGGAGTGCATCCAGGCCAACCAGGCGATCGATTCCGAGCGCGTGCCGGCGGTGGATTAAGGCGGGGAATGATTGAGCGCGTGGATGGTGGTTCCATCCTCGCTTTTCCACTGGAGATGGTGCGCGATGGCCGCCGTCACATATTTCTTCGCGCACCGAATGGCTTCTTCGAGGGACTCGCCTTTGGCGAGGTGGGACGCGATCGCGGCGGAGTAGGTGCAGCCGGTTCCGTGAGTTTGGACGCCGCGGGCGAAGGGCGCGGAGAATTCGGTAACACGGCCGTTGGCGCAGAGCAGATCAATGGCCCGATCGCCGGCCAGATGGCCGCCTTTCATCAAAAAAGGAACGCCATAACGATCGCTCAACTCGCGACCGGCCTCTCGCATCGCGGGCAAATCGACGATCGAGGTACCGAGCAAGGTGGTCGCTTCGTCGAGGTTCGGCGTCACGACCGCGGCGAGGGGAAACAACTCGCGCTCATAAATGCCGATCGCCTCTTTTCGCAGGAGCAGATCGCCGCTCGTCGCCACCATCACGGGATCGATGACCAAAGGGATCGATTTCGATTCCCGCAAAATCGTGGCAACCCGGCTCGCGATATCGCTCGAGTAAAGAAGGCCGGTCTTGATCGCGCCGACAGGAAATTTATCGAGCAGCAAGGTGATTTGTGCCGCGACCAACTCGGCCAGCACCGGCTCGATGCTGACCACTTTGCCGGGTGTCTCCGCCACCACGCACGTGAGCGCGGTTAACCCGTACACTCCCTGCGCGCCAAACGTTTTCAGGTCGGCCTGCGCACCGGCTCCGGCACTGCTATCCGAGCCTGCGATGGTGAGCGCGACCGGAAGCTCGTTCCTGGTCGCCATGATTCCTCGCGCGCGCGGGCGCGCTGGTTACGCGAGAGCGGCGGCGCCGTCGGGCCCGATCGCTTCCACGGGGCAACCTTCCATCGCTTCTTTGCAAAGCGCCTCTTCCTCGGGCGACTCCGGTTGCTTATAGACGAAAGAGTGGCCGCCATCGTCGTTCCGCTTGAAATTCGCGGGCGCGGTTTCGCGGCAGAGATCGCAATCGATGCACTGATCGTCCACGTAGAATTGTCCCTCTACGTTTTCCGGATATTTGTTTGCTGCGTCGGCCATGAAATTGGTCGTGCAAGGTTAGGAAGAAACGAATCGCCTGCAAAGGGTTTTTCCGCCCGTGGCTTGCGACCGGCTAGCTGCCATTTCGTGGTCGGAGGGTGCCGATGCCGCTGGTTTGCGCGCGCATCAACGCCTCGCCAATGAGGACCGCGTTCACGCCCGCGGCCTTCACCCGCGCCACGTCTTCCGCGGTGCGCAGCCCGCTTTCGCTCACCAGCACGATGTCGTTCGGCACCTCTTCGCTGAGCGTTTCCGTAACCGCGAGATCGACCTCGAACGTGGCTAGATTGCGATTGTTGATCCCGATGATTTTCGCGTCGGTCTCCAGTGCGCGGTCCAACTCCGCGAGCGTGTGCACTTCCACCAGCGCGTCCATTTGGTAAAGCGCCGCCGCCTCGAGCAGCGCGACCAATTCTTCATCCCGCAAGGCGGCCACGATGAGCAAGATCGCATCCGCACCGGCGGCGGCCGCTTCCGCGATTTGCACTTCATCGAGGATGAAATCCTTGCGCAACAACGGCACGTCGACCGCGGCGCGAATTTGCGCGAGGTAATCGATCCGCCCTTGAAAAAATTGTTCGTCGGTCAAAATCGAAATCGCTTCCGCACCCGCGGTGGCATAATTCTGCGCGATCAAAACGGGATCGAAAAGTTCCGCGATCACACCCGCGGAGGGCGACGCTTTCTTGACCTCCGCGACGAGCGCCAACTCGCCCGTCGGTCTGATAAGCGCGTTTTGAAAACTGCGGAAATCGCTGCGCTGCAGCGCGGCCGCGTGCAACTCCTCGCGGCGCGGGCGCAGACGCTCGATCTCCGTGCGTTTGACTGCGAGAATGTCGTCGAGCCGGCTCATCTGTTGCCGCGTTCTCTAGCAGAGCGGCGCGCGATTGCATGAAACTTCGCACCGGCGCGGCGTGGCGCGCGTATCGTCTTTCATGCGATCCTGGTATGCGCATCTACTGCACGAATGGACGGTCGCAAGTCGGCGACCGCTGCTCCCGGCGTTTGCGCAGCCGACACCGGAAACGTGGGATGACAACCGGCTCACCGCCGCATGGCTGGGGCATGCGACGGTCCTGATGAATTTTTGCGGCATTCGCATTCTCACCGATCCGGTTCTTCTTCCGCGCATCGGCGTGCGGCTGCCGGGATTTACGATCGGTCCCAAACGACTGACGCAGCCTGCGCTCCGGGTCACGAATTACCGCCGATCGATCTCGTTCTGTTGTCGCACGCGCATTTCGACCATTTCGATTTGTGCACGCTGCGTCGCTTACCGCGGAGCGCGGCGATCATGACCGCGCCGCGCACGCTCGATCTGCTACGCGGCCTCGATTTTCAGCACAAGAGCGAGCTGCGCTGGGGCGAGACGACGGACTTGCGGCGGCCGGCGGGCGCGTTAAGCGTGCGCGCGTTCGAAGTGAACCACTGGGGCGCGCGACTTCGAACTGACTATTATCGCGGCTACAACGGTTACGTCCTGGAACGCAATGGGCACCGCGTCATCTTCGGCGGCGACTGTGCGATGACGGATCGCTTCGCCACTTTGCGCGGGGCGAAGACCTGCGATCTCGCGATCATGGCGATCGGTGCCTACAACCCGTGGGTCCGCTCGCACGCCTCTCCGGAAGAAGCGATCGCGATGGCCAACGCGGCCGGCGCCGAATACATCATGCCGGTGCATCATCAGACGTTTCGTCTCAGCGCGGAGCCATTTCGCGAACCGATCGAACGTTTTCAGAGTGCGCTGCGAGATCAGCCTGAACGCGTTGCACTGCGCGAAATCGGCGAGACTTTCCGTCTGCCATGAGTGCGATTTCGAAACGCGTCGGTGCGGTGGATTGGATTCTCTACTTTTGCGTGGGGCTGCTGTTTCTCTCCTCCCTGCTCGTCGTCCTCAGCGCGGCGACTTCGTGGTTTTGGATTCTCGCGATCTTGATCACGGAATGGGGACATTACGCGGGTATCGTGGCGCTCATCCTCGCGGTCGTGAACTGGCGTCGCGGCGCCCGCGGTCGCCCGATTGCGGCGCTCGCGCTTCTCACGGCAGCGCTGTGTTTCTCCCCCGCCATTCGTGCCGCGGGGATCAATCGTTCTCTCACGCAGCGGATCAACGCCTCGTTCGGTTCGCTCCAATCGGTCAACGGCCGCCCGCAGCCTTTTAACTGGCTGGATCTTTTTCGCGGCCTGCCCGCTTCCGGCGTGGAAGTGACGGAGCACGTGTACGCGCCCGGCGGAAGCCAGGGGCTGAAGCTCGATCTCTATCGCGCGCGCGACGTTTCCTCGCCCGAGCCAATCATTCTTATGATCCACGGCGGTGGTTGGAACACGGGCAGCAAGGCGCAGATCCCGGCGCTTAATCGTTATCTCGCGCGGCAGCATTACACCGTGGCCAGCATCAACTACCGGCACGCGCCGGAGTCCCGGTTTCCCGCCGCCGTGGAGGACGCGTTTCAGGCGATCGCTTATCTCAAAGCCAACGCGGCCGCGCTGAATCTCGACGCGACGCGGGTGGTGGTGATCGGTCGCTCGGCGGGCGGGCAGATCGCGCTCTCGGTCGCGTATGCTGGTCGCGAACCGACGATTCGCGGCGTGGTCGCCTTCTACGCGCCTTCTGATTTGGTGCTTGGTTACGAACATCCCAGCCGGCGGTGGGTGCTCGATTCGCGGAAGGTGTTGGAGAGTTATTTAGACGGCACGCCGGCGCAGAAGCCGGAGTTGTACGCGTCCGCGTCGCCGATTAATTTCGTGAACGCGAACACGCCGACGACGTTGCTCGTTCACGGCAATCTCGATCCGATGGTCTGGCCCGAGCAGAGTGTGCGGCTGGCGGCGCGTTTGAAAGAAAACCGCCGGCCGTACTTTCATCTTTATCTCCCTTGGGGGACGCACGGTTGCGATGCGAACCTGAACGGACCGAGCGGCCAGCTCAGCGTCTATGCGGTCGATCGCTTTCTGGCCTACGCCCTGCATCCCGCGCTCTAAGTACTCGCGCTTGCCGCGCTCCCACGTGGATGCCATCTTGGCGGCCCGGTCACCGCGCCGAAGTAGCTCAGTTGGTAGAGCAGCTGATTCGTAAGCAAACCTGCTACGAGGAGAAATGTGGAGTTGCTGCAAAACAGGCTACCGATTCAACCGGCACGACTTGACCGGACGAGCGAATCGCCCCCCGTGCGCGTCCTTGCGCCAACGCACAATTCTTGCTTCCTCTGATCGAAACGCCGATTTTCGGCCGGAAAAGGGAGGTTTTCTCAACAACGATGAGAATCGCTATCGAAACTGCGACTGAAGATGGGGCCGAAGGCCCGGTCAAAGACGACTCGATTCAATATCTCAATCGAGATCATATAGCTCTGATCACTGTCGCGACTGGGTCGATTGAAATCATCACGCCGTCGGGTGGCCGAATTACGAGCGGATAATAGCGCGCCTGCCACTCCATCAGCGAGCTTGTGTCTAAAGAATAAGGCGGCTCCGGCGCGCCGTTACTCATCGGAAGTTCCTTCCGAAGGTCCGCGACTTAAATGGGCTCTTAGATTTTCAAAATGCTCAAATCGAAGATCAAGATACCGAGCTGCATCGACGGCGGTGAGCCGGTTTGAAGACAACGCTTCAAGGACCAACTGCGTAAATGGTCGCCCGGCACGGTTCACGGCTTTCTCTACCGGGCTCGCAAACCCGCCCCGCCGGTTTGGGAGCGTAGCCACGTGGGCTTCCCAGTCTGCCCGCCAGCGGTTGTATCTCGTCCAAGACATGTAGTCGGATTCTCTCAGTCGTGTGGCCATGGCTAGCGGAGTGATCCGAAACGCCTTTGCCAATTTGCGAACGTCTTGGATATCCCACGTTGTGTGTCGCAATCTCAAGTTTCCGATCACCGTGCTAAGAGTCGCTTCAAAAACGAGCGCATGACTGGCCGCGATTTCCGCGAAGCGCTCCACCTTTTCCCATTCCGTGGCGGATCGATTTTCTCGGAGCGCCGACTGTTCCTCGTTTCCGGCCGCGAGCATCAAATGA
>JBDSNB010000153.1:0-4450 GCA_039915555.1 Chthoniobacterales bacterium | reverse complement strand
GCAACCGCATCATTCAACTGCGCGATGGCTTTGTCGTCTGACGTAGCACGGGCTTCCAGCCTGCGGGGACACCGGGCGTCTTGCCCGGTGTGGGGTGGTGGCTTCGATTCATCGGGCGAGACGCCTGATGTCCCCACAGGCAAGATTCCTGTGCTACGCCTATGATCACTGACCTCAAATACGCCCTGCGGATGCTCCTCAAAGCACCCGGTTTCACCATCATCGCTGTTCTCACGCTCGCGCTCGGCATTGGCGCGAACAGCGCGATCTTTAGCGTTGTCGATACCGTCCTGCTGCGGCCGTTGGCGTTTCCCCAGCCCGACCAAATGGTCATGATCTGGGGCGCGTCGCCGCGCGCGCCGGAAGCGAAATTGACGGGCTCGTTTCCAGATTTCTACGATTACCGCGCGCAGAGCCAAAGCTTTTCGGCGATGGCTGCGTATTCGCGCGCGGGCGCGGTTTTATCGGGTGTCGGTGAATCGCAAGAGCTGCGCGGAATGGCGGCGAATGGCGACATCTTTCGGGTGATGGATGTGAACCCGATGCTCGGTCGCGGATTCACCGCCGAGGAGGCGAAGCTGGGCCAATCGGACGTGGTCGTGCTCGGGCATGGCCTGTGGCAACGGGCGTTCGGCAGCAATCCGAACATCCTCGGTCAGGTGGTTTCGCTCTCGGATCGCAAGCTGACCGTGCTCGGCGTGATGCCTCCGGGATGGAAGTTTCCGCTCGATGCGGAATCGAGCGAATACATCATGCCGCTCGAACCGCTCGTGGCCAAAGATGTGCCGCAACGTGGCGCAGTGTTTCTGCGCCTGATCGGCCGGCTCAAACCCGGAGTGACGGTTGCGCAGGCCGAGGCGGAGATGAAACCCATCGCCGCGCGCCTGGAACAGCAATATCCAGATACGAATACCGATCGAAGCGTGAAGTTGATTCCGTTGTTGGAGGATCTGGTGGGCAATGTCCGGCCCGCGCTTTTGGTTTTGTTAGGCGCGGTTCTGCTGGTCCTGCTGATTGCTTGCGCGAATGTGTCCAATCTTCTGCTCGCCCGCGCGGCGGGTCGCAGCCGCGAGATCGGGATTCGGACCGCGCTGGGCGCCAGCCGCGGCCGCATCGTGCGGCAACTTCTTTGCGAAAGTTTGCTTTTGGCGCTGCTGGGAGGCGCCGGCGGACTAGTTCTTGCCTGGTGGGGTATGGACCTCTTGCGCGTTTTCGGACCGCACAACGTCCCGCGCCTCGCGGACCTGCAGGTCAACGCCAGTGTGGCCATTTTCACTTTCGCACTCGCGATTGTGAGCACGCTGTTCTTCGGACTCATTCCCGCTCTGCAAACCGCCCGCGACAATTTGAACGCCGCGCTCCAGCAAGGTGCCAAAGGTTCAAGCGGCGGCGTGCACGGCGCGCGTTTGCGCGCGTTCCTCGTCATCTCGCAGGTTTCACTCTCGCTCCTGCTCCTCGCTGGCGCGGGTTTGCTGATCAAGAGCTTCTTCAATTTGAGTCGAACGAACCCTGGCTTCAGCCCCGATCGGGTTCTGGTTCTCGATCAAGCGGTGCCCCGCTCGCGCTACTCCGAGGCGACGGCGCAACGGCGTTTCTACACGAATGTGGTCGCGAAGCTGGCCGCGCTTCCGGGCGTCGAATCCATTGGCGGCGTTTCGCCTTTGCCCTTCGGTGGGAACGACAATTATTCGTCCTTCACCATCGCCGGCCAACCGCCGCTCGCGCCCGGAAATCATCCGGACGCGTCTCACCTCAGCGTGGTGCCCGGTTATTTTCGCACGATGAAGATCGGCTTTCGGGCCGGGCGCGATTTCGAAGTCCGCGATAACGAAGACGCGGCGCCCGTGGCCATGGTGAACGAAACTTTCGTGCGCCGCTATCTTCCCGTGGGCAGCGCCGTCGGGCAGCGCATCCTGTTGGATCAAGGGGAGGGTGATCCTCCGATGCAACTGGAGATCGTGGGGGTGGTGGCCGATACCAAACAGGGCGACCTCGGCGCGGAAATCGCGCCGGAATTCTATCAACCGTTCGCACAAAATCCGGGACGACAACTGGCGCTAACCCTGCGAACGGCGAACGCGAATCTGGCCGGGCTTGAACCCGCGGTGCGCAAAATCTTGCATGAAGAAGACTCGCAGGTGTTCGTCCCCAATCTGCAGCCGATGGAGACCTTGATCACGAAAGGGCTCGCGCAACCGCGCTTCAACATGGTCCTGCTGACGACGTTTGCCGGCGTGGCCATGATCCTGGCCGCGATCGGGATTTATGGCGTGATCGCCTACAGCGTCGCGCAACGGACGCGCGAAATCGGCATTCGCATGGCGCTGGGTGCGCAGCGCGGGGACATGCTGACGATGATCTTGCGGCAGAGCCTCACTGTGGTGGCGATCGGGCTGGGGATTGGACTGGTGGCGGCGTTCGCCGCGACGCGCTTGCTCGCGGGTTTGCTTTATGGAGTAAACGCGAACGATCTGTTCACCTACGCGGCCGTGGTCTTCTTGTTAGGCGGCGCGGCCTTGCTGGCGAGCTACATCCCGGCGCGGCGGGCGATGAAGGTCGATCCGATGGTGGCGTTGCGGTATGAATGATCTCAGATACGCGTTCCGTTCGCTGCTGAAACAGCCGGGCTTAACCTTCGTTGCCATTGTTACACTGGCGCTCGGGATTGGCGCCTCGACTGCGATTTTTAGCGTCCTCGACGCTGTCCTTTTGCGCCCCCTGCCTTACCCGCAACAGGAACGCGTCGTCGAACTGCGGGAACTGAATGAGAAGGGTCGCGGGATGGCGTTCGCGGAACCGAACTTCGATGATCTACGCGCGCGCAGCCGGAGTTTCCAGGCCCTGGCGAAGTATTCGCACTATCCGGAGGCGGTGGCTGGAGGAAGCGAAGCAGTGCGGACCGATGTCGGCGCGGTGTCGGAAGATTTCTTTCGCGTGCTGGGCGTAACGCCGGTGGTGGGACGGTTGTTTGCTGCGGAATCGGGAGCGCAGGGGCAGCAGGTGGCGGTGGTGAGTCACCGCTTTTGGAAACGAATGCTCGGCGGCCGGACGAATCTCGAGGGCGCGACGCTGCGGTTCGCGAGCCGCAGCTTTGCGGTGGTGGGTGTGCTGCCGCCCGAGGTAGAGTTTCCCCCGAACGTGGATGTCTGGTTTCCGGCGGCGATCTTTCCGCCGAATCCTTCGCGCACCGGGCACAACTGGAGCGCGATGGGTCGGCTGCGCGATGACATCTCGCTGGAACAGGCGCGCGCGGAGAGCGCGACGATCGGCCAGCAGTTGAAACGCGAACACGGGACGCAGACAGATGCGGTCAGCTTCGGTCTGACGGGATTGCGCGAACGGATGGTGAAAGATGTGCGCGGCGTGCTTCGGGTGCTCGGCGGCGCGGTCGCGCTGCTGCTGGTGATCGCGTGCTCGAACGTCGCGAATTTGCTCCTGGTGCGCGCGACGGCGCGGCGGAAGGAGATGGCCTTGCGCGCGGCGTTGGGTGCCTCGCGCTGGCGCCTCGCTCGGCAGTCGCTGGTGGAAACGGTTTTGCTCACGCTCGGTGCCGGAGCGCTGGGCGTGCTCTTGGCGTTTTGGGGCGTCGATCTGGTAGTGGGATTTTACCACGGCAACCTGCCGCGGGTGGGTGCGATCACGGTGAACTCGACCGTGCTGATCTTTTCGCTTGGGGTTTCGCTGGGGGTGGGGGTTGTGCTGGGTTTCGTGCCGGCGCTGAGTGCTTCGACGCGACAATTGCAGGGTGATCTGCAAGACGCGGGTCGTGGCGTTTCCGCGAGCCGATCGACTTCGCGGTTGCGCAATCTGCTCATCATTTCGTAAATTGCGCTCACGCTCCTGTTGCTCGTGGGCGCCGGTCTGTTGGGGCGAAGTTTTCAACGCCTGCTGGAAGTGGATCCGGGTTTTGAAACGGAAAGTGCGGTGGCCATGATCCTCTCGCAGCCCGATCCCGAAGAGCCTGCGGCGCAGCGCGCGCTGGCGCAGTTTTATCAACGACTGTTCGAGCGTTTGCATTCTCTGCCGGGGGTGATCGCGCTCGGCGGGATCAATGCTCTGCCGATGAGTGGAAACGGCGGCAACGGCACCTTCCTCATCGAAGAGGGCGCGAAGCCGGCGGAGACGATGGCGGAATTGACGACGCAGTTTTCCGCCCTGGCCGGAACGGCGCGCCTGGGCGATGCGGAATTCCGGGTGGCCAGCTCCGATTATTTTCCCGCGATGAAAATTCCGCTCGTGCGTGGTCGCCTCTTTGCTGAATCCGATGGGCTCGACGCTTCCCATGTGGCGCTGATCAGCGCTGAGCTGGCCCGACGGACCTGGCCTAACGAGGATCCAATCGGGCGGCAATTGCAGTTTGGCGGGATGGATGGCGACCTGCACCTGCTGCACATTATCGGGGTGGTCGGTGATGTGCGGGACGACGGACTCGACGCGGAGCCGCGGCCAA
>JBDSNB010000169.1:0-2169 GCA_039915555.1 Chthoniobacterales bacterium | reverse complement strand
TCCACGCGCTCCGCTTCGTATTTGTAGGCGATGGCCCAGCGCGGCGATTTGGCGGTGTAGCCGAGTGTGGCGCGTTGCGCAAAGCGGTCCACCTTCACGACCGCCCCGTCGGTTTGATAGGCGAAATTGTGGCGCACGCGATCGAGCTCGTGAATAGCGCGCAAAATTTCCTCGACCGATTGTGCGGTCCACCATTTTTCCGCCGCGGGCAGGCCGAGTTTTTTCAGCCATGGAAATAAGTCAGAGTGCCTTTCCAGTTCTGCGCTTTCGATTGCGCCCGTGCCGTAGAAAACTACGCCGAGCGGACGTTGCGCGGCGATCGCGGGATCGAGTTGCTTGAGCGAACCGGCGGCGGCGTTGCGCGGATTCGCGAACGGAGGCAAGCCTTCTTCCGTGCGGCTCACGTTCAATTTCGCAAAGCCATCTTTCCGCATGAAAACTTCTCCGCGCACTTCGAGCAACGTGGGCGCCTTGCCTTTCAATTCCGCCGGGACCGCGCGAATCGTCCGAATGTTTTGGGTGATATCGTCGCCCACGGTTCCGTCTCCGCGCGTGGCCGCGTAACGCAGCTTTCCGTCTTCGTAGAGGAGCGAAACGGCTACGCCATCGACTTTCGGTTCGATCACGACCGGAATGGATTTACCCGGCAGCAGTCGCTCGAGGCGGCCGTAAAAATCGGCGACCTCCTCCTCGGAGTAGGTGTTCTCGAGGCTCAGCATCGGCGCGCGATGCGTGATCTGTGCGAAAGCCTTTAGCGGTGCGCCGCCAACTTTTTTCGTGGGCGAATCCAGCGCTGCCAAGTCGGGGAACTGCTTTTCCAGGTCGGCGAGTTCGCGATAGAGCGCGTCGTATTCCTGATCGCCGATCGTGGGCGCCGCCTCTTCGTAATAGAGGCGATTGTGGGTCTCGATCTCTGTGCAGAGCTGGGCGATGCGTTTTTGCGCGGCGCGTTTTTCGTCTGGCACGCCGCAGCATACAAATCTCGCACGCCCCGGCAATCTCGACGGCAAGGAGCGGCGCGCTCCCAGGCCGCTGCGTTCAAGAATGATTTTCCCTAACGGCAACGCACCACGCTGACCAGGAGCATATCGGCCTCCCGTATTTGCGCAGTCTGTGCCACCTGCTGGGGTCGGGCCACTTTGGTGACGGGAGCGCGGCGCTTGTTCCGTAGAGCGAGATGTTTTTTCCGCGCCTTTTGCTTTTGCACTGTGATGCGCTTCGATTTCGTCGCCTTCTTTTTGACCTTCGCGACCGCTGGTTTGCTGGCGATCGTCTTCCTGGCGACAAGGCGGTTTGCGGTGGGCGTGGCCGCGGCGCTCTGGATCGCTTTCGGGTAGTCTTTTCCTGCGGGCACCGGCTGGAGATCATTAAAATAATCGCCAAGTGTGTAGCGTTCGAAGACCTCCGGCGTGACGATTTGTCGGTGCGTCGTCCCAGCTTGGTCGCGGAGGATAAAGGAATAGGAACCGTCCACGCCCACGGAGTGATGGAGCGGAAGCGGATTGGTGTGTTTTTCCACAATCGTGCCCTCGTAGACGCAGCCGACGAGAAATGTGGACACAATGAGGCAGATCAAGAGAGGCGGGCGCATGGGGTTCCTTCGGAAAATGTGAAGGGTCGTTGTAGCGGGTAAACGCGAATGGGGCCAGTTGATTGTTTGGCGGCTATGTCCAACGCGGAGAATCGCCAAAAGTCTGGCAAATCGAAGCTGCAAAAAGAGATACGCGCACTCGCCGCCTCACGCGCGAAGTTAGGGAAACCTCAACAAAAGGAAATCAACATGCTCTGGACCATCTTCGTTATTCTACTCGTGCTGTGGCTCGTGGGACTCGTCAGTTCTTACACCCTCGGCGGCTTCATCCACATTCTGCTCGTGATCGCGGTCGTGATCCTGATCATCAATTTGATCCAGGGTCGCCGGGCGCTCTAGCAGTTCGTGAAACCAATCGGCATCGTCGGCCTGGTTTTGATTGCGATCGGCATTATCGCGCTCGCGTACGGCGGCTTCAGCTATACGAAACGCGAAAAGATCATCGACGCTGGCCCGCTCCAAGTGAGCGCGGACAAGGAAAAGACGGTGCCATTCCCACCGATCCTCGGTGGGCTCTGCCTTGTGGGCGGCGTAGTTTTGCTGCTCGCTGGCAACAAAAGAAGTTAACGGCGCGCGCG
>JBDSNB010000159.1:0-13190 GCA_039915555.1 Chthoniobacterales bacterium | reverse complement strand
TGTTCGAGAGGCGGAAGGTCTGGCCTTTGATCTTTCCGTAGCCGCCGTCGATCACGAGGTGATGCTTTTCGCGCACGTCGCGCACGAGTTTGGCGACATCGATTTGCCGGTTGTTTTTCACGCAGGTGAGCGTTTTCGCCCGGTAGCCTTCTTCGGCGAAGAATTCGAAACCGCGCTCGCGCACCCAGCCATGCACGAGGGCTTTGGTCGCCTGGTGACGTGCGTATCGCGCGGCGAGGCCTTCGGTGAAGATGTCGTCGAGCTTCGACTCCAGCGCGTGAATGTGGGCGATGCTCGGCGTGGTGGGCGTCATGTCGTTTTCCTGGTTCTTTTTGAACTCGAGGAAGTCAAGGTAGTAGCCGCGGCCTTCCACTTCGGCGGCGCGGGCGAAGGCTTTTTCGGAGACGCTGAAAAGGGCGAAACCAGGCGGGAGAGCGAGCGCTTTTTGGCTGCCGGTGAGGAGGACGTCAATCTGGAGGTCGTCCATCGGGATCGGGACCGCGGAGAAGGACGAGACGCTGTCGACGATGAGGAGGACGTCCGGATATTTCGCGAGCGTGCAGCAGATTTCCGGCAGCGGGTTCATGACGCCTGTGGAGGTTTCGTTGTGGATTAAGGTGACGGCGTCGAATTTTCCGGACGCAAGTTGGGCGTCGAGCGCGGCGGGATCGATGTGCTGGCCCCATTCGACTTGCAGGGCTTCTGCTTGCTTGCCGCAGCGCCGCGCCACATCAATCCATTTATCCGAGAAGGCGCCGCACATGCAGCAAAGGACGCGTTCGCGGACCACGTTCCGGATGGCGGCCTCCATCACGCCCCACGCGGAGGAGGTGGAGAGGAAAACGGGTTGTTTGGTGCCGAAGAGTTCCTGGAGACGTGGATGGATGGCGCGGTAGAGCTCGCGGAAGGCTTCGCTGCGGTGGCCGATCATGGGACGAGTGAAGGCGGCCCAGGTTTTTGGGGAAATTTCTACCGGGCCTGGGATGAAGAGCTTGTCGTGGGACATGAAGACGGAACGTCGAACGCCGAACGCCGAACGTCCAACGCCGAACGAGGGAACCAGATCCGAATCGGTTAAGCGTTCTTTCGATTTAGGAACCTGATGTCACCGCTGCGTTCGATCCGCGAACAAGCGCGGAAGTTTCTCCAGGCGGATAACGCGACCGACGAAGATGCTGGAATTTCAGGGAGGCGAGAAAGGCGGACAGGGGCCGAAGCGGTAGGACGGGCGCGCGCTGGATGCGGCCTTGCGCGGGAAAGTTTCGCATGGCATAAGACGGGTCCTCGACCGTGGAGGTCGGGCCCTTTTTTATGCAGACCGCTCCGACCACTTCGACTGATCCGATTCTTGAGACGCAGGTTTTTCTGGGCCGCTACAAGGTGCCGCTTTTGATTGCGCTGGCGGTGGTGATTTTTGCGGGCCTGGGTTACGCCGCCGTGCACCTCTACACGACTCATCGGGACACGAAAGCGGCGGAGCTTTTGGCGCAGGCGAAGAGCGGGCCGGATTATCAAAAGGTGATCGCGCAATATCCGAGTTCTGGTGCGGCGGTGTCGGCCTCTTTGCTGATGGCGACGGAGCAGCGTGAGCAACAGCAGTATGTGGAGGCGAATGTGACGCTGGAGAAATTCATCAAGGCGCATCCGAAACACGAGTTCGTGACCACGGCCAAGATGGCGATGGCGTCGAATCTGGATGCGCTGGGGAAAGGCGATGAAGCGATGGAGATGTATCGGCAGATCTCGGCCAATTACGCGCAAAGCTACAACGCTCCGCTGGCCTTGCTGGCGCAGGCGCAGATGCTGAAGGCCAAAGGGAAGGACGAGGAAGCGCGTCGCATTTGCGAGACGGTGATGACGCAGTACCGCGACAGTTTCGCTGCGATGGAGGCGACTCAGATTTTGAGCTCGTTGAAACCAGTGGTGGTGGAGACGCCGGTAAAGGTGTCCCCGGCAGAAGCGGCTGCGCCGAGTGCTCCGCCGGTGGCGCAAAGTCCGTCGGCTGCTGCGAAGAGTCCGGTCGCTTCGGTTGCGCCGACTCCGTAGAAAGCGTTGAAGGGGCGGCGCTCTACAGGCCGCCGCGTTTGACTCGATCGTAGAAACAGGGCGGCATGGAGAGCGCTCTTCCTTGGAGCACCCGAGGCCCGTTGTCCGCTTCTTAGCGCTTGGAGAACTGGAAGCGCTTGCGCGCGCCGGGCTGGCCGGATTTTTTCCGTTCTTTCATCCGCGGATCGCGCCGGAGGAGGCCTTCGGCTTTCAGCGTGCCACGAAGATTTGCGTCCACTTGCAACAGCGCGCGAGCGATGGCGAGACGCACTGCGCCGGCCTGGCCGGTGGCGCCGCCGCCGGTGGCATTGATGGAAAGATCGTAGGAGTTCGTCAGCTTCACCGTCTCCAACGGCTGCAGAACGGTGTTCTGGAGCGGGATGGTGGGGAAATATTCTTCAAACGTCTTGCCGTTGACGTCGATCTTGCCGTTGCCCGCAGTCATGCGAATGCGTGCGACGGCAGTTTTGCGGCGGCCGGTGGCGATGAATTCCTCAGTGGTAGCCATGGATAGAGTGATTTGGGATTAGGCCAACGTGACCGGCGCGGGAGCTTGCGCGGCGTGGGGGTGAAGATCGCCTTTGTAGACCTTGAGTTTGCGGTAAACCGCGCGGCCGAGTTTGTTGTGCGGGATCATGCCGCGAATGGCGCGCTCGACCATGAGCTCGGGGTGACGGGCACGGCGGGCGCGAGCGTTTTCACTCTTGTGGCCGCCGACGAAGCCGGAGTAGCTCATATAGGTCTTCTGCTCTTCCTTTTTGCCGCTGAGCCGGACCTTTTCGGCGTTGATCACGACCACGAAATCGCCGGTATCGACGTGCGTGGTGTAGATGGCTTTTTCTTTGCCGCGAAGCAAATTAGCCGCCTTCACCGCGACGCGGCCGAGGACTTCGTTGTTGGCATCAATGATCCACCACTTGCGCGGGACCTCGTTGGCTTTGGCAGAAAACGTCTTCATGGAGCGGAAAGGGTCGGGAAATTACGAGCGACGTTCGGAAGTGTCAACCGCTCGTTCGCTCTGCGGTGGAATCCGGCGGAAACAAATGGCGGCTGGCCATTTGAAATGCGCCGCCGTAATTTCGCCGGCTCGTTATGCCGAACCAACCCGCCGCGCCTCGGAGCGCCATTACACCCCATCGCGATGAAGATTTTCCGGAATGGTATCAGCAGGTCATCCGGGCCGCGGAGCTGGCCGAGCCGTCGGATGTGCGCGGTTGCATGGTGATTCGGCCGTGGGGTTACGCGATCTGGGAAAACATGCAGCGTCAGCTCGACGCCATGTTCAAGGCGACCGGCCACAAGAACGCGTATTTCCCGCTCTTTATTCCGCTGAGTTATTTCGAGAAGGAGGCGGCGCATGTGGAGGGATTCGCGAAGGAATGCGCCGTCGTCACCCACAGCCGGTTGGAGGTGAACGCAGAAGGGAAAATGGTGCCCGCCAGTCCGTTGAGCGAACCGCTCGTCGTTCGGCCGACATCCGAGACTATCATCGGCGCCACCTACGCGAAATGGGTGCAGAGCTATCGCGATCTGCCCATTTTGATCAATCAATGGGCCAACGTGGTGCGCTGGGAGATGCGGCCGCGGGTCTTCTTGCGCACCACGGAATTCCTTTGGCAGGAAGGCCACACCGTGCACGAAAGCGAAGCGGAAGCGCGCGAGGAAACGAAGCGCATGCTGGACGTGTATGAGACCTTCGTGCGCGATTACGTGGCGGTGCCGGTTTTCTGCGGGGAGAAATCGGAGAGCGAACGTTTCCCCGGCGCGGTGCAGACGCTTTGCATCGAAGCGATGGTGCAGGATCGGAAAGCGATCCAGGCCGGCACGTCGCATTTCCTCGGACAGAATTTCTCGAAGGCGAGCGGGATCAAATTTCAATCCCGCGAAGGGAAGGAAGAGTTTGGTTGGACCACGAGCTGGGGTATGAGCACGCGCATGGTCGGCACGCTCATCATGGCCCATGCCGATGACGATGGCCTCGTCGTCCCGCCGCGTCTTGCCTCCACTCACATCGTTATCATTCCGATCACGCCGAAGGAAGAAACGCGGGCCGCGGTTCTGGCCGCAGCCGACAAACTGGCGGAGGAGTTGCGCAGTGTCGTCTATGACGGCGCGCCGCTCGGGATCGAAGTGGACAAGCGCGATCTCGGCGGTGGCGTGAAAAGCTGGGAATGGATCAAGAAAGGCGTGCCGCTGCGGGTGGAAATCGGACCGCGCGACCTGGAATCGGGCAACGTCGCAGTGATGCGGCGCGATCAGCCGGTGAAAGCAAAGGAGTTTATGCCGGGCGGAGAATTTTCGGGCCGCGCCGCGGAGTTGCTTTCCGCCATTCAAGCCAATCTCTTGCAACGCGCGCAGGAATTTCGCGACGCCAATACGCGCGTGATCAATTCGAAAGAAGAGTTCTACGATTTCTTCACCCCGAAGAACGCGAACAAACCGGAGATCCACGGCGGCTTCGCCCTCGCACACTGGTCCGGCTCGCGCGAAGTCGAAGAGAAGGTGAAGAGCGACTTGAAGGTCACGATTCGCTGCATTCCCTTCGACGATCCGGCCGCGCCCGCGGAAGCCGGGACGTGCATCTTTACCGGCGAACCGAGCGCGCGGCGCGTGGTTTGGGCGAAGTCGTACTAGCGCGAGGTCGGTTTTGGATTTCAACCGAGCAAGCACCGTGAGAGCGCGTCGCAGAGCCGGTTGACGCCCTAGGGCGTGCCTGTTTACTTCATGCCGTGCCGACCGAAATGAAACTCTACAGCCGCGAATGGTGTTCTTGGTGCATCGATGCGAAGGAATATTTGACGGAACGTGGCTTCCAATTCACCGAAGTGGATGTTGGGGAAGATCGCGACGCCTACAAGGAGATGACTCAGCTGTCGGACCAGACATACGTGCCCACGCTCGTGGCCGGGGATGAAGTGCTCGCCAATTTCGATACGGATCAGCTGGAGAAATTTCTCAGCGAGCACGGAATCATGCCTTAATGCTGTTTGGCCTTTGTTTGACGCTCGGCGTCGCGGTGTTGAGCATCGCGTTGCGGAGTTACCAGACGTCGCTGGCGCAGAAGGCGGGCGCGCTCGGCATTCTCATTTCGACCTTTCTCGCGGTCTATTTTCTGAGCGGGAATTGGATCTTTGGGCTGATCGCGGCACTGACGTGGTTGTTTCTTCCGTGGCTGGAAATTCTTACCCGCATCCGCGCGTTGCGTTTGCCGAAGGAGAAATCGCTCCGACCGAAAAGCCCGCCTTCGCAGGAGGTTTTCCCGACTTTGGGCGAGATCACGCGCGAGATCGAGAACGAGGGCTTCGCACATATCAACGACGCCGGTTGGGATTGGGAGGATTACAAACAATTCTTCCGGCTCTTCTACAAAGAGGAGGATCGCGCGCAGGCCACCATTTGCCTGAACGAGCAGAACGACATTTCGTTTTATTACCTGCGCATTTCTTCGCGCGCGCGGGATGGGATCATTTGGACGACCTGGAACTATCCGCTTTCCTACGGGCTCCAGCTCACGCCGCAGTTCCGGATTAATCGGCAACGGCCGGACCAATCGTTCTGGCAGCTCTATCAGAGTCACAAGGAATATCTGCGGCTGCATCAAGTCGAGACGGGCGTGATCGACCCAATGGATGAAGATCGGATCCAGACGGAGATCGAGAATGATCTGCGGAATCAGATCGCGCACAACGTAGAGACGGGTGTGCTGAAGTCGGCGAACGAAAAGGAAGTGAAGTATTCCTGGCGGGGAATGGTGTATCTCTGGTGCCAGTTTTTGCTCGATTTGGTGCGGCTGTAGAGAACGCGTCGAAGATTTGCGCGCTCGCGTCTCGGGCCACGCGCGAAGCACGTCATCCCGAGCCGGGCAGACGGCTGAGGGTTCTCGCCGAGGCCGGTTGGATCACGCTTTTCGGTGGTGGCGTGACGGTAAGGGAATCGGAGAGATCCCTCGACCGTGCTGCGCCGACTGGGAGTGACCTGCGTGGGCGCTGAGGGTGATTCCACCCTATGTGCGCGACTCGTTTCACTCGCGCTAAACCTTCATCACTTCGGCTTCTTTGCGCTCGAAGTGTTCGTCGATCGATTTGACGTATTTATCCGTCAGCTTTTGCACGTCCGTTTCGGTGTCGCGGAGGCCGTCCTCGGTGAGCGTGCCAGCAGTCTTGAGTTTCTTCGCTTCGTCGATGGCATGGCGGCGGTTGGTCCGCACGCGCACCCGCGCTTCCTCCGCCATCTGCTTGAGCGATTTTACGAGATCTTTGCGGCGTTCTTCCGAAAGCTCGGGGATGGGAAGACGAATCAACTTCCCGTCCACCAACGGCTGAATGCCGAGCTTCGATTCTTTCAACGCCTTCTCGATGTCCTTCACGGTGGAGGCATCGAATGGCTGCACCACAAGCAAACGCGGCTCGGGCGTGGTGATCAGCGCGAGCTGCTTCAGCTTCATCGCGGAGCCGTAGGCTTCCACGTCGACGTTTTCGACCAACGCAGGAGAAGCTTTGCCCGTCCGGACCGCGGAGAATTCGTGGATCATGTAATCGACGCTTTTCTCCATCGTCTCCTCCGCCTCGAACAAAATCTCTTCAGCACTCATCGGTTGGACTCTGAAGCAGCAATCAAAAGTCGGCAATCAACTTCACTCCGTCACGATCGTCCCGACCTTTTTGCCGAGGACGACATCTACGAAGTTGCTAAGCTGGCCCATGTCGAAAACGATGATGGGGATTTTGTTGTCCATGCAAAGGCTGAACGCGGTCGAATCCATGACCTGTAAGCGTTTCGCCAGCGCCTCGCTGTAGGTGATGCGGTCGTAGCGTTTGGCGTCCGGGTTTTTCTTCGGATCGGAATCGTAGATGCCGTCCACTTTTGTCGCTTTCAGGATGACGTCCGCACGCACTTCGCTCGCGCGGAGCGCGGCGGTGGTGTCAGTTGAGAAATAAGGGTTGCCGGTGCCGGCGACGAAAATGACGACGCGGCCCAGCTCGAGATGCCGAATGGCGCGACCGAGGATGAACGGCTCGGCTACGTTTTGCATTTCGATCGCGGTTTGGACGCGCGTTTCCACGCCCACTTCGTCGAGCGCGCTTTTCAAGGCGAGGCCGTTGATAACGGTCGCGAGCATGCCCATATAATCGGCGGTGGTGCGATCCATTCCGCGATGGCTGGCGGAAAGGCCGCGCCAAATATTGCCGCCGCCGATGACGACGCAGGTCTGGACGCCGAGTTCCTGCACTTCTTTGATGCATTGCGCGATCTCGCGCACGATCTGGGGCGAGATGTTTTCGCGGGCGCCCGGTTCGCGTAAAGCCTCACCGCTCAGTTTGATCACGACGCGACGGTAGGCTGGGGCGGCGGATTCGTTTGGCATGGCCGGAAAGATGAAACAGAACCGTGCGGGATTGGGAAGGAAAATGCAACGCGCGCAGGCGCTAGTTTAGATCGCGGTCGCGCCTGCCAGCCAGGCGTGTCCGCGGACCAACTCGACGGCGTGCATGCGTTTTTTGCCTTCCAGTTGGACGTCGCGTAACTGCAGCGCGCCATCTGCGGTGCCGACGATGAGGCCACCCTCGGAAGTCGAGGCCGCGAGCTTGCCGGGCGGCGGAGGCAAGACGTCGGCTAGCGTGGCGGAGAAGATCTTCAGCTTCCTTTCCTGGTCCTTGTCGTCTCTCACGACCGCGTACGTGCCCGGCCAGGGATTAAACGCGCGAATTTTTCGCTCGATGATTTCGGCGTTGTCGGACCAGTCGATGCGGCCGTGTTCTCGCTCGAGTTTCGGCGCAAGGGTGGCGGCGGCGTTTTGCTGCGGAACGCGCGGGGCGTTTCGGTTTTTCAAGTGCGCGAGCGCTGCAGCCAAAGCGGTCGGCGCGATTTCGCCGAGGCGATCGTGGAGCGACCCGCCGGTTTCGTCCGGCGCGATCGGGATTCTGGATTCGAGCAGGATGTCGCCGGTATCCAGCCCTTCATCCATATACATGACCGTGATTCCAGTCTCCCGCTCGCCCGCCGCGATGGCGGCCTGAATGGGCGCAGCGCCGCGATATTTCGGCAGGAGCGAGGCGTGCAAGTTCAGGCAGGCGATGCCCGGGATATCGAGAACAGCGCGCGGCAAAATCTGGCCATACGCCATCACGACGGCGACGTCCGGCAGGAGCGTGCGGATTTGCGCGATGGCTTCCTCACGTTTGATGCGCTCGGGTTGCAAGACCGGAACCGACAAGTCGCAGAGCGCGGCTTTGATCGGCGTTGGCTCGATTTTTTGGCTGCGTCCAACCGGTTTGTCCGGTTGCGTGACCACGCCCACGAGTTCGTGTTCGCTGGATTCGAGCAGCCAACGCAGAACCGGCACGCCGATTTCGCCCGTGCCGATAAAGAGGACGCGCATGGGCGCGTTAAAGCTGAATGCGCGGCAGCGCCGCAGCGCGGCGGGCTCGACCCGCCTCTGTCGAGCTACGGCGCGGCGTGCGCGGGGTCCGGCTTTGCGCCATGATTTTCTCGCCCGCCGTCACTTCGCGCTGCCCCACGGAGGAAGCGCAGCCGGTGCAGAGGTAATCGAAGATTTCCTTTTCCGGCAGGACGAGCAAGAGTCGCTCACGCACCGGCATGGCGGCTTTGCATTTCTCGCAATAGAGACTCGAGGCGGTGAAATTCTCAAACTGTGGCTGGCTCATGCTGCCCATTGACCCCGTTGACGCTCTCCAGGATGTGCAGCAAAACCTTCGCCGGTTGCTCCGTCGCGTCAATGCAGGTGATCCTGTCCCTACCGTAGTAACCGAGTACCGGCTTCGATTCGTCGTCGTAAGTGGCGAGACGGCGTTTGATTACTTCATCGTTCGCGTCGTCCAGGCGGTTATCTTTCAAGGCGCGCTTCTTCAAACGCGAGAAGAGCTCGTCGCGGTTCGGGCAGGAGAGATGGAAGACCTTCTGCACATCGATCAGATCGTCCATGATTTTCGCCTGGCCGACGTTCCGCGGGATGCCATCGAGCACCAGGATGTCGATGTCGGGTTTAAAATTGTGGGCGTCGACCGCGGCATCGATCCGCGCTTTCCAAAGCTTCACCGTGATCTCGTCCGGGACCAGTTCGCCTTTGCTCGAATACTCGAGAAAAGCGCGACCGATTTCGGTGCGGGTGTCGATGGACCGGAAGACATCGCCGCATGCGCAGTGAAAATAGCGGGGAATAGTGCCGAGGGTTTTCCCTTGCGTGCCCTTGCCGCTGCCGGGAGGGCCGAAGAGGAGGTAGGTGTGATATTTCATGCGCTTCATTTTTATACGGTTTCGCAGCCTCCGAGTTCGAACATATAATGCCCTGACTCCGTTATAGGATAAATGACGACGGCCCGGCAATCGCGCCGTTCCCGTGTCGGGCATCCCGCCAGGCGTCGGCGGAGAAAACGGCGTCGTCGAACCCGCTCTCTCGGTCGCGGAACGGCCGACGCGTTTCGTTTACGACGTCGCTTCTACCGGCTCGACGTTCACCCGCCGGCCCGCGCGGTCGAATTTCACCCGACCATCGGTGAGCGCGAAGATGGTGTAATCACGCCCGAGACCGACGTTCTTGCCCGGCTGAAACTTCGTTCCGCGTTGACGGATGATGATGTTGCCGGCGATAACGGATTCGCTGCCAAATTTTTTCACGCCGAGACGTTTGCTGACGCTATCGCGGCCGTTCTTGACGCTGCCCTGTCCCTTTTTATGTGCCATGAGATTGGAGAGGTTACTTCTTCGAGGACGAGCCGAGGCTGATCTCGGTAATTTTGACGCGGGTGAGTTTACGGCGATGGCCGACGGTGCGGTGGTAACCCTTCCGGCGGCGATACTTGAACGCGATGACCTTCTTGTCCTTCCGCTGCTCCATCACCTCGCCGGTCACGGTCGCGCCCTCGATGAGCGGCGAGCCGTGCGTGAGATTGTCCCCGTCGCCGTGGAAAAGCACATCGGCGAAGACGCCTTCCTTGCCCACCTCGGCATCGAGGAAGTCCACGTCGATAATGTCACCCTCTGCGACGCGGTGTTGTCGACCGCCAGTTTTGATAATTGCGAAAGCCATGTCAGTTCCTCGGAAAAGAGGCGGAAGCTTCCACAGGGAGTTGGCTTTGACAAGGGCAAACTCGGCTCGCCCACGGACAACTTCTCCGGGCAAACGTCGGATGGACTCGTGCAACGACGGGTCCGCGCCTCGTGGCGGCGGGGGCCTTTCAGCCGTTCATGATTCGCAACGCGCGCGGCTGCCTCACCCTAGGCCGGATATTACGAGCGTGATCTCGCCTTTCGCCGGGCGTACTTCGTAGTGCGCGAGGAGGTCGGCCGCTTTGCCGCGGCGGAATTCTTCAAACTTCTTCGTCAACTCGCGCGCCACGCAGATTTGCCGGTCGGGCATGATCGCCGCGCAGGCGGCGAGGGTCTTGTTGATCTTGTGCGGCGATTCGAAAAACACCGTCGTCTCCGCACGGTCGGCCGCGGCCCGCAGTTCGCGTTCCCGCCCTCCGCTTTTCGGTGGGAGGAACCCGCGATAGCAAAATTGCTCCATCGAAAATCCCGACCCCACCAGCGCGGTGAGCACCGCCGAAACGCCCGGAATAATCGCAAACGGCAGCTCCCGCTCGATGCACGCCCGGATCAAGCGCGCCCCCGGATCGGAAATCCCAGGCATGCCCGCATCGCTGATCAGCGCGACCGTCTCCCCCGCCGACAGCCGCTCCGAAAGCTCCGCCGTGCGCATCGCCTCATTGTGTTCGTGATAGCTCACGAGCGGCTTCCGGATTTCGAAATGCCGCAGCAGAATGCCGGAATGCCGAGTGTCCTCGGCGGCGATCACATCCGCCGACTTCAACGCCTCCAAAGCCCGCAAGGTGATGTCGCTCAGGTTCCCAATCGGCGTCCCGATGACGTAAAGCATGGCGTGATCTTGGGATAGGATGCGCTCCTGCGCTACCACGATCGCCGCGACGGTCGGGCAGGGGCTCGGGCCGTGGGATCAAGCAAAGGCGAGATAAAGTCCGCGGCAGCGAGCACGAGGTAGTGTCAGCGCAATGCGCTGACCGACCGGCGTGGCACACCGGACGGCAAGCTCGCGTCGTGGGCGCGTGGCTGCCCGTCGGACGCCGCAGCGCGACGTCCCTACCTTTCCTCGCTCCTAAGCTGCTGAACCTCGCCACCGATCGCAAAACTTTCCGCTCGACAAGTTTGTTAGGCGATTTCTATCCTGCCGATGCCTTTCGATCCATTGGGACGTCGGGCTTGGTTGAGGGTGGCGTGTTGGCGGGTCGATCGGTCCGAATGAACTCGCGCCCCCCGGGCCTAGGAATTTGTCCGTGGCCGTCCGGCACGGCCACCGTTTGCCAAAACACGTCGGCGGCGGTGGGCGGAACCGCGCAGAGCTTGAACGGCAGCTCGGCCTAACGATCGTGAAAGTGAGTGGCACCGGCCAGACGAACCTGTTCAAGTACGTCGCGGGATTGAATCCGCTCGATCCGACCTCGCGCTTCACCTTCTCCATTGCATCCGTGCCGGGTCAGGCGTGGCAGAGGAGCCTGAGCTTCAACCCGGTGGTGAGCGGACGCACCTACAGCATCACCGCGCGCAGCAATCTCATGACGGGAAGCTGGACGCCGATCAACGGATCCGCGCCCAGCGATAACGGCGCGACGCGGACGATTATCGATTTAGGAGCGAGCGGCACGACGAAGTTCTACCACGTCGACATCACCAAGCCGTAGGCGCGGACCTATCGGCCGACGTCGACGGAATAGTTCGTCGGCGTGAGCTTGAAGCGAAGCGGCAGTTCGATCACGAGCGGGCCGCGGGCGAGCCGCCATTTGCCGAGCGTCTTTACCGCCTCGCGGTCGAAGGTCGCATCGCCGCTGCTATTGAGAATTTTGACCTGGAAGACTTTGCCGTCCTTGTCGGCGTGCAGTTCGTAGACGCCCTTGCCGCTCTTGGTTGTCCACTTCGGATAGCGCGGATACGCTGGGATTGGTCCTTTTTTTACGGTTCCCTTGCCTAGGAATGCCGCCAGCACGTCGTCCATATTTTCAGCTTGGACAACATACGGGCCAGGCCCTTCGTTGCTGAGCGAGAAAGAGATCGGAATCTTGACCGGAGTAGTCGTTCCGTTGCGGAAATGTGCCGTCCGGAAGGCGCTAACGGCCGCTTGATCGAGGATCGCGTGCCCCGTGCTCTGCCCCATCCGGACCCTGAGCACGTCGCCGGTCGCCGGGTTAATATCCCATACGACGACACCGCTCCCCGTGAGGCGCTCACGCTTGGCCTCATATGGATACTGGATGTTTGGCTTTCTTACGAAATCACGCGGCGATCTGATTTCGGGAATCTTCGAAAGGTCTTCCGCCTCCGCGGTGAAAGCGGCGAGGATCGCGGTGACTAGCACGAGGGCCGCCGGCAGTAAGCGATGGTGGGTCGACGAAACTCGCATTCCTAGTTTGTCGCTCCGGCGCCGAACTCCGCGCGATACATCGGCGTGGTTTCCGGCGCGAAGCCGTGGCGCATGATGTTTTCCGTGACCACGCGCGGGAAGAGGAAGTTTAACAAGTAATCGCTGCCGCCCGCTTTGGTGCCGCCGCCGCTCATCTTGAAACCGCCGAAGGGATGGCGGCCGACGACGGCGCCGGTGCAGGAGCGGTTGATGTACACGTTGCCGGCTTCGAGTTCACTTTTCACGCGCTCGATGTTCGCCGGGCTGCGGGAGAAGAAGCCGGCGGTGAGGGCGTATTCGGTGTTGTTGGCGACGCGGATCGCTTCGTCGAGGTCGCGTACTTTGATCACGCTTAGAACGGGGCCGAAGATTTCCTCCTGCGCGAGGCGACTTTCGGGTTTCACATCGGTGAAAATCGTCGGCGGGATGAAATAACCGTCCGCGGGAATTTCGGTCGCTTGATAGGCGAGGGTGGCTTCGGTTTTGCCGTGCTCGATGCGCTCCAGGATGCGCTTGTAGGCTTTTTCATCGACGACTGGGCCGACGGTGATGCCGGGTTCTTGCGGATCGCCGACGCGCAGACTAGCGGTGGCGGCGATCAAGCGCTCGACGACGCGATCGTAGTTCTCCTCCATCACGATCAAACGCGAGCAGGCGGAACATTTTTGCCCCTGATATCCGAAGGCGGAGTAAACGGTGTCGACGATGGTTT
>JBDSNB010000253.1:0-7727 GCA_039915555.1 Chthoniobacterales bacterium | reverse complement strand
ACTAAATGCAACGGCAACGCAGAAAAGAATACAACACGGTCAACGCCGCGTCGCTCGTCCGCTGGGTCATCCTGACGGGTTTCCTCGCGCTCACCGGCCTCATTTATGTTTACCTCACGGTCCAGCTTTATCATTTGGGCGACCGCAAGAAAGCTCTCGAGAACGAACTCACGAACGTCCGTAGCCAGAACGATGTGGCCAGTGTGCAGATCGCCGCGCTCACTTCGCGTTCCGCGCTCCAGCGCCGCTTAAAAGAGGGTTACCTCCAGATGATCCCGATCGCGGAGCACAACATCGTGCGTCTGAATTCGCCCGCCGGTTTGCCGGTCGCGGACGACGCCATTCAACCAGTCGTTAACCAGCGGACCGGCAGATGAAGTGGAACTGCCGAACACGTTGCGCACTGATTTGCATCGCCTTCACGGTGCTGTTCAGCGCGTTTTCATTTCGGCTCGTCTATCTGCAAATCATCAAGCACGACGAGTACGCCGGCCTCGCGGCGGAACAGAACGTCGATAAGAAGCCGATCTTCGCCCAGCGCGGCGCCATCCTGGATGCGAACGGCGAAATTCTCGCGCATAACGTGCCGGTCGAGACCGTGGTGGCCGACGCCACGCATGTCACCAAACTCGAACCGCTCGTCGCGTTGCTCGCGGAGAAGCTGAACTTGCCGGCCGCAGAGTTGACGGAAAAGCTCAGCAGCAAGCGGCGCTACATCGTCCTCCAGCGCGAAGTGCCAAAGGCGGTCGCGATTGAGATTCGTGAGGAAATGAAGGCGCAAAAATTGCGCGGTCTCGCTTTCGAGTCGGACTCGGTCCGCATCTATCCGAACAACGCGATGCTTTGCCACGTCATCGGGTTCACAAATTTCGACCGCCACGGCATCCAGGGCATCGAATCGTCGATGGAGGACTATCTGCACGGGCAGGATGGCTACCGGTATATCGAGCACAACCGCGCCGGGCAGGAACTCGTGCTTTACCGCGGCCAGGAACGCGCCCCGCGCGATGGTTATACGGTCGGCCTAACGATCGATCTGAATCTGCAAAACATCGTCGAGAACGAAATCGACATCGCGATGCGCGAGTATCAGCCCGAGAAAGCCACCATCATTTTGATGCGGCCCGAGACGGGCGAGATCCTGGCGATGGCGAACCGGCCGGCTTTCGATTTAAACCAGCGTTCCGACACCAAGCCCGAGCAAATGAAAAACCGCGCCATCATCGACATGATGGAACCCGGCTCGACCTTCAAGATTGTGACCGCCGCCGCGGCCTTGAACGAAAAGAAGGTGCAGCCCGACTCGATGATCTTCTGCGAGAACGGCCTCTGGAATTACGGCGGCCGCCCGTTGCACGATCACCACGGCTACGGCTCGATCAGCGTCCAGGACATCCTGATCAAATCGAGCAACATCGGCGCGGCCAAGCTCGCGCTTTCCGTCGGCGAACAAAAATTCTACGAATACATCCGTCGTTTCGGTTTTGGCGACCGCACCGGCATCGAATTGCCGGGCGAAATTTCCGGCATCATCCGTGCGCCCCAATCCTGGAGCAAGATATCGATCACCCGCATTCCGATGGGTCACGAGGTCGGCGTCACGCCTTTGCAGATGACGGTCGCGATGGCCGCGATCGCGAATGGCGGCAAACTTGTCGCGCCACGCATCGTAAAATCCGTCACGACCGCCGACGGACAAACCGTGAGCAACTTTTCTCCCACCGTCGTCCGGCAGGTAATCGATCCGAAGACCGCGCAACAAATCAGCACCGCGCTCCGCGGCGTGGTCAGCGATCGTGGCACCGCGGCAGGCGCTGCCGTCCCCGGATTTGAGATTTGCGGGAAGACCGGCACCGCCCAAAAAGTCGACCCCAAAGGCGGCTACGCGCAGGGCAAATATGTCGTCTCTTTCTCCGGTTACATGCCAGCGGACAAGCCGGAGTTCGTCGCGCTCGTCGTGCTCGACGATGCGAAAACGAAAGCCGGCGAAAACTACGGCGGCACCGTCTCCGCCCCCATCTTTGCGCGCATCGCCGAAAAAGCGGCGCGCTATCTCGACCTTGAGCCGCATGAGGAAATCAGGAGAGCGGTCCCGGCAGGACAAGTCGCCTTAACCAATCCGACCCGCCGTTGAGCGCGCTGTGCCCGTTTGCCTAGACCTCATGCTGCTCAAAACTCTTCTTCCCGCCGTTTCGACCCAGGCCATCGTGGGACCGGCCGATCGCACGGTGGAGAGCATCGCGTATGATTCGCGGCGCGTGCAAAAAAACGGCCTCTTCGTTGCGCTCCGCGGCGAAAAAAGCGATGGCCACCAGTTTATCGATCAGGCGGTGGAAAGAGGTGCGACCGTGATCGTGGCGGAGCGCGAAGCGCAACAAGGGCCCGCCACTTGGGTGCAGGTGGCCGATACGCGGGTCGCGCTGGCCGATCTGTCGGCGGCGTTTTACGACCGGCCGGCGCGGCGCTTAAAAATGGCCGCGGTCACGGGAACGAACGGCAAGACCACCACCACGTTTCTGATCAAACACATCTGCGAAAAGGCGGGGATGCGTTGCGGATTGATCGGCACGGTCCGCTACGAGATCGGCGAACGCGTTTTGCCGGCGGTGCGGACCACGCCGTTTGCGCTCGAGCTGCAGGAATTGCTCGCGCAAATCGTCAACGCCGGCTGCAAAGCGGCCGCCATGGAAGTTTCCTCACATGCCCTCGCGCAAGAACGCACGCGTGGCCTCGAATGGGACGTGGCCGTCTTCACGAATCTCACGCAGGACCATCTCGATTTTCACGGCACGATGGAGAATTATTTCGACGCGAAGGTGAAACTGTTCACCGATCTCGCGCAGCAAACGCACAAAAAGAAGGCGGTCGCGGTCGTGAACATCGACGATCGCTTCGGGGAAAAACTCGTCGACCGGCTGGGAAAGGATGTTCCCGTCCTCACCTACGGGATGAGCGCGCGTGCCGATTATCGCGCCTCGAATTATCGCCCGGAATTTGGCGGCACTTCCTTTCAACTGGACGCGCGCGGGAAGAGTTATCTCGTGCGTGTGCCGCTCATCGGGCGCTTTAATGTCGCCAATTCCCTCGCCGCGCTCGCCGCTGCCACCAGCCTCGGGATCAGTTTGCGCGACGCAATTCTGAGCCTCGCGAAATCGCCCCAAGTGCCGGGACGGCTGGAAGCGGTCGCGGCCAAGCGGCAGTTTCAAGTCTTCGTCGACTACGCGCACACGCCCGACGCGTTGCTCAACGTGCTGAAAACCTGCCGCGAACTTTCACCGCGCAAACTGATCGTCGTCTTCGGTTGCGGCGGCGATCGCGACCGCCAAAAACGTCCGCTCATGGCGCGCGCTGCAGACGAGAATGCGGACTTCAGCATCGTCACCTCCGACAATCCGCGGAAGGAAGATCCGGACGCGATCATCGCGGAGGTGGAAAAAGGTTTCCGCTCCGAGCGCTACGAAAAAATAACGGAACGCGCCGCCGCGATTGCGCGCGCCATCGCTCTCGCGCAACCCCGCGACATCGTAGTGATCGCGGGCAAAGGCCACGAGGCCTACCAGGAGTTTGCCGATCACACCGTCCCTTTCGACGATCTTCAGGTGGCTCGCCGCGCCCTCGATGACAACCCGGTGGATTTCTCGTGATGCGCGAGACCAACGACCCGCGTTAAACCAAAATGGACCCGCTCTCCCTTTCCCAAATCGCCGAGTACGCCGGCGGCACCCTCACTGCGCCCGACCCGCAACGCGTCATCACGCGCATCAGCACCGATTCGCGCACGATCCAGGCAGGCGATTTCTTTGTCGCGATTCGCGGCGAGAATTTCGACGGCCACAGTTTCGTCGAACAGGGCGCAAGCCGCGGCGCGGCGGGGGCACTGGTCGATGTCGATTGGAAGGGCACCGTGCCAAAAACGTTCGCCCTCGTGCGCGTAGCCGACCCGCTGGTTGGCTATCAGCAAATCGCGGCTGGCTATCGGCGTTGCCTGCCGTTGAAGGTGATCGCGATCACTGGCAGCAACGGCAAAACGAGCACCAAGGATTTCGTGGCAGCTGCGCTCGGTCGGCGTTTTCGCGTCACGAAAACGGAAGCCAATTTCAACAATCACATCGGCTTGCCGCGCACGATGTTGGAGGCGACCGCGGAAGATGAGATCGCGGTCTGGGAACTCGGGATGAATCATCCCGGCGAGATTGCCGTCCTCGCCGCGCTCGCTGCGCCGGATGTCGGCATCATTACGAATGTCGGCGTGGCCCACATCGAGTTTATGGGTTCGCGCGAAGCGATCGCGGCGGAGAAAGGCGCGCTGGCGGAAGCCCTGGCCCCGGAGGGCACCTTAATTCTGAACGGCGACGATTCCTTTAGCGAGTCGATCGCGCAGCGTACGCGCGCGAAGGTGGTGCTCGCCGGGGTGAAAAGCGGGACGGTCCTCGCGGAAGACATTACGCAAAGCGCGAGCGGCTCCGAATTTACTATCATGGAAGGCGCGCATCGCTGCCGCGCACAACTTCCGGTGCCGGGAATGCACATGGTGCAGAACGCGCTTCTCGCGGTCGCGGCCGGTCGCGTCTTTGGCGTATCGACTGAAGAATGCGCCTCGGGCCTCGCCTCCGCGCCGCTCACGAAAGCGCGCCTGCAATTGCGCGACATCAATGGGGTGCAGTTCCTCGACGATAGCTACAACGCCAACCCGGAATCGATGAAGGCGGCCTTGCGCACGCTGATGGAACTCGACGCGGACGGCCGACGCATCGCCGTTCTTGGACAGATGAGCGAGTTGGGCGTGGAATCAGAGCGCGGCCACGCGGAAGTGGGCGAATGCGCGGCCGAGTTGCGGATCGATCATCTCATCGCGATTGGCGAAGTCGGGGCCGCCATCGCGCGCGCCGCGGAACGCGCGGGTCTCGCGCAGGTCACCTCGGTGATGGATCCGAAACAGGCCGCGGAAGTTTTGGTGAACCTCGTGGCGCCCGGAGATTTGGTTCTCGTAAAGGGCAGCCGATCCGCGCGCACCGAACGCGTCCTGGAAGAATTTGGTCAGCAACAATCAGCGCTCAGCCACTCGCCATGATGTACTACCTGCATATCTGGAGCGAGCAGGTCGCCGGACTGAACGTCTTCACTTACGTGACGTTTCGCAGCGTGGCGGCAGCCATCACCGCGTTCGCAATCTGTTTGCTCTTCGGAAATTTTGTCATTCGGAAGTTGATCTCGCTGAAAATCGGCCAGCCGATCCGGACCGCGAAAGAAGTGCATCGCCTGGCCGAACTGCACGGCGGCAAAGCAGGCGTGCCGACGATGGGCGGCGTGCTCATTATCGGCTCGGTCGTCATCTCGGGAGCGCTCTGGGCGCGGCCGGATAACCGCTTCGTCTGGCTCGCGCTTTTCGCCATGGTCGTGCTCGGCGGGCTCGGGTTTGTGGATGATTACCTCAAGGTCACGAAGAAGAAATCGGATGGCATCAGCGGCCGGCTCAAGTTGCTCGTCCAGCTCATCGTGGCGGGCGTGGTGACGGTCGTTTTCCTCACCAGTCCGCTGCTCGAAGTGCAGGCGCGTTCGCTTTATCTGCCATTCTTTAAAGCCCCGGTGATCGCAAACATGGGGCTCTTCACCTTTGTCTTTTTCGCGATCGTGATCGCGGGCGCGTCGAACGCGGTCAACCTGACCGACGGGCTCGATGGGCTCGCCACCGGGTGTACCATCATGGTCGCTTTCACCTACGCCTTGCTCACTTATGCGGGCGGTAATTTTCGCATCGCGGAATACCTCCAGGTGCCGTTTTATCCGTTCACCGGCGAGCTCACGGTCCTCTGCTCAGCGCTGGTGGGCGCGGGGCTGGGGTTCCTTTGGTTCAACTGTCACCCGGCGCGAGTTTTCATGGGCGACACCGGATCGCTGGCCATCGGCGGGTTCATCGGAGTGGTCGCGATTTGTTGCAAACAGGAACTGCTTCTCACGGTCGTGGGCGGCGTCTTCGTGCTCGAAGCGACCTCCGTCATTCTGCAAGTTTTGAGTTTCAAATTAACCGGCAAACGCATCCTCAAGATGTCGCCGATTCACCACCATTTCGAGCTCAGTGGCTGGAAGGAAAACACCGTCATCGTGCGGTTTTGGATTCTCTCCGCGGTCTTCGCGCTCCTCGGTCTGGCCACTTTGAAATTGAGGTAAACGAATGCGTTACACCGATCGAAAAGTGGCAGTGCTGGGGGCGGGCTTGAGTGGCACCGCGGCAGCGCATCTCCTGCGCGACGAAGGCGCCGCCGTCACTGTGCTCGATAGTGCGGAGGAGAGGACCATTCTCAAAACCACGATCGAAGGTCTGCGCGCGCGCGGGATTGAAGTGCTCTGCGGACCGACCGCGGAAAGCGATCCGGGCCATTATGAAATGGTGGTATTGAGTCCGGGGATCGATCCGTCTTCCGCGCTCGCGCAGAATCTTTCCTCGAAAAAGATTCAGACGATAGGCGAGCTCGAGCTTGGCTGGCGTTCTTGCAACGCGCCGGTGGTCGCGATCACGGGCACGAACGGGAAGACGACGACGACGGAGCTGCTCGCGCAAATGCTAAGCGCCTGCGGACAGCGCACGGTCGCCTGCGGCAACATCGGGAAACCGCTCTCCGAAGTGGCGCGCGAAGGGCGCGATCTCGACGTTCTGACGGTCGAGGTGAGTTCGTTCCAGCTCGAAACGATCACCACCTTCCGGCCGTCCGTCAGCGTCTGGTTAAATTTCGCGCCCGACCATCTCGATCGCTACCGCTCGTTAGCCGACTACCGCGCGGCCAAGCTCCGGATTTTCGATTACCAAACGGAAGACGACGTCGCGGTCGTGAACGCGGTCGAAGAATTGCCGCCGATGCGGGCGCGCAAGATTACCTTCAGCGCCTACGACGACCGCGCCGATTTCCGGCTCGCCGAAGGTGCGATTGTTTATCGAAACGAGCCCGTCTTGCGTCTCGCGGAAACGAAACTGCGCGGCTCGCACAATATCGAGAACATCATGGCCGCGCTGGCGGTCGGTCTTTCGCGCGGCCTCACCTTCGAGCAAATGGTTCCGCCGCTCAGCGCCTACGAGCCGCGGCCGCACCGGCTCGAGTTTGTGCGGGAGCTCGACGGGGTCGGCTATATCAACGATTCGAAAGCGACCAACCTCGACGCGGTCGAGAAAGCGCTCCTCGCGCAAACCAAACCGGTCATCCTGATCGCAGGCGGCAAGGACAAGGGTTTCGAGTTCTCCACCTTGCGCGACCTCGTGGCCGAGAAGGTGCGCGCCACGGTTTTGATGGGCGAGATGTCAGGCCGCATCTGCAAAGACTGGGAGGGCGTGGTGCCGTGTGAAATCGCGGTCTCGATCGCCGACGCCGTCGAGCGCGCGCATGCCACCGCCAAACCCGGCGAGATCGTTCTCTTTTCTCCCGGCACTTCCTCTTTCGACATGTTCAAAAGCTACGCCGATCGCGGCGACCAATTCCGCGCCCTCGTCCACGCCCTGAAATCCCAGCCATGAAAATACCAAGACTCCTCACGCCCAAGAAAAAGCTCCGCGCCAGCACGGCGCATCGCTCGATGAACGTCCCCGACGAGATGGACTACGAAGAGATGTCGGAGCCGAATATGAAGCTCTCGCGCGCGCTCCTCATCGTGCTCGTGCTGCACGTCGTCGCGGTCGCAGGCATCATCGCGTTTAACACAATTAAGAGCCGGCAAGGCGCCTTCCCGCCAGCGACGGT
>JBDSNB010000044.1:0-67162 GCA_039915555.1 Chthoniobacterales bacterium | reverse complement strand
CTGGTTGCTGAACTAAAATGCCGACCCGCTCTCCATTCGATCCGCTGAAAGACGCCGCTAAATATGTGCGCGCGTTTCGCGACAAACCGTTCGTCGTCAAAATCGGCGGCGACATCCTGGCTGACCTCGCCTTGCGCCAAAGCGTCTGCGGTCAGCTCGCGCTCCTTTCCAGCTTTGCGATTCCGCTCGTGATCGTGCACGGCGGTGGGCCGGCGGTGGACGCGCTCGCGGAGCGCCTCGGCCTAACGACTCACAAAGTAGCTGGTCGTCGCGTCACTTCACCGGAGACTTTGGAAGCGGCCAAGATGGCGTTAAAGGGCCGCGCACAGATGGATCTCATCGCGGACTTGCAAGCGGCTGGTTTGCCGGCGGTTGGTTTGTCGGGGCAGGATTGCGGATTGCTGCAAAGCCGGCGGCGGCCTCCGATCGCGATCGATGGCAAGACGGTGGATTTCGGCTGCGTCGGCGATATCGAAAAAGTAGAGCCGCGTCTCCTGCGGCATTTGATTGACGGCCACTACGTGCCCGTGATCGCACCTTTCACCGCTGACAGCGCGCATCAGGTTCTGAATACGAACGCGGATTCGGTGGCGGCGGCAATCGCCGGTGCGCTCGGGGCCGAGAAACTTTTCTTTGTCTTGAAAGCGCCCGGTCTGCTTTCGAACCCGGAAGACGCGCGGAGTCTTCTTCCGTTGGTCGACCTCGCGAAACTCGACGAGTTGGAAAACAACGGCGCCATCCAGACTGGCATGCGTCCGAAGATCACGGCGGCGCGCGCTGCGCTCGCCGCGGGAGTGCACAGCGTGCATCTGGTTTCCGGCGTGCTCGCCGATGCAATCCTGGCGGAGGTTTTCACGAATGAAGGCAGCGGCACCATGGTCGTGACGCAGCGGCCCACCGAAGCCAGCTCGTGAAAGCGGCGCAACTGCTCGAGTGGCTGGTTTCGATTCCGAGCGTCTCCGGGAGCGAGCGCGCGCTCGCCGATCAACTCTCGGAGTTTTTGCGCGCCGAAGACTTCGCGGTGGAACGCGAAGGCGACAATCTTTGGATCAGTCTCGGGACGGAAGCGCGGCCGCATCTTTTGCTGATCAGCCACCTCGATACCGTCCCAGCCTGCGCCGGTTGGGAGAGCGATCCGCAGATTCCGCTGGTCACAACCGACCGTCTGGTTGGTTTGGGCGCGAATGATGCGAAGGGATGCGTCGCCGCGATGATTCTCGCCGCGCGTGAATTAAAGACTGCCCCGCTCGCTGGTCGGTTGACGTTCGCATTCGTCGCTCAGGAAGAGGCCGGTGGCGAAGGAGTGCGCGCCACGAAGCCCAAGCTCGGCGCGATCGACGCCGCCGTGATCGGCGAGCCGACCTCGCTGGAAATTTGCAACGCGCAGCGCGGGATATTGATCTTGCGTTGCACCGCGCATGGCGAAGCGGCGCACGTCGCGCACGCTGAGCTGGGCGAGAACGCGATCCATAAAGCGGCGCGTGATGTGGCAGTCTTGGCGAAGATGAAATTTCCGCCTCACGCTTCGTTAGGCGAAACGGCCGCGCAAGTGACGCAAATCGCCGGCGGTTTGGCGCGCAATCAAGTGCCGGATCGTTGCGAGTTCTTCGTCGATCTGCGCACGACGCCGAATCTCGATCACGCCAAGCTGGCAGCGACCATCGATGCCGCGCTGGAAAGTGAAGTCACCGTCCACTCCGGACGTTACGAAGCGGTGGCGACCGATGGCGCGGAACCGATTGTTCAAGCCGCGTTGGAAGCGGCGGGTCGCGCGGTGCCAGTGGGTTCCGCCACCGCGTCGGATTGGGCCTTCCTGCGCGAAATTCCGGCGGTGAAAGCCGGTCCGGGCGACACCGCCCGAAGTCATCGCCCTAACGAATATTTGCTGTTCGAGGAACTTGAGGCCGGCACGCAATTTTATCGCAAGCTGGCGCAGGCCTACTTCGCGCGGATGACGAAACCGGAGGTGGCGCATGCCTGAGACGCTTTGGGCGAAAGACCTGCCGCTCGATGAGCGACTGCACGCGTTCACGGTCGGGAACGATCGGACGACCGATCTCGCGTTGTTGTCCTTCGATGCAGAGGGAAGCGCCGCGCATGCGCGCATGCTCGGTGAGTGCGGTTTGCTCTACCTGGCGGAGGCCAAGGCGCTGGTCGGTGCGTTGCGAGAATTGAAAGCGGAGGCGGAACGCGGCGAGCTCACGATTACTCCGGAACAAGAAGACGGACACACCACGCTGGAAGTGGCGCTGACGCAGCGACTCGGCACCACCGGGCGGCGGATTCATCTTGCGCGCTCGCGCAATGATCAGGTGCAGACCGCACTGCGTTTGTTGATGCGCGCGCGGTTGCTCGATCTGGGTGAAACGTTGGAGCGTTGCGCGTCGGCTTTTCTCTCATTTGCTCGTGAGCATGCGGACTCGCCACTTCCTGGTTACACGCATCTGCGACGCGCGATGCCTTCGAGTTGGGGCATGTGGGCGAGTGCGTTTGCGGAAGGGTTACTGGAAGAACTGGAACAACTGCCGGCGATTTGGTCGCGGCTCGATCGCTCGCCGCTCGGTGCTGCGGCGGGCTTCGGCGTGCCAGTAGCGATTAACCGGAAAAGGAGCGCGGAGCTGCTTGGATTTTCGCGCGTGCAGCGCAGTCCGATCGACGTGATGAACGGACGCGGCCGGCACGAGCAGGCGGTCGCGGCGTGGATCGTCTCAGCGGCGGGGACGCTGGAAAACGCGATTTGGGATTTGCTCCTTTGGAGCACGGAGGAATTTGGATTCGTGCGGTTGCCGGATGCATTTACCACCGGCTCCAGCTTGATGCCGCAGAAGCGGAATCCTGATGTGCTGGAATTGGCGCGCGGGCGTTGTCGCGAGCTGCGCGGGTTGTCCGGATTGCTCGCGGAACTGGCGGGCGGGTTGCCATCGAGTTATCACCGCGATCATCAATTACTGAAAGCGCCGCTGCTCGAAATCACCGCGAAAGGCGCGGAGCTTTTCGCCGTCCTCGCGCACTTGCTTCCGGGGCTCAAAATTAATGAGAAGGCATGCACCACGGCTTCAACCGCAGAGTTGCACGCCGCGAATAACGCCTGCCAGTTGGCCGCGGATGGAATGCCGTTTCGCGATGCTTACGCGACGGTGGCGCGGCAGCTACAGGATGGCACTTTCGTACCTGCGGTGGACGACGCGGCCGCGCCGGGGTTGCACTTCGATGAGATGAAGAAGGAACTTCAACAATCGCAGGCGTGGCTGGCGGAGCGGAAAGAGTTTCTCAAGGAGACGAGCGCGCGATTGTTCGACTGGTCATGAATGCACCCGCACGCACGCTTCTCGCTTTTTCCGGCGGCCTCGACACGTCGTATTGCGTTCTCTGGCTGCGCGAGCAGGGACGCGAAGTGCATACCGTTACGGTGAACACCGGCGGGTTTGATGCGGCGGAATTGGCGCGCATTGAAAAGCTGGCCGCTGATCTCGGCGCGGCTTCGCATCGGACAATCGATGCGCGCGCGGAACTCTTTCGCGATTACTTGCGGTTTTTGATTTTCGGCAATGTATTGCGCGGCAGTTTGTATCCGCTCTCGGTGAGCGCGGAGCGGGTTTGTCAGGCGCGACGGGTGGTCGGTTACGCGGAGGAAATTGGGGCGACTGCGTTGGCGCATGGCTCGACCGGTGCGGGGAATGATCAAGTGCGATTTGATGTGGCCTTTCGCACGCTCGCGCCGCAGCTGGAAATCCTCGCGCCGATCCGTGATCTGGCGCCGAGTCGTGCGGAAGAACGCGCGTTTCTGGCGACGCGCGGGTTTGAATTTCCGGAAAAGATCGAGCGCTACAGCATCAACGAAGGGATGTGGGGCACGAGCATCGGAGGGAAGGAAACGCACGATCCGTGGCAGCATTTGCCGGAGGAAGCGTACCCGGGCGGCACGATCGATCCAGCGCTCGCGCCCGTGACGATCACGCTGGGTTTCGAGGGTGGCGTGCCGGCTAAAATAGCCGGGAAGGTGGCGGATGCGGTCGCGATTGTGGAGGAGTTGAATCAGGTCGGAGGCCGCTATGGAATCGGGCGCGGGATTCATCTGGGCGACACGATTCTTGGAATCAAAGGGCGGGTTGGTTTCGAGGCGCCGGCGGCGCATTTGTTGATCGCGGCGCATCGCGAACTCGAGAAGCTGGTGCTCACTGGGAAGCAGATGTTCTGGAAGGAAACTCTCGGAAACCTTTACGGCGGGCTTTTGCACGAGGGACATTTCTTCGATCCGCTGGCGCGTGATCTGGAGGCGTTCCTCACTTCGAGTCAGACGGCGGTTTCTGGCGAGGTGCGGCTGCTCTTGCGACCGCATTCGTTTGTGATCGAAGGGGTGCGGTCGCCGCAGAGTTTGATGAATTCCAAGATCGCGAGTTATGGCGAAGCGACCTCGCTTTGGAGCGGAGCGGAAGCGGCGGCGTATGCGAAAATTTTTGGAGTCCCGCAAATGCTGGCGATGAGTGCGCGGAAGGATGAGGAATCATGATTCGAACGCATCTAGACAAGATCGCTTCCGTGACGCGCAATCTCCGGCTCGGCCGGCAGGTGACGTTGACGGAGGAAATCGAAGCGCGTCCGGGGGCAGTCGTGGTGGGTCGGATTCGTGGGGAGAAGAGCGTCTATAATCAGCTCGAAGATGTGCATGGACGTTTAAGCGTGCTGCATGATGGCGATGTGGTGGTGGGCGCGCTCGGTCATCGAAATGCGTTGCAAGGTTACGAAGGCGTGATGCCGACCGCGGTGAAGCCGGGCGACGCTTTGCACCTCTTGAATGTGGGCGGTGTGATCGGTCACGCGGTTTCCGGAAGCCCGGATGTGGGCGCGCCGTTTCAAATCGAGATTCTCGGGCAGGTGCTCCTGTTTCCGGAGTTTGGAAGCCGCGTGGGGCAGCCGGCGTCGATTGATTCCGCCGCGGTGAAAGGACGACCGGAAGCCAGGCCGGTGCCGGTGATCTACATCGCGGGGACGTGCATGAATGCGGGCAAAACGCATGCGGCCTGTGCCCTCGTGCGCCGGCTCTCGCAGGAGGGTTATCGCGTGGGCGGCGCGAAATTGACGGGCGTGAGCCTGATGCGCGATGTGCTTTCGATGCGTGATTACGGCGCGGAGGCGGTGCTCGATTTCACTGATGCGGGCGTGGCGTGCACTGGGCCGGAAACTTCGGCGCGGATCGCGCGCGTGATCTTGAGCGAACTGGCCGCGCGTGAGGTGGATCTCATTATTGCGGAGACGGGCGATGGCATCATGGGCGAGTACGGAGTGCAGACGATTTTAACCGACAAGGAACTGCAGGCTTGGGGCAAGGTGCACATCCTGTGCGCGAACGATCCGGTGGGCGTGGCGGGCGCGGTCGAGCATTTCCGAAGCGCGTTTGGGTTGAACGTGGATGTCGTGACCGGACCGGCGACTGACAACCGCGTGGGCACGCGTTTCGTGGAAGGGCTTGGTTTGCCCGCGGCGAACGCGCGCTCGAATGCGCGGCAATTAGGCGACATCGTGCTCGATAAACTGCGGCCCCATCTTCCCGCTCCCCATGCAGTTTGACGCGGTCATTCTGGGCGCGTCGGGTTACGGCGGGGGCGAGCTGCTGCGCTGGCTTTCGCAGCATCCGAACGTGGCCAGGGTGCGGGGGACTTCGCGCTCGTTAGGCGGTGAGGCTTTTGCGGAAGCGCATCCGAATTTGCGCGGCGTGGTGCCGGGAAATTTCGAGAACGCGATCGCGTGGCGTGATTTTTCCGGGAGCGAAGAGCTGGTCGTTTTTTCCGCGCTGCCACACGGCGAGCTGGCGAAACTTCTGCCTGATCTGGAGACGGAGTGGCGGGCCGCGGAGATTTACGAGCGTCTCTTGCTGCTCGATTTGTCGGCTGATTTTCGCGCGTCCGACGATTTTGTTTACGGTCTGCCGGAGTGGAATCGCGGCGCGCTCGCGGGTGCGCGCCGGATCGCATGTCCCGGTTGTTTCGCGACGGCGTTAGAGCTCGCGCTTTTGCCTTTGCGTGGACTCGAGGTCGGGTTCATCGCGGCCAGCGCGGTGACGGGCTCGAGCGGGAGCGGGACGGCGGCAAGCGCGGGGACGCATCATCCGATGCGGGCGAATGATTTTCGCGCTTACAAGGTGCTGACGCATCAACATCTCGCGGAAGTGCGGATGGCGATGGCGGCTTGCGCGATTAAAGGACACCTCGCGTTTGTTCCGCAGAGCGGCCCGTTTGTGCGCGGAATCTTTGCGACGGTGCAATTCGCATTGCCGGGCGTCGATTTGATTGAGCGCGTGCGAGCAACGTTCGCGGACGAGCCGTTTGTCCGGCTGGTCGAGACCAGCCCGCGCGTGGCCGCAGTGACGGGGAGTAATTTCGCCGACCTCAGCCTGGCGATGGCAGAGGGAAGCGCGGCCATCATGGTGGCGCTCGATAACCTCGGGAAAGGCATGGCCAGCCAGGCGGTGCAGGCGATGAATCTCGCGCTCGGGCTGCCGGAAACGACCGGGTTGTTCCACGCGGGACGTTTCCCGGCTTAGGCGGCACATCTCCTGTCTTGACGGAGGCCGCGGGGCTCCGAGACAATCGCGTCATGAAAACTGGGACAATGTTAACTGGGAAAGTGCGCGGATGGCGTTCCGTGATGTGTTTGGTGGCTTTGGCGACGCTCTGTCTCGCCGCGCCCGCGTTCAGCGAAGAGAAAACAGCGGCTGCGCCGAAGGCTGATGGCGCCGCGGCTTCCGCGCAAAAGCCGAGCGACGAAGAGATGATGAAGCAAATGATGGCGCTCGCCGAGTTGAACGACAATCACAAGCTGCTCGCGCAAATGGCGGGCAGTTGGGATTACACGATCAAGATGTGGATGGATCCCGATCCGAAAGCGCCGCCCACGGAGTCGAAAGGCACGGCCGTGCGGAAGGCGATCATGGATGGGCGCTACTTTGAAGCGGACGTCGCTGGCAAAATTCCCATGCCGGGGCCGGACGGGAAGATGATGGAGATGGATTTCAAAGGGCGCGCGCTGGAGGGCTATGACAACGTGAAGAAAAAATTCGTTTCCACGTGGGCGGACAATATGGCGACCGGCATCATGATGTCGGAAGGGACTTACGATGCCGCGACGAAGACGTTCACTTTCACGGCGGAGGCGGAGATGATGCCCGGGATGCCGATGAAAATTCGCGAGGTGATCAAGCTCGTGGACAACGATCACCATACTTTCGACTGGTACGATAATTCCCGCGGCACGGAAGCGAAGACGATGGAGATCAGCTACACACGCAAGAAGTAGTCGACGCCTTGGCCAAATCCAACGCCGCCCTCCGTCGCGCCCCCGGGCGATGGAGGCGCGGCGCATTTTTTCGGTTGGGCGTTGAACCTTCGGCTTGGGCCGTTAGGGTGCGGGCCATGAAATTCAACATCCTCGGTTGCCTCGCGGCGATCGCACTGATCGCGCCCAACGCTTTCAGCCAGGAAGCCACTGCAACTCCATCACCCACCACCACACCAGCCATGAGTCCATCACCCAGCCCAGCCGCCAACGAAGTCGCCATCATCAAGACCAGCGAGGGCGAAATGGTCGCCGAGTTCTGGGATGATGTGGCGCCGAAGACGGTGGCAAATTTCAAGAAACTGGCGCGCGAAGGATTCTATGATGGCACCGCGTTTCATCGTGTGATCAAGGGCTTCATGATCCAGGGCGGCGATCCGTTGACGAAAGACGAATCGAAGCAGAGCCGTTGGGGCACGGGCGATCCGGGTTACAAGATCGACGCCGAGTTCAATCCTAAGACGCACGAGCGGGGCGTGCTTTCGATGGCGCGTTCGCAGGATCCGAATTCCGCGGGAAGCCAGTTCTTCATCTGCCACGGCGCGCCGAAGTTTCTCGACGGGCAATACACCGCGTTCGGGAAGCTGATCAAAGGCGACGATGTGCTGGAAAAAATCGCGACCACGCCTACGACTGCGCCCGATCGTCCGGTGAAACGGATGAACGTGGAGAGCGTCAAGATTGTGCCCGCGGATTCGGTAAAGTGAGCGTGCTCATAGGTCGTATGCGACTTATGTGAACTATGGCGACGCCCGGACAATCACGCGTCGCGCTGGTCCAGATGCAGTGCGGGATCGATCCCGCGGCCAATCTGGAGAAAGCGATCGCGTTTATGCGCGACGCCGCGAAGCAAGGCGCGCAGATCGTTTGTCTGCCGGAGCTCTTTCGCTCGCAATATTTTTGCCAGGCGGAAGATCACGCAAACTTCGCGCTCGCCGAAGAAGTGCCGGGACCGACGACCGCACGACTGGAGGAAATCGCGCGCGAGTGCGGCGTCGTCATCGTGGCGTCGCTTTTCGAGAAACGCGCGGCCGGTGTTTACCACAACACCGCCGCGATCATCGATTCGGACGGCACATTCATGGGGAAGTACCGCAAGATGCACATCCCGGATGACCCGGCGTTTTATGAGAAGTTCTACTTCACGCCCGGCGATCTCGGCTTCAAAGCCTGGACCACGACGCAGGGCAACATCGGCGTCTGCGTCTGCTGGGATCAATGGTATCCGGAAGCCGCGCGCCTGACCGCGCTCCGTGGAGCGCAGTTGCTCTTTTACCCCACCGCCATCGGCTGGCATCCGGCGGAGAAAGAGCAATACGGCGTCGCGCAACATTCCGCTTGGGAAACGATGCAACGCAGTCACGCGATCGCGAACGGCTGCTATGTGGCGGCCGTGAACCGCGTCGGCCATGAAGCGCCAGTGGGCGGGCCCGGTCTTGAGTTCTGGGGGCAAAGCTTCCTCGTCGCACCGGATGGCCAGATTCTCGCGAAAGGCAGCGTCGATCGCGAAGAGATAGTGATGGCTGACGTCATCTGGAACAACCTGGACGTGCAACGCACACATTGGCCTTTCCTGCGCGATCGCCGCATCGACGCCTACAGCGGCATCGAGCAGCGATTGATCGATTAGTCGGCCAAGCGTTCGTGGGCTTGTCGGCAACACCATCCAAGCCACACGATGCCCACCAGACCTGCAGCGAGCGAAGCGGCCAGCGTGGCTATCTTCGAGGCATTGATCGCGTCCGCGTCGCCGACGAAAGCGAGATTCGTGATGAAGATCGACATCGTAAAGCCGATCCCCCCCAGCAGGCCGGCGCCGAAGATGTGCCGCCAATCCAGAGCGGGCGGCAACTTGCAAACGCCGAACGCGACCGCCAGGAAGCTCAAAAGCGCGATGCCCAGCGGTTTTCCCAGGACCAGGCCGCCGATAATCCCGAGACTGTTGGCACTCGTTAAGGCAGCTCCCCAGTTCGCGTCGATCAGGATGGCGGTGTTCGCGAGCGCGAAGATCGGCAGGATGACGAACGCGACCGGCTTGTGCAGGAAGTGCTCGAGCTTGTGCGAAGGCGATTCGGCGTCATCCGCTCGGGCGGAAAACGGCAGAGTGAAGGCGAGCAGCACTCCAGCAATCGTGGCATGGACGCCCGAGCGAAACATGAAGAACCACATCAAAGCGCCGCCGATGAGATACGGCGTGAGCGCCCTCACCTTAAACAAGCGATTCGCCGCGATGAGCAACGCCCAAACCGTCAACGCGCCGGCCAGGTAGAGCAGCGAAAACTTCGCCGTGTAAAAGACGGCGATGAGAATGATGGCGCACAAATCGTCGATGACCGCGAAGGCCACGACGAACACTTTCAACGCCGCCGGCACGCGACGACCTAGGATGGCCAGCACGCCCAGTGCGAAGGCGATGTCCGTCGCCATCGGGATGCCAATGCCCGCAGCCGTCGGCGTGCCCGCATTCAACGAAAAATGGATGAGCGCGGGAAAGGCGAGGCCGCCCAGAGCCGCGAAAATGGGGAGGAGCGCATTCTTGAAATCCGAGAGTTCGCCGTTGTAGAGCTCACGTTCGAGTTCCAAGCCGATCATGAGAAAGAAGATCGCCATGAGCGCGTCGTTCACCCAATGCGACAGGCTCAGGCCGCCGAGCGGAGCGTCCCACATCCTCACGTAAGCCGGGCCGAGACTGGAGTTGGCCAGAGCCAGCGAAACCGCGGTGCACAGGATGAGCAGGATGCCGCTCGATTTTTCGGATTCGAAAAATGCGGTGAAACTTTTTGTCACAATTCCGGGCGTAGCGCTCATCCGTGTTCGCTTTGGGAACTGCTCACGCTCCGCTGAAATTTCACCCGGCGCGCGCGTCGGCTATCGCACTTCGTCACGGTCGCGCGATAGCCGTCCACCCGCAGCGTGTCGCCTTCCTTCGGGAGGTGGCCAAGCCGTTCGGTGATGTAACCGCCCACGGTGGTGACCTCTTCGCTTTCCATTCTGAGATCGGTCTGAGCGCGCAACTCGTGCAACGAAAGCTGACCGCGGACGATGAATTCCTCCGCGCTGAGGCGCTCGATCTTTGGCGGCTCGCGATCGGACTCGTCTTGAATTTCACCCACCAATTCCTCGAGCACATTGTCGAGGGTCACGATGCCGGTGGCACCGCCGAATTCATCCAGCGCGAGAGCCATGTGCGCGTGTCGACTGAGAAAAAGATCGAGCAAACGTGGGAGTGGCAACATTTCCGGCACGACGAGCAGCTCGCGTTTGATGGCGAGCAGGTTCGGGTCCGGCTCGCCCGCGAGTGTGAGCAAGTCTTTGATGTGAATGAGACCGACCGTCTCGTCGAGATGCCGCCGGCAGAGGGGAAACCTGGTGTGCCCTGAAGTCTTCGCCAGCCGCAGGTTTTCCGCGAACGACTCATCGAGGTCGAGGAACAGAACGTTACGGCGCGGCGTGGTGATGTCGCGGACGGCCAGGCTGCGGAGGTCGAGCACGTTCAGCAACATCTCCTTTTCCAAGGTCGAAACTTCCTCGGCCTGATGGCTCTCGCCGAGGATGAGGCGCAGTTCCTCCTCCGAGTGCACCAACTCAGTTTCGGCCACCGGATCGACGCGCATGAAGTGCCGCAGGATGAAGTTGGCGGCGCCATTGAGGAGCCAGATCGCGGGTTTGAAAACAGTGTAGAAAACTCCGAGGGGACGGCTCACCCAGAGCGTCGTCTCCACCGACTTGCGGATGGCCAACGATTTCGGCGCCAGCTCGCCCAGAACGATGTGCAAAAAGGTGATGGCGGCGAAGGCGAGCGCGAAGGAAGAGGCATGGATGACTGCCGGTGAGGTCACGCCAGCGAGCGCGAAGACCGGCTCCACCATACGGGCGAGAAACGGCTCGCCGAGCCAGCCCAGCGCGAGACTGGCGAGCGTGATGCCCAGTTGAGTGGCGGAAAGGTAGGCATCGAGGTGGCTCGCGACATGGCGCGCAAACTTCGCGCCCTCCGTGCCGCGCTCGATGAGTGAATCGAGCTGCGATCCGCGCACCTTTACGATCGCAAACTCGGAAGCGACAAAGAAGCCATTGAGCAGGACTAAAAAAAAGATCGTAAGGAGCTTGAGCAGCACCATCCCGATCGGTTCCCACTCGGTCGCGGGGGCGAGCACAGCGACGATGGAGAGTGGCAGAGAAACAAATGACATGATCTTAGTCCGCGGCCGCGGGTGGCGGACGCATAATCGAGAAAAGAACCGAGGCGGCGAGGATGCCGACTACCACCGCCAGGGCAACAGTCGTCGGGATTTTATAAATCTCCACGAAGAGCATTTTCGCGCCGACAAAAATCAAGATCACCGCCAGGCCGTAATGCAGGGCGTGGAAGCGTTGCATCACTCCGGCGAGCGCGAAATAAAGCGAACGCAATCCGAGGATCGCCATCACGTTGGAGGTAAAGACGATGAAAGGATCTTCCGTGACCGCGAGCACAGCGGGGATGGAATCCACTGCGAAAACCAGGTCCGTCCATTCCACCAGCACGAGCACGACAAAGAGCGGCGTGACCGCGAAAGCGCCATTCATGCGCGTGAAAAATCGCGGCCCGTGCTCACCCTCCGCCACTGGGAGGACGCGCCTAACGAATCGCAAAACGGGGTTCGCTTGCGGATCGATTTCCACCCCGTGGCTGCGCCACATCTTGATCCCCCCGAGCACGAGGATCGCGCCGAAGATGTAGATCACCCAATGGAAGCTCTGTAGAAGTGCGACGCCGGCGAAGATCATCGCCGCGCGCATGACGAGCGCCCCGAGGATTCCCCAAAAAAGCACGCGATGCCGATAGAGCGGCGGCACCTTGAAGTAAGCGAAGAGGAGCGCGAAGACGAAAACGTTATCCACGCTCAAGGAAAGCTCGATCAGGTAGCCGGTCAGGAATTCCAGCGCTGCCTCATGTTGCGCGGCTTGCTCCAGATAGGGCCCGATCCACCCGAGATAGATACCGAACCCGAAAAGCACGGCGAGGCTGATCCAGATGCCGACCCAGATCAGCGCTTCGCGCATTTTCACTTCGTGGCTCTTGCGGTGAAAGATTCCGAGATCGAGAGCGAGGAGCGCCAGGACCGCGCCCACGAAAATCGCCCACCAGAACGTCTCCGGCGTCATAATTCGCGGTGCGTTCTGTCAGGCGCGCGCCGCCACCGCGCGGCATCCCGGTGACAGACGCTTCGCTGAGATTTTTGAGGGGTTTTGATTGATTTCGTCCGTTAGGCGCTGCTGCGCGCCAGACGTCCCGGAGCGCGCAGGTTCTGCTTGATCCGGGCACGTTGCTTCTCAGCGCGATCGCCAATGATTCGCGCTAAGCGTTTCATTACTTTTCTCAACGCTGCGCCCAGAGTGTGATCGCGCGCCTCCGCGAAAACGTCGGGCCCGGGCGTGACGAGTTGCACCCGCACTCGATAGGGCGGACTCGTCTCTCGTTCGCAAGCCAGGTCCACGATCGCTTCGTCAATCTGGCGCAAAGGTTCCAGCTTCCGCAGATGCTTGCGGACGCGGGCGTCCAGGGCTTTCACGGGATGAATGGCGAAGTGTTTGATCAAGAGTTTCATGTCGATGGCGAGTTCTGCTTTGGCCGATTATCTCTGCGCTCCAAGACTTCGACTAATACGAAGTTCGTTCCTAACGCTTCGTTTTTATGGAACAGTTGCTCGATCATGAAATGGCTGAACTATCATCACCTGCTCTACTTTTGGACGGTGGAAAACGAAGGCGGCCTGCGCCAAGCCTCCGTCCGGTTGCACGTCTCTCAGCCTTCCATCTCGGCGCAGATCAGCGCCCTGGAGGAAGCGCTCGGCGAGAAACTATTTCGCCGCAGCGGACGGACCAAGGTGCTGACCGAAATGGGCCGCGTCGTCTTCGGTTACGCCGACGAAATTTTCTCGCTGGGGCGCGAAATGCTGAACACGGTCAAACACCAGGCCGGCGCGCGGCCGATGCGGTTCCGGGTCGGAGTAGCCGACTCCGTGCCCAAGCTGATCGCGTACGAGATCATCCGGCCGGCTTTCCAACTCCGGCCGCCGGTGCAGATGATTTGTCGCGAGGGAAAAGTGGGCGCGCTCCTCGCGCTCCTCGCCGCGCAACGACTCGACATTGTGCTGGCCGATGAGCCGGCGTCCAGCGCCCTGAAACTGCAAAACTTCAACCATCCGCTCGGCACCAGCGACGTCACATTCTGCGCCGCCGCGCCGCTGGCCGCAAAATTGCGGAAAGGATTCCCGCAATCCTTGCACGGCGCACCCGCGCTCCTCCCCGCGGAGAACACCGCGTTCCGCTCCGCTTTGGAAACCTGGTTCGATTCCGTCAGCATCCGGCCGAGGTTGGTCGCGGAATTTGAAGACACCGCGCTCATGCACCCAGCCGCCACCGATGGCGTCGGCTTCGTCCCGATTCATAGCGTGATCGCGAAAGGCGCAGCGCGACAATACAACTGGCGCACGATTGGCCGGGTCCGCCAATGTCTTGGCCAATTTTATGCGATCACGGCGGAGCGGCGGCTCAAACATGCCGCCGTGGTGGCCGTGACCGAGCACGCGCAATCAAGGCTCTTCGCGTGAAGTCGAGGCAACACGCGCCCGCTTCCCGGACCGCGCTTGTCTCCACGAAGAGGGTGCACTAGGATGCGCCCGTTAGTTTGCCGGCTTAGCTCAGTTGGTAGAGCAGCTGATTTGTAATCAGCAGGTCGTCGGTTCGAACCCGTCAGCCGGCTTGCCTTTCTCATCGTTTCCGACCGCTGGAGACATCCGGTTTGACCTTCGGCTGCGACATGATGCAGTGAGCCGGATGAGAATTTGCCCTAGCGTCGCCGCCCACGGAATTCTGGCCGGGCTATTATTGACCAGTTTTCTCACGGGTTGCGTCTCGCTGGAGCCGCGGCCGGCGACTCGTAACGGCAATCACGCTTTCATTGAGTATTGGCCGCCGGCGGAAGGCAGCCAGGGATTGCGACTGGCGGTGAAGGATCTCATCGACATGAAGGGCGTGGTGACGACGGCGGGATCGAAGTATCTGGCGGAATCGGGGACGCCGGCGACGCAGGACGCGGCGTGCATGGCGATCGCGCGGGAGCGCGGGGTGCAGATTGTGGGCAAGACGAACCTGACGGAATTCGCGGTGACGGTTTCGGGCAAGAACCGCTATTTCGGGACGCCGGTGAACAAACTGGATGGCCGGCATAAATTTATTCCCGGCGGCTCGTCGAGCGGCTCGGCCGTGGCGGTGGCGAGCGGGATGGCGGATGTCGCGTTCGGCACGGACTCGGGCGGGTCGATCCGCGTGCCGGCGGCTTGCACCGGCATCATGGGATTGAAGACGACTTTCGGGCTCATTTCCACCAAGGGGGTGTTTCCGATTTCGCCCAAACACCTGGACACGATCGGGCCGATGGCGAAAGACATGCCGCGTCTCGTGCAGGGGATGGATTTGTTGCAGCGCGGATTTGCGGGCCGCTATCAGCGCGCGGTGGCGGCGAAGCCTTCGGCGCGGCAGATCACGCTCGGGCGGCTGTATCTCGACGGGACGGATCCCGTGATCGAGAAAGCGCTGGATGACGCGCTGGCGGCGAAAAATTTCAAGGTGGTGAGACTGGATGACGATTTCAAAGCGAAGTGGCTGCAGGCGGAGAAGGACGGCACGACGATCGCGTTTGCGGACGCCTGGGTGCACGACAAGGAATTTCTGGATAAACCCGACGTCGCGGGCTCGACCAAAGCGGTCGTGAACTTCGGGTCAGTCAATTATCCGCAAAATTACCAAGAGGCGGTGAGACGCAAGTCTGCCTGGCAACGTGACCTGCGCCGCGCTTTGGCGAAGGTGGATTTCATCGCTTTGCCGACGATGAAGCAATTGCCGCCGAGGATTCCATTGTTCGTGCGTTCGGTCGTCTTCGAGTTGCTGGTGTTCGACATGCAGAACACGATCGCGGTGAACTTCGCGGGCAATCCTGCGCTCGCGATTCCGATTCCGCTGCCGGACGCGAAACCGGGCCGCGATATTCCGGTGACGAGCTTGCAGCTGATCGGGCCGCGTTTGAGCGAAGCAGAGCTTTTAAACGCGGGGCGTTTGATTGATTCCAGACCGTAAGCGGGTCGCGCGCCGAATCTTTTTGAGCATGCGTTTATCTTTTTTCCGCCGGACCATTCCGGTCGCCGCGTTCCTCTTGCTCATCGGCGGAGTCACCCGAGCTCAATCCGCGAGCGAACTAACGGCTGAGGGCGATGCCTTTGATCTCAAGTTCAACGGCACCGAGGCGCTGAAGTTCTATCTCCCCGCGGAGAAACTGGAACCGGCGAACGCGCCACTCCTCACCCGCATCTCGCGCCAATACCGGTATCTGATGAGCGACGCCGGCAAGAAGACGGAGAAGCTGCGACTGGGCGGGATCGCGATCGACTACGCGAAGCGCGCCGCCGCGGCCGGGCCGAACGATTCCGACGCGCAACTGGCACTGGCCATCGGCTACGGCAGACTGCAGCCCCTCGCGAGCGTGAAGGAAAAAATCGCGACCGCGCGCATCATCAAAATGCAGGCCGAGAAAGCGATCAAACTGGATCGGGGAAACGATCTCGCGTGGCACGTGCTCGGGCGCTGGCACATGGGCTATGCGGAACTGACCGGCGTGAAGCGCAAGATGGCTGAGATGACCTACGGGAGCCTGCCGGTGTCGACCTTTGAGGAAGCGGCCAAATGTTTCGAGCAGGCGGCGGCTTTAAAACCTGAGCGAGTCTTGAATCAAATCGAACTCGGCGAGGTTTACGCGCGCCTGGGGCGCAACGCTGAGGCTCGCACGGTCCTGAGCAAAGGTCTGGCCTTGCGCCAAACGGACAAGGATGATGCGGAAGTGAAAGCGCGCGGGCGCGAAACGCTGAGCAAACTTCCGTAGCAGGATCTCGTCGATTGCGCTGTAGACACGGCGCTGCCTGCGCTTCTTGCAGCCGTTAAACTCGCGGCGCGACTAACGTGGGTTCGCTGCGACCGGTCCGCGTGGGCAAGTCGGCTAACGAACCGTCAATGTAAGTGTGGTGCCAGAGCTGGGTGGCGACGACGGCGGCGAGTCCCATTTCGACCGAGAGCCGCGGGAGCGAACCGGCGCGCATGAGACGGAAAGCTTTTCGCCAGTGGTGCACGGCCGTGACATCGAAGTAACCGGTGCGGCGCAGCGATTCGTCACTCAAGAGCTGGCCGACAAACTCCGGCTCTGGGTCCATGTGAAAACTATCGAGCGGCGCGCGGAAGATGACTTTGCTGCGTCGGGCAATTTTCTTCGGCAGCCAGCGTTCCGCGACGAGGCGCAGCAGATATTTATCGTGAAATCCACGCAGCTTCCAACGCGGATGAAGCCGCGCGGTGAAGGCAAAAACATCCTCGTCGAGGAACGGGTAACGCACTTCGACGGAGGAGTTCATCGCCACGCGATCGCCTTTCGCTTGCAGCAACATCCCGGCCAGCGTGACGCGCGCGCCGAACCAGAGCCCGCGATTCAAAGGCGCCCAGCGTTTCGCGCGTTCCAGATTCAATCCGAGCGTGGCCCACGGCTGGTTCTGCTCCAGCACCTCCCGCATCGCGGGCGAGTAGAACAAGAGTTTGGAAAGCCCGAGCATTCCATAGGCTTCGACCCAGGCGTTCGGGCCGCCCACAGACGCCTCCACCTTGTGCCGAAACCCGGACGGATATTGCGGAATACCGCTGACCTTTAGAAAGGCCCGCAGCGCCAGATCGCTCAAGCGCAATCCCGGGATCACGTCGAGGTAACCAAGAAGCTTCGCGGCCTTGTACCACGGATAACCGGCCAGCCATTCGTCCGCACCTTCGCCGGTGAGGACCACCTTTTGTCCGCAGCCGTGAACGCGTCGCGCCAACTTCAGCAACGCCGCGCACGAAGTGTCGATCACCGGCGACTCGGCGGCCTGGATCAATTCCGGATACGTCTCCAGCGTATCGCTGGCGCGGAATTCCTGCACGATCGGCGGTTTCGCGCCGATATGGCGGGCCGAGAGAGTGGCGGCGTCGAGTTCGTCGAGAGAAGGATCGTCCACCCGGATGGTATAGGTGTTAATCGCCGGGCCCTTGAGCTTGCAGGCCATCGCCACGATCATGCTCGAATCCAGCCCGCCGGAGAGATAAGCGCCCACCGGCACGTCGGCGCGCAGCCGTTTCTCCACCGCCTTCAGCAAGATCTGCTCGAATTCGTCCACCAACCGCCGCGGATCGCGCGAGTCCTCTTCGTCGCCTGCGTCCGGGAAATCCATTTCCCAATAAGCGCGCTCGTCGAGCATGGGCGCGGTGCCATTTTCACGCCCCGGAGTGATCTGCAAAAAATGACCAGGCCGCAAAAGTTGCACGCCCTCGAAGCAGGTGATCGGCCCAGGCATGGCGGTGAAAGTGAAGATGTGATCGATCCCGCGCCGGTCCGCTTTCGCTTCCACCATGCCGGAAGCGAGCAAGGCCTTGATCTCGGAAGCGAAGAGGAGCCAATCGCCCTGCCGCGTCCAATAAAGCGGCGAAATGCCAAACCGATCACGGACCAGCGTCAGTTGTTCGCGCGGCGCGTCCCAAAGCGCGATCGCGAACTGCCCGCGCAGTTTCTCGAACATCGCTTCCCGGTTCTCCTCCCACAGATGCGGAATGATCTCCGTGTCGCAATGCGTGACAAAGCGATGCCCGCGCGCCTGCAATTCCGCGCGCCGCTCGACGTAATCGAACAACTCGCCATTGAACACCACCTGCACGCTCTGGTCTTCGTTGCCGATCGGTTGCCGCCCATCGGCCAACCCGACGATGCTGAGCCGCCGCGAAGCGAGTGCCAGACCCGGCCGAACCAGGAAGCCGTCCTCATCCGGCCCGCGATGAACGATCGCGCCCGCCATGCGTTGGATGACATCGTCGGGCACCGCTCGGCGCCCAGCCAAATCCATCACACCCGCAATCCCGCACATGAAGCTTCTACTAGAGCAGACCGGAACGAAGCGCTAATCCGATTTCCTTAGAGACCTCTTCGCACCACAAAATCGGCAGAGAGCGAATAAACCAGTAACGCTTCCGTCAAAAAATAGCCCCTTTCCAGAGGGGAAATCCGCAGCTTGCATTCGGTGTCCGAGAAAAAATTTACCAGATCGATGAAATCCTTCCGTCCATTGCCAGAGGCAGTTACGTCGTGTAACTTCGGCTCTGCCGCATGCCCCCATACTTCCGGTGGGACAGCGCTCCGGCACGGAACCGTGAACGCACCCTTCCCTGGAATCATTGCAGCCTCGAAGCCCGCGGGTGAGCACGCGCTTGCTGGACGCCTTTCATGAACGAGAAACAAATTGCCATCGTCGGAATCGGCTGCCGTTTCCCGGGCGGCATAAACGACCCGGAATCGTTTTGGAAACTGCTGGTCGAAGGCCGCGAGGCGGTCACGGATATACCGTCCGATCGTTGGAACATCGATCGTTTTTACGACGCGGAGCCTGGACTGGCGGGGAAGTCGATCGCGAAACGCGGCGGCTTTGTCTCCGGGATCGATCAGTTTGATCCGCAGTTTTTTGGAATCTCGCTCCGCGAAGCGCCTTTCGTCGATCCGCTGCATCGACTGCTGCTCGAGACCACGTGGGAAGCGATCGAAGATGCGGGTGTCGTTTTGGATTTGGAAAAGGGAACCGACATCGGCGTCTTTGTCGGGCTTTCGCACAGCGACTACCAAACAATTCAAGACCGAGCCGGCATCGGCGCGCATACCTCCACGGGCACTGCGCACAGCATTGCGGCCAATCGCATTTCCTATTGCCTAAATCTGCGCGGGCCCAGTCTCGCGCTCGATACCGCGTGTTCGTCCGCGCTCACCGCAGTGCATTTGGCCTGCGAACACATTAACAGCGGACGTTGCCGGGCGGCGGTGGCGGGTGGCGTGACGGTGTTAATTTCGCCCGATGGTTTCATCGGTTTTTCGCAAGCCGGGATGCTGTCGCCTGATGGCAAATGCAAAGCGTTCGATGCATCGGCCAACGGCTTCGTGCGCAGCGAAGGCGCGGGCATGATTTTGATGAAGCCGCTCTCCGACGCCGTCGCGGACGGCGATCCGATTTACGCGGTGATCGCGGCCTCCGCAGTGAATCAGGATGGCCACACGAACGGCATTTCGCTCCCCAGCACCGAAGCGCAGGCGCGGCTGGTGCGCGAGGCGTGTGCGAACGCCGGAATCGATCCCGCGCAAATCGGATACGTCGAAGCGCATGGCACGGGCACGGCGGTGGGCGATCCAATCGAAGCGCATGCCTTGGCGGAAGCACTGTGCACCGGACGCACGGCGGAGACGGCGCTCGTCATCGGTTCCGCCAAAACCAATCTGGGCCACCTCGAAACTGCCGCCGGCGTGGCCGGTTTGATCAAAGCCGCGCTGGTTCTGAAGCACGGTACCATTCCCCCGAATCTCCATTTCGAAACACCGAATCCGAACATCGATTTCGCGAAGCTAAAGCTCCGGGTCCCGTTGGTGAGCGAGCCCTTTCCGAAGACGGATGGCATTCGGATGGCGGGGATCAATTCGTTCGGTTTCGGCGGAGCCAATGCGCACGTCATCCTGGCGGAAGCGCCCGCGCGGCCGCTGGCGGCCTCAGTCGTGCCGACGACGGATCGCGCGTGGCCGATCGTGCTTTCGGCTCGTTCCGAAGAATCGCTCCGAGTTTCGGCGCGGCAGTTGGGCGCGTGGCTGGACGAGCAGGCCAAGTTAAATGGCAACTCGATTCCGCCGCAATTGCCCGACCTCACTTACTCGTTAGGCGGACGGCGCAATCATCACTCGCATCGCTTGACCGCGACCGTCCGATCAGTCTCAGAATTGTCGCGCGAGCTCGACGCCTTCTCGCAAGGACAAGCCAGACCGAAGCTGCGCACCGCTTTCACTCCACGCCTCGAAAAGGCGGTCCGCGTTGCCTTCATCATGAGCGGACAGGGACCGCAATGGTGGGGCATGGGCCGTGAACTGATGCAGCACGAGCCGGTCTTCAGCGAGGTCATGGAAGCGTGCGACAAGGCGATGAAACCTTGGGCGCGTTTTTCGCTTTTGGAGGAACTCGCGCGAACGCAGGAAGACTCACAGATGCATCGCACGGAGATCGTGCAGCCCGCCATTTTCGCGATGCAGGTCGCGCTGGCCGAACTTTGGAAATCGTGGGGAGTGCAGCCGGTCGCGATTATGGGTCACAGCACCGGCGAGGTTGCGGCCGCGTGTGCGGCTGGTGTTCTTAGCCTGGAGGAAGCGGCGCGGGTCATCGTGCTGCGGTCCATTTTCATGGAAGATCGCGCGCCGACTGGCGGCAGCATGCTGGCCGTGGGCATGGGCGCGGACGAAGCGAATGCGGTGATCGCCCGGCACGACAGCAGAGTGAGCATCGCAGCGTTTAACGGACCTCGTTCGCTGACGCTCGCGGGCTTAAAGACCTCGCTCGAACGCATCGCTGCTGAACTCGACTCGCGCGATATTTTTTGCCGGTTCCTGCAGGTGGCGAGCCCCTTCCACCACGAGATGATGCAGCCGGCAGCGGACGCGATCGAAGAAGCGTTGGCCGACCTCGAGCCGCGTGCGGAAACAGTTCCGTTTTTCAGTTCGGTCAGCGGCGGGCGCTTCTCGGGCGAAGGCTGCAAGGGCGCGCATTGGGCGAGTGGCGTCCGCGACACGGTGGAGTTTGTTTCCGCGGTCAATGCCGTCACTGAGTTCGGCGTGGATGTGTGGTTGGAAATCGGATCCCATCCGGCGTTGGTCCGTTCAATTCAGGAATGTCTGGCCGAGCAAGGCAGCAAAGGAACGGTCGTGGCGTCGACCCGGCGCGAGCGCGAACACGAAGCCTTCCTCGAAACAGCGCTCGATTTGCACCTCGCCGGCGTGGCGCTCGACTTTAAGGCCGCCACGCCTTCGCGACGGCTGCTTAATCTGCCGGCCTATCCGTGGGACAAAAGCCGTTGCTGGAATGAGGGCCACGACCTCCGCGAAGGCCGGCTCGCTCCCGGTGGTCGTGGGTTGCTCGATGTCCGGTTATCGCGCGCCACTCCCACATGGACCGCGCGTCTCGATGGCCGGCAGATGGCGTTCCTGAAGGATCACCGCGTCGAAAATCTTATCGTCTTCCCGGCCGCTGGTTTCGTCGAGATGGTGCTCGAAGCGGGCGCACAATGGTTCGAAGGCAAACCTTTCGCGGTCGAGGATTTCGAAATCCGCAAACCGCTCATCCTGCCGGACCCCGCTTCCGGATTGCTTCTCGAACTGACCTTCGAGCCTAACGAGCGGACGTTCGCAATCCAGAGTCGCTTTGAGAACGGCGGCTCCTGGTCGGTCCATGTCGTCGGCTCGATGCGCGGGGAGCGCGTGGAATCCGCCTTTGCCACTTCCAATTGGGAGGCGACCGCTGGTTTGGAGCCGCTGGAAGTCGACACCTTTTACGGCCGGATGAGCGATCTCGGATTGCCCTACGGCGAAGAATTCCGGCCGATCCGCGAGTTGTCGGCGGGCGCTGGAAAATCAGCCGGCCGCCTGTCGTTAACTGAAGCGGCCGCGCGACGGGCCGGCGAGTACTCGCTGCATCCGGCGCTGTTTGATGGCGCGCTCCAAATTTTCTCCGCTGGTGCGGCCACGCTCGAAGGCCAGAACGCGGGACTGCGATTGCCGGTGCGTTTTTCGCGAATCCTCTTCCTGCGTTCGCCCGGCGCGGCGGGTTTGGTGCGGGCGGGCGTCACCCAAGCCAATGACGAATTTATTGAGGGTGGGCTGGATTTATTCGACGCCGCCGGCCAGCCCTGCGTGCGGATCGATGGCTTCCGCGTCATCAGCGTGGAGGGCGCGCGGCGCTCGGGCAAAACCGGGAAAGGCCGCGACCTGGTTTACCACGTCGGATGGGACCGGACTGCCGCTCCAACCACGCGCGCACGGCTGGCGCCGCTGCCGTTGGATCGTTTGCGAAACGTAGCGCAGCAGGCGCTCGATGAGGTTTTCGAAATGCGCGGGCGCGAAGCGTTACGATCGGCGAGTGCCTCCGGTGATCAGTTGGCGGCAGCGCAAATCGCCCGCGTTTTATGCGAAATGGGTGCGCGGCCTAACGAAACGTTCACCGCCGAAGCACTCAGCGTCACCGCCGCGATGCATCCGGCGTTTGCGCAGTTGATGGACGGTCTCGTGCAAAACGATTTGCTGGTGGCAGAAGGTGTCGGCTATCGACCGACCTCCGCTTTCACCGCGACTGCGGACGGCGCCGCCGAGGTGTTTCGCAATGCGATTTCCAAATATCCCGGCCATCTCCCCGATGCTCTTCTGGTCGCAGCCAGCGCAGCGCAACTCGGCGCCGTGCTGCGGGGCGAGAAGAACGCGGCGCAGGTCTTGAGCAACGGCGACGGCCCGGAACAACTCGAGCAATTTTTCGGTGACGGCCTCAGGTCTAGTCCCTGGCACGCGGCCGTCGGTGCGGCGGTGAAAGAAGCGGCCAGTCATCTTCCCGAGGGGCGCGGACTGCGCATCCTGGAGATCGTCGCCGGCACCGGTGGCCTCGCCTCGCAAGTGCTGCCGCTGCTCGAGCGCGGACTGCACTCTTACATTTTGAGCGACGCGACCGACGCGTCGTTTGCTGGCGCGCGGCAGAACCTGGCGGGGTATCCCGAGGTGGAATATAAAACCTTCAATCTCGATCAGCCCGGGGCGGAGCAGGATTTCGCGGCGGGGAATTTCGATCTCATCATTGGCGCCGACGTTCTCCACCTTGCCTCCGATCCGCGTTTCGCGCTGCGCAATCTGCAGGACCTGCTGACGCCCGGTGGAAGTCTCTTCCTGGTCGAGATGGCGAAGCCGCATCTCTGGTGGAATGCGGTTTTTGGTCTAACAAGCACGGCGCAACGGCTCTCGCGTGATGCGTGGACGAAGACACTGCGCGATTCGGGTTTCGCGGAAACGGCATCCCTGTCGGGGTTGGGTGACGAAAGCCTCGTTGGTCTGATGGCGCGCAAGTCGTGGATTGAACCGGAAGCGTTCGCGCCCAGCGCGACGGCTGAGCCGCTCACGGAAAATTCGTGGCTCGTATTGGCGGATGAAGCTGGAACCGGCGACCGACTGGCGCAGCAAATTCGCGCCACCGGCGCGCGTTGCCGAGTGGCGCACCGAGGTGGCGCATTCGCCTCCGAAGGAGAAGACGCCTACGTGCTGCGCGCCGAAGAGCCGCAGGATTGGACTCAGTTGTTGGCAGCATGTGCGCAAGATTCTCCCCAGCGTCTCGTTTTTCTTTGGAGCCTGGATGAGCGCGAGCAGGGCGTCGGCTCGTTTAGCGTCGATGCGCTCCTGCATCTCACGCAGGCGCTCGGCGCCACGGCGAAACTGCGGCTCGATCTGGTGACGCGCGGCGCGCAACCGGTCGGGCGCGAGCACGCCGTCGCGGTGCAGCAGGCGCCTGTCGTCGGCATGCTTCGGGTGATGGCTAACGAGTATCCGAATCTCACCTGCCGCGGCATCGATCTTCCGACTTCCGTTTCGAAGACGGACGACGTTTTACTTTGGGAAGAGCTTTTGCAGAAGGACTCCGAATCCGAGATCGCGTTTCGCGGGGAAGCGCGCTACGTCCGCCGGATCGGTCGCGGGTTGCCGCGCCGGGAAGAAGTGCTCGATCCCTCGGTGCCGTTGCGGATCGAATCTCTCGAGCGCGGGCTGCTCAGTTCGTTGCGTTTGGTGCCGTTTGCTCTGCCCGAATGTGGACCGGGTCAGGTGACGATCGAAGTGAAAGCCGCGGGGATGAATTTCCGCGACGTGCTCAAAGCGCTCGCGCTTTACCCGGCAGAAACGGCTGACGCGCGCATCTACGGCGACGAAGTGGCCGGGGTGGTGAAAGCGGTCGGCCATGGCGTGACGCAGGTGGCGGTGGGCGATCGCGTTTTTGGTCTCGCAGTTTTCGGTCTCGCGACTCACGCGATGGCGCGTGGTGGCGACGTGCGTCGGATTCCAACCGGTTTGTCGTTTGAAGAAGCGGCCACCCTGCCGGTGGTCTTCATGACTTCGTGGCATGCGCTGAAGACCGTGGCCCACTTGCAAGCGGGCGAGCGCGTCCTCGTTCACGCGGGCGCGGGGGGAGTGGGGATGGCGGCGATTCAGATCGCACATCATCTCGGCGCGGAAGTGATCGCGAGCGCGGGCAGTCCGGCGAAGCGCGCCCTGCTGGAAGTGCTGGGCGTGAAACATGTGATCGATTCGAGGCGCGGAGACTTTGTGGAATCGGTCATGGAAATTACCAGCGGGAAAGGCGTGGACGTGGTTTTGAACGCGCTGGCCGCGGAAGCGATTCCGATGGGACTTTCCTGTCTCGCGCCCTTCGGCCGCTTTGTTGAAATCGGGAAACGCGACATTTATCAGAACTCGCGCATTCCGCTCTGGCCGATGCGCAGGAACGCGTCGTTCCACGTCGTCGCGATGGACGCGATCTTTACTGGCGACGAAGAACAGGCGCGCCAGCTTTTGGGCACGATCACCGATCTCGTCGCGGAGGACGCGCTTCGGCCACTGCAATTCCGCGCCTTCCCCGCGGCACGGATCGACGCGGCTTTCCGTTGGATGGCGCAGGGCAAGCACACTGGCAAAGTGGTGGTGGCGTTTCCGGAACCTTTCGTGGCGCGGCGCGGTGAGCCGTTGGCGCCGGGTTTCGTGGTGAAACCGGATGGAAGTTATTTGATCACGGGCGCCTTTGGCGGCTTCGGCAAAGTGCTGGCCGAATGGCTGGTCGATCGCGGTGCGCGCCATTTGGTGCTCACGAGTCGAAACGGTCCCACCACACCGGAAGCGGAAGAATTTTTGACGAAGCTGCGCGGTCGTGGCGTAGAGGTGCAAGTAGTGCAGGCCAATTCGGGATCGGCCGACGATGTGAAACGATTGCTGGCGGAGATTTCGTCTGCGGGACATCCGCTCAAGGGCGTGTTCCATCTGGCGATGGTGATCGACGATGCGCCGCTCGCTTCGCTCACGCGCGAACGCATGCGCACCGTGCTTGCACCAAAAGCGCAGGGCGCGTGGCTGCTGCACGAGGGAACGCTCGGGCTCGAGCTCGATTGCTTCGTCATGTTTTCGTCTGTCTCGAGCGTCTTTGGCAGTACGGCGCAAGGCAACTACGCCGCAGCCAACGCCTTTCTCGATGCGCTGGCGCATCATCGGCAGGCGCTCGGTTTGCCGGGCCTCGCGATCAACTGGGGCGCGCTCGGCGGCGAAGGTTACGTGGCGCGCAATGAGCGGGTGGCGGAATATTTGGCGCGCCTTGGTTTGACGCCGCTCACGCCTAACGAATTAACCGTCCTGCTGGAGTCGTTCCTTTCTGCGGGAGCCGCGCAGGCGATGGCGCTGCGAGTGGATTGGTCGAAATGGCGGCAGGCTTTTCGCGGCACGCAAGAGAGTCCGTTGCTCGAACACATTGCCGCGGCCACGGTGGATGGCGTGGACGCGAGTGGCGCGAAGGGCGATTGGGCCCGCAAGATTGAAAACGCCTCGCTGGAGGAACGCGAGGGTGTGATCGGACAAGCCGTGCGCGAAGTGGTCGGGTCGGTTTTGCGCGTCAAGCCGGAAACGTTGCGCGACGATCAGCCGCTGGCGGATCTCGGACTTGATTCGCTCATGGCGGTCGAGATTGAGAACTCGCTTGAAGCGGCCGTCGGAGTGGCTTTACCACCCGCGAGTTTGATGCGCGCGCGGACGATCGGCCAGATCGCGACCTTGCTCGCGGAGTTCGTCGGTGGGCACGCGTCTGCTAATGCACCCGCGGCGGCTGGGCCGACCGCAAGGTCCGAGGCGGTGGAAACGGAGCACGCCGAAGGCGTGGATTTGGAAGCGCTTTCCGACGAGGAGATCGATCGTTTGCTCGAGGGCGAGATCGAGGACCCCGCGCCGGAAGTGCGCGCCTAACGACGCGCTATGTCCGGCGACAAACGCATCCGCTTCAAGCAATGGCTGCAGAGCGGCGAGGCCCGGCTCGAGCCGTTGACCTTTCCGCAGCGGGAATTGTGGGAGACCTCGCCGGTGCTCGTGACCGATGTCTCGAACCATATCTGCGCCACGATTCGAGCGCGGGGGGCGCTCACCCCGGAACGGTGTGAGGCCGCGTTGCAAAGAGTGGTGGATCGGCAGGAGGTTTTGCGGCTTTCGTTTTTGCCGGGAAAGGATCGCCCGATGCAGATGATCCGGAGCACGGGCAAGCCGGCGTTCACTTTCCGCGAACTCTCAGCGGCGCAATGCGAACCGGAAGCGATCGAAAAATTTACGCAGGCAGTTTTTCGCCAGCCGTTCGATTTGGTGCAGGGTCCGCTTTCTCGCGTGGAGATGTTTCGGATGGGCCCGGATGACCACCTGCTCGTCTTCGCGATTCATCACGCGATTGCCGATGGCTGGTCGTTAGGCGTTTTCTTTCAGGAGTTGGTGGCCGCCTACATCGATGGGCTGAGGGGCGACCGGGCGGCACCTCGTCCGCTGCCGCTTTCCTATTCGCAATGGGGCGCCGCGGAGCGCGCTTTCTGGCAACCGGCGGAGCTCGCGCGGCGGGCCGAGTTTTGGAAAACATCATTAGCCGGCACGCGACGATTTTGGAATTCGGCCAATGATTCAGGGTCGCGAGAACGTTTCGCGTTGATCGTCGCACCGGAACTCGGCCGCGCGTTACGTGAGATGGCGCGGCAAAACGGCGTCACACTTTTCAGCGCACTGCTGGCGGCGTTTCAGATGGCGCTCTCGCAATGGATGGGCGCGGCGGACATTCTGGTCGGCACGCCGGTGGCGAATCGCAGCAAGCAAACGGTGCGCGAGACGATGGGTTATTTTGCGGGGATCGTGCCGTTACGCGGTCGGATCGAGCGGGAGCGGAAGTTTTCCGACACGTTGCGCGCGGTGCATCAGGCGACGTTGGACGCGTTCGCGCATGCGATGCCTTTCGCCGAACTGACGCGAGCGCTGGGCGAGTCGGAGGCGCCGGGGCGGAATCCAGTTTTCGAAATTCGCTTTGCGCTGCAAAATCATCCGGCACCGGATGCAGCGGTGCCGACGTTGGCGTTTCATTTTGAAACTCGGTCCACCGGCACGGTGCGCTTCGATCTCGGGTGCGAAATTAACGAGGAAGGCGAGGCCCTGGAAGTGGCCTGGCTCTTCCGCCGCGACCTGTTTCCGATTGATGAGATCCGCAAGCTGGCCGACATATACCAGGCCGTGCTGGCCAGCGTTTGCCGGTCTCCCGAAAGCCGCATCGAAGCTCTTCTGACCGCGCTATGAACGAATCTACGACATCCTCAACGACCGCGATGGAAGAGCCGCATTGGGTCAGCCGCTCCGCGTATCATGTGGTGAGCGCGTTTTTCTTGTTCAGCGAAATCGCACTGGCTTATGCGCTTTACCAAGGCGCGCCCATTTGGGCTGTCGTGCTGCTCGTGTTGCTCATCAGTCATCTCATGCACGGGTCGCTCGTGGGTTTCCACGAAGCGTCGCATGGCATGCTGCAGCGCAACCGACGCTTCAATGAAGTGAACGGCGTCTTCCTCGGCATCCTCAGTTTCATGAGCTTCAGCCTCTACCGCGCAGCCCATCAAACGCATCACGCCAATCTCGGCACCGAGCGCGATGAGGAACTGTGGCCGTTTGTGCGCGTAGGAACGCCGCGCTGGGGTCGGGTGCTGGCCGCGTTTCTCGAGCTCACGGCCGGTTTGCTCTTCACCCCGTTTTTGTTCCAACGCGCTTTTCTGCGCAGCGGTTCGCCGATTCGTCAGAAAAAAGTGCGCCGACGGATTTGGGCGGAAATTATCGCGACCGTGATCGTGTGGAGCTTGGTTCTGGCCGCGGTCTTTTACTTCCAGCTCGGGCGCTATTTTCTCTGGATGTATCTCGTGCCGGCGATCATCGCGGCGAATCTGCAAAGCTGGCGCAAATACATCGAGCACGTCGGCTTGGCGGGGAACACGGTTAATAGTTCTACTCGTAGCATCGTCGCGGAAGGCTGGGTGGGTCGGCTGGTTTCTTTTTCGCTGCTGCACGAGCCGTATCACGGGGTGCATCACAAACGAGCGGGGCTGACGCATGCCGAGCTGCCGCAATACGCGATCGATCTCGAACCGGCAGCCGACAGAGAGCGTCCGCCGTTCCCGAGCTACTCACACGCTTTGGTGGACTTGGTGCGCAACCTCGCCGATCCCCGCGTGGGAGCTCAATGGCACACGGCTGATGAGCCAGCTGACTGGCATCCGGCGGACGCAGTTCGATCGTAAGGTTTTAGAGTGCCGCAATGCTTGCGGAAGCGCAGAAGCAGGTGCGGTTGCAATAAATTTATGAAACTAAGAACGCTCCATCTTTTCTTTGCCCTCGCGCTGCTCGTCCCGTGGTCCGCGTCCGCGGTCGAGGTCACCGCTTTGGAAGGACCAGCGCACGGCTTCCCGGCCATGCTGGATCTGAATGGAAAAAAACTGGCCGACGGCGAATTCACCCAGGAACTGGAAGACGGGCGCCTGTCCGTCACGCTGAAATACAAATTTAAAGGAGGCCGCACCGAAGAGAAAGCTGTCTTCCGGCAAAAGGATGAACTGATCCAAGAAGAATGGTCGTGGAAAGAAACGAAAGGCGGCGATCTACAGCGCGAGTTTTCGATTGATTTCAAAGCGCAAACGGCCACCGCGAAAAAGCGGGAAGACGGCGAGATGAAAACGTGGACCGAGAAAATCGAGATCCAACCCGGCCGGACGTTTGGGGGCTACGGATTCGTGCTCGCGGTGCAGAACCTTCGGTCCCGTCTGGTCAAGGGCGAACAGATCGAGCTCGAAGCCGTCGGATTCACACCTAAACCGAAAACCGTCACCGTGGAAATTTCACACGCCGGGACCGACCGGATGAAGATGTCGGATCGAGTTCTGACCGGCGATCGTTTCCTCGTGCATCCGAAGATTCCGGCGATCGCCAAGCTATTCATCACCGTGCCCGACACGCAGATCTGGCTGACCAAACCGCCCGCCGAGTTTCTGCGTTTCGAGGGTCCGTTCGCAGAGCCGAGCGATCCCTTGATCCGCGTCGATCTCTTTTCCGGAGCTGAGAGCGGACCGGCCAAGCCCGTGAAGGGCGACGACGACGAATAGCCGGCATGATCGCACGGATGCACAAGCAAACTGAGGCCACGCTTTCCCCGCCGTTTATTGATTCGGCGCGCGGTTTCGATAGGGTCGGAGGCAACATGTTGACGAAATTTTTCTGCCTGCTCGCACTCCCGGTTCTGTTTTTTGCCCGTCCGGCCGAGGCGATCGTGCTCGGGCAGATCGATGATTTCCAGAACGGGACCCGGATGAACTGGCTGAACGGCGCTTCTGCCGTGGAATTGATCAGCACAGGGGGGCCGGCCGGGATGGGCGACGCCTATATTCAGGTGATGGCGGACGGCAGCGGTTCGGGCGGCCGTTTGGTGGCGCAGAATTATAACAACCCGTTCAATAAGCCGCCGATCATCAGCCAGTGGACCGGCAATTACATTTCCACCGGCGTGACCTCGATCGAGCTCGATCTCATCAATCAAGGCACCACCACGCTCTCGGTTCGCATCGCGTTCAAGGCGGAAATTTCGCAGGCATCGCCCGGTTATCTTTCCCCAAGGGTGATTCTCGCCCCGGGGAGCGGCTGGCAGCATTTCTCGATTCCCATCACGGCAGCGAACCTGGTCCCGATTGGCGGTCCCGCGGCCTACAACGTATTTTTCCAGAACGGCTTCCAAGAGATCCGCATCATTAACGAAGCTGGCACCATCAACCTGAACGGCGACCCGGTGGTTGGACAATTGGGGATCGACAACATCCGGGCGAGCTCGGTCACGGCCGTTTCCCGGAAAACGCACGGCGGTGTGGGAGTCTTCGATATTCCCCTGCCGCTCACCGGCACCGCTGGAATCGAGCCGCGAACGAACAGCGCGAGCAATGATTATGAGATGGTCGTCACGCACCCCGCCGGCGGAACCATCAGCGTCAATGGCAGTCCGCAGGCCCAGGTCACCGCGGGCAGTGCCAACATCGGCACCGGCGGAGTGAGCAACGGCGGGGCGGTCTCGATTAGTAGCAACACGATTACGATCCCGCTCACCAACGTGACCAACGCGCAGACCATCGCCGTGACGTTAAACAACGTGAGCGATGGGACGACCACGCGTTCGTTTACCATTCCGATGAGTGTGTTGATCGGCGACGTGAACGGCAGCGGCGGTGTGAGTTCGACCGACATTGCACAGACCAAACTCTCGACCAGCCAGGCGTTGAGCAGCGCGAATTTCCGCACCGACGTCAACGCCTCCGGCGCGACCAACGCCAGTGATGTCGCGATCGTAAAATCGCGCACCGGCCAGCAGCTGCCCGGCGCCGACGCCACGAAGCAATAAAGGCCCTAGAGGCTCGCCACGCAGCCCGCGGTTGCCAAACGCGCCACCACCTCCCATAATAGGGCGCGCTGACGGAGCAGTCCGTGCCGCGCACGAAGGAAGGGTGGCTGAGCCCGGTTGAAGGCACTCGACTCGAAATCGAACGTAGGGTTAAACCTACCGTGGGTTCGAATCCCACCCCTTCCGCCATCTTTCCGTGAGCTGCGCATGCGCGCGGCCCGGCCACGCAGCGCCGGGCTACAGCGCTCCCCACCTTGCGCGATCTGCTTAAGCACGCGGTTGAACGCCCCATCACTCTTCAGCGCGGCTACGATGTCTACGATCCGATTAATCTCGGTTTCGTCGAACCCGCGCCGCGCGCCCTCGAACCGACCGGCGAATTGCACCAACCATTCTTCCTCTTCGACACCCGCCGGCGCGGCGAAGGCAGACGGGGGCCATCTCTACGGCACCACCCTCGCCCCCGAGGAGAAAGAGAACCTGCTCGAGTATCTCAAGACGCTCTGAAGCAGCGCGTGGCGGGACAAAGAATTACGTCCCACGGGTTTGTGCTTTGGCACAACACCGGCTAGGAAACTGCCTCGATGAATCCGTTGGCTCTCGCGACCGTCACTGCGGCGGTTTTTTGCATCTCTTCCGCCGTCGCCGGCCCCATTCTTTTTCCCACGACCGGGCCTGTTGTTCCCGGCGTGCGCGCCACCCTTCGCGGCGGAATCGCCCTCGCTCCTGCGGAAGCGCCACAGGCCGTGAAGCAGGTCATTTGGGCCGCGAACCAGCTACGCACCAAGCCCTACCGCTACGGCGGCGGCCATCGCTCGTTCCACGATTCCGGTTACGATTGCTCGGGCACCGTCTCTTACGCGCTGGGCGCGGCGGGGATCGTGAAATCACCCATGAGCTCCTCGGATTTCCGGAAGTTCGGCGCTCGTGGACAGGGCAAATGGATCACCGTCTACGCGCGCAACGGTCACACCTTCGCCGTCATCGCCGGTCTCCGGCTCGACACGACCGCGTGGAATACGATGCGGCGCGACCGTCATTGGGCGCCGCGCTGGCAGGCGACACCGCGCACTCCGCGCGGCTTCGAGGCACGGCATCCGCCGGGTTTCTGAGACGGAGGCATTCGCTGCGGTGCGCCAAAGGACCGCAATCCCGACCCGCCCTCCCAAATCACGCTCGCTGCGACCAAACAGACGTATTCATTTCCGAGAATGAAAGCAGCGCGAGGGCTTGGAAACGAACGTGCCGTCTTCTCCCGCCGGCGCATCTCCATCGATAAACCGGCCAGCGGACAATTCCTGCGCGTGTAGGGTGCGGCATGAGCTGGATCAAAACGGTTTCGCCGGCAGAATCCGCGGGACGGCTGCGGGAAATCTATCTCCGCATCGCGGCTCCCGACGGAGCGGTGGACAATGTCCTCCAAGTCCACAGCCTCCGCCCACACACGCTGGAAGCACATCTGGCGCTCTACAAAAATGTGCTGCATCACCACGGCAATAGCCTGCCCTTCTGGTTCCTCGAAACCATCGGCATTTACGTGAGCTTGCTCAATCGCTGCGCCTACTGCGTAGCGCATCACACGGCCGGTCTGCGTCGGCTTCTCTCGGAAGCACGCGCGAGCGCGATTCAAGCGGCCTTGGAAACGGAAACTCTGGACCAAACCTTCGACGCCCGAGAGCAAGCCCTGCTCCGATATGCGAAGCAAATTACGCAAGCACCGCACGAGCTAACCGAATCGGATATCGACGAGCTGCGCTCCGCCGGTTTGGACGACGGCGAAATTCTCGAAGCGAATCAGGTCGCGAGCTATTTCGCTTACGCGAATCGCACCGTCCTTGGCCTCGGCGTCACGACAGCAGGCGACAGGCTCGGATTGTCGCCTAACGATTCGGACGATCCCGAAAACTGGCAACACGCCTGACGGAAGCCGCTAAACGCTGGCAGCCGCCCAGCCCTACGGCTGCCAGCCCCCGACCGCCTGGAGCGGCTCCATTCCTCCCGCTTCCGTCACCCAGGCGACAATCGCCCGTCGCGTCGTACCCCCCGGCGTCGGCGTGCCCGCGGGCAACGCCACTTCGGCCGCGCCCTCTCCTAATTGTGCCTTGGCCAGCGCGAGGACCACGAAGTCGTGCAGCAGCTCACGTCCGCGGTTCTCGCCCGCTTTCACATTGATCTTCACGTCAAATCCGAGCCGCGCCACGTGCACTTCGTAGGCGCGACCCTCCACTTTGGCCGGCGCGAAATTCACTCGCACGCGTTCCGGATTGAGGACCGAAATTTTAAGCACGCCCGGCGTTTCCCTCGAAGCGGAAGGCACGCCGCTGTTGCGCCATTCGCGGCCGTTGAGCACGAAGGCTGGAGTGTAAACGCTGCTGCTTTTCCAACTCGCGGAATACCGATACTGCCGCGCGGTCCAGGCTTTGGACGCGAACGGATCGCGCCAACCGAGCCGATCCCAATAATCGACATGAAACGCCAGCGGCACGAACTCCGTCCAGAGACCGGGCGCGTCCTTCAGTTTGCTCAACCACGATTCGGCCGGCGGACAACTGCTGCACCCTTCGGAAGTGTAGAGCTCTAGCAGATGGGCGCGGGTCGGCGGGCTCGTGAAGGTAGTCTCCGCGGAAACGACGGACGGCAGCGCGGCAGCCAGCGCGAGAAGCGTGAGAATGGTTGGTCGCATATCCGTGGGAGGAGCGGATACGCATTTCTATTCCAGCCGATTCGGCTGGCGGCCGCCCCTCAAATATTCTGCGGCAACGTGGCCCGCAATTCACTCTCGGATGCCTTCGTCGCCAGCATGTAGGCGCGGCCGTGGGCGCTCCAGCTCGCGGTTTTCCAGCCCTCCGCGTCCACGAAACGGGGCTTGTTCGTTGGCGGATGTCGGAGCGTTCCCTGCTCCGTCACCACCAGGTGGATCAATTTGCCCGAGCTTAACTGGAAGCAAAGGATCGAGACCTCCTGACCCTGCGTCCTGATCGTTTTGCAACCGAGCGCCGGCATCTTTTGCAGCGCGACCGGGATGACACCCGGCGCGGGCGCCTCCCGTTGCTCCAACCAGTTGCGCAGCACCGCGCCGTCTTCATTTTCCAAATCGAAACGCATCGCCTTCGTGCCAAGCTTCGGCACCAGCGCGAGCGCGTCGCGCTGCCAGAAATCGAGCTGCGGCGCGCGCGGCCACCACACGCCGGCAAGCGCGGCGAGGAGCAGAAGACTGGCGGCGAGCGCGAGAATCGTGCGGCGACCGGACCAGACGTGCGGGCGGCTGATTTTTCCACCGGCCAGAATGGTGGCGCGCAAGGCAGCGGGCAGCGGCACGGTCTCGAGAGCCGCGGACATTTCGGAATCAAAGCGACGCTCGGCCTGGAACCATGCGCTCAACTCTGGATCGCGCTCCGCCTGCGCGATCGCTTCGCCAAAACGCGGGTCGCCCGCATCGTCGCCCGCTGGCCGATACGCGCTCAGGATAAATTTGGCCTCGTCGTTGTTCACTCGCGTTCCCCCTCGGCTCGTCTCATCGGCAGCGGCACAATTTTGCGTTCCGCGTCCCCCCATTTCTCGGAGAATTTCTGGCGCAAAAATTCCTTCCCGCGCGAGAGCCGCGACATCACGGTGCCGATTGGCACGTTTAAGACCTCGGCGATTTCGGCATAAGAAAATTGTTTCAGATAAAACAGCGTGAGTGGGGCGCGATAATTTTCCTCCAGCGTTTGCAACGCTTCCACCGCCGCTGTGGCGTCGATCTTTTCGTAAACGGAAGGCGTCTCGGCCGATTGTTCCGGCGCTTCCTCGAGACCCACTTTTGGGAAGCGCGTCTCATGCCGATGTCCGCCAAGAAATTCGCGATAGAGCGTGGTGAAAAGCCACGTCTTGACCTTGGAAGTTTCGCGCAGTTGATGACCTTTTGCCGCCCAGAGGTAGAAGGTTTGCTGGGTGAGATCGGCGGCTTGCATGGCGTTCTTGGCGAGGCTGTAGGCGAACCGGTAAAGCGCCGCGTAATGGGTCTCCACGAGGAGCTCAAAATCGACTTTCGCCACGTCCGTGGGAGCGGTGGGCGGCGACATTATTCCAAGCTCCTCTCCATTAATGAGGAGGATGGTTGCGAGGCCGACACGGAAACGACTTTAGCGTTTCTGGGTCGGGAGGGAAGCATTCGCCCGTTATCCCGAGCCGCGGAGACGGCCGAGGATCTCGCCGTCGGTGGAACCTTCGATCCCACCACGGGGCGGCGCTCTCGCCGGGCAGACAAAATTCCGTGGCGCAAAACGCTGCCTCATGGCAAACCATGCCTCACTCTCCCGTGACCACGCTCCAACTCGCCGTCCTCTTCCTCCTCCAGATCGCAGTCATCCTGACGATCTGCCAGATCGTGGGCGCGATCGGCCAGCGCTTCGGGCAGCCGCAAGTAGTGGGCGAAATGATCGCCGGCGTGCTGCTTGGCCCCTCGGTCTTCGGGCTTTTCTGGCCCGGGTTCTCCGCCCAATTGTTTCCGCCGGATTCGATGAAGGTGCTCTTCCCGCTCTCGCAGCTCGGTCTGGCCGCCTACATGTTCGTCGTCGGGCTCGAATTTCGGATGGATATCGTAAGCCAGAAATTGCGGAGCGCGGTTGCGGTCTCGATCGCCGGGATGGCCGCACCTTTCGTCCTCGGCGCGTTGCTTGGATGGTTCTTCCACGCGCACACCACGCTTTTCGGCCCGCGCACGACGCTGTCCGAAGCGATGATTTTTCTCGGCGCGTCGATGTGCATCACCGCCTTCCCGATGCTCGCGCGCATCATCCATTTCAAAAAACTCGCCGGCACCACGATGGGCACGGTGGCGCTCGGTGCGGGCGCGATCAACGATGCGGCGGCGTGGTGTTTACTCGCGGTCGTGCTCGCGAGTTTCGATGGGGATTTCACGGTCGCGGCGCGCACCATCGGCAGCGGTGTCGCCTACGTGGCCTTCGCGTTCCTCGTTCTGCGCCCCCTCCTCGCGCGCTGGAGCCGTGGCAGTGAAGCACGCGGCACGCTTTCCGATCGCGAATTTGTCATCGCGCTCATCCTTATGGTGGCGGGCGCGTGGTTAACCGATGCAGTCGGTTTGCATGCGGTCTTCGGCGCGTTTGTTATGGGCGCCGCGATGCCGCGCGGCGTGATCGCGCAAGGCATTATCACCCGCGCCCAACCGCTCACGGTCGCGCTCCTGCTTCCGCTCTTCTTCACTTACTCGGGCTTGAACACGCAGATCACGGTCCTCGATTCCGCGTCTCTCTGGCTCATGGCGCTGCTCGTCCTGCTCGCGGCCGTGACTGGAAAAGGCGTGGCCTGCTGGCTCGCGGCGCGCGCCACCGGGATTGGGAATCGCGAAGCGCTCGGCATCGGCACATTGATGAACGCGCGTGGCTTAATGGAATTGATCATCATTAACATCGGCCTCCAGCGGGGCATCATTTCGCCCGGACTTTTTGCGGCGCTCGTCATCATGGCGGTCATCACCACATTGATGGCGTCGCCGATTTTTGACCGCCTGATGCGGCGGGAACGCGGTGACTCTACGGTGCTTTCTTCGCCGGGTCTTTCCGCGGAATGAGCAACGTGCGGAGCTTTGCCAGATCGGTCGTCGGCAACTGACACACGAAATTCTCGCAGACGTAGGCGGTCGCCTTTCCATCCAGCGGCTCCACCGCCTTCATAAATTCGACTCGGTCGCCGAAAAACTTCTGGCCCGCCCCGCCCTCGGCCAGAATTAAAACGCGATGCGGCAGGAAGACGTGATGCACCTCGCGCAGCAAGGTGGCGAAACCCGCCTCACCCAGCTGTCCCGCGAGCACAATCTGCTTTGGTTTCGCGCGCGACCAGCCGAGCGCGACCAGCATCTTCGGCATGGATGACGGGGCCGCTTCCATCTGTTGCCCGAACGCGCGCAACGTTTCCTCCGCTCGATCGCGCGCCGCCTGGTCGTCCAGCAGGTAGCCCACGCGTAAGAGATTGAGCGCGCTCACCGAATTTGCCGATGGTTCCGCCATGTCGTCGGCTTCTTTCATTCGCAGGAGCACGTTCGCGTCCGCACCGCTGGTCGTGAAATAGCCGCCCGCCTTCGCATCGCGGAACAACTCGTCCTGCCGCGTCTGCAATTTTAAAGCCCACTCCAGTCGGCTGACCTCGAACGATGTCTCGTAAAGATCGAGCAGCCCTTGAATCAAAAAGGCGTAATCGCTCGCGAAGCCCTCCACCGCGCTCGCCCCTTCGCGGTAACTGCGCAGCAGCGTATTCGTCTCCGCACGGAAAAGTCTCGCCTGCAAAAAATCGGCCGCCTTCTGGGCGGCTTCGCGATAAGCCGGATCGTCCAGCACCTGCGCGCCGCGCGCGAACGCTGAGATCATGAGCCCGTTCCACGCCGTCACAATCTTATCGTCGAGATGCGGTCGCGGACGGGAGGCCCGCGCGTCGAAGAGCACCTTCCGGCTCTCCGCCAGCAGCGCGCGCACCTTCTCCTCCTTCAGCTCGAACTTGCCGGCCGTCTCCGCGACGCTCTGCCGTTCGCTCAGGATGTTCTTCTTCGTGAACTCGCCCTGCGGATCATCCGGCGCGTTGCCGTTTTTCTCCACCCCGTAATGCGCGTCGAAAACTTTCGCGCGCTCCGGGCCTAACAACTGGTCGATCTCGTCCTTCGTCCAAACGTAGAACGCGCCTTCCGCTTTCTCCGCTTTGCCTTTCTCGACCAGGCTGTCCGCGTCTTCCGCGGAGTGGAAACCACCCTCCCGGTCCGTCAATTCGCGCCGGACGTAATCGAGAATATCGCGCGCCGTCTCTTCGAAAACCGGCTCCCGCGTGATCTGGAACGCATCCAGATAGACGAGCGCGAGCTGCGCCTGATCGTAGAGCATCTTTTCGAAATGGGGGACGTGCCAGAACTTGTCCGTCGAGTAACGATGAAACCCGCCGCCCAGCTGGTCGTGCATGCCGCCCGCCGCCATTTTTCGGAGGGTGCTGAGCGCCATCTCGAGCGCGCGTTTCCCGTCTTTCGAATCCGGCGCCGCGCCGTAAACGCCGAGCAGAAACTCGAGCGCGACCGGTCGCGGAAACTTCGGCGCGGGACCAAAGCCGCCGAATTTCTCATCGAAGTTCGAAGCGAACTGGCGGAACCCTTTCTCGCGAATCCCGTCGCTCAGCTTGTCCGTGCCGCCGGATTGCGCGACCGCGCCTTGCAGTTGGCCAAGAATTTTGTCTGAGCTCTCCACGATCCGCGCGCGATCGTTTTTCCACGCCTCGGCGATCTTCGTGAGGACGCTTTTAAAACCGGGTCGCCCGGATTTGTCCTCCGGCGGGAAATACGTTCCGCCGACAAACGGCTTCAGCTCCGGCGTGAGCCACACGCTCATCGGCCAGCCGCCGCCGCCGGTCGTGCCCTGCACGAACGCCATGTAGACGGCGTCGATATCCGGCCGCTCCTCGCGATCGACTTTGACGCTGACAAAGCGCTCGTTCATCAACTCCGCGATCTCTTCGTTCTCAAAACTCTCGTGCTCCATCACGTGGCACCAGTGGCAGGTCGAGTAGCCGACCGAGAGAAAGATCGGTTTGTTCTCCTGCCGCGCTTTCGCGAAAGCCTCTTCGCCCCACGGAAACCAATCCACCGGATTGTGCGCGTGCTGGAGCAGGTAGGGCGATTTTTCCTGTGCGAGGCGGTTCGTGAATTTCGGCTCGGCGGCCAGCGTGAACGCGCCTCCCGCGAAGCCGAGCAGGAGCGCGAGCGTGGCTACGCGGAATCGGGCGGCTGCCATGTCGACAGCATATCCTCGATCAAGGGCGCGGCGAGCGCGGTCCACCCGGTTTGATGGCTCGCGCCGAGACCGCGTCCGTTATCGCCATGGAAATACTCGTGGAAGAGCACCAGATCGCGCCAATGCGGATCGTTCGCGAAACGCGCTTCGCCACCCGCAAACGGCCGCTCGCCCTGCGCGTTCCGCAGGAAAAGGCTGCCCATGCGGCGTCCCAGTTCGGCCGCGACCTGTCCGAGGTTCATCATGATGCCGGAACCTTTCGGACACTCGACCTGAAAGTCGTCGCCATAGAAATGGTGGTAGCGCTCGAGCGCTTCGATGATGAGATAATTGATCGGGAACCAGACCGGCCCACGCCAGTTTGAGTTGCCCCCGAAAACGTAGCTCGCGCTTTCGCCCGGCACGTAATCGACCCGATGCTCCTCCTGCCCGGCGTGAAAAATGTAGGGATGATCGCGATGAATCTGGGAGAGCGACCGCACACCGTGTGGCGAAAGGAATTCCTCCTCATCGAGCACATAGCGGAGCATGCGTTTGAGTCGTTCCTGCGTGACCACCGCGAGGATGCGCCGCCGGCCGTGCACGCCCAGCCGCCCGAGCGTGACGAGTGGTTCGAGATCAGTCCGATGCCGGAGAAACCAATTCATCCGTTTCGTGAAGCCCGGCAGCCCTTCGAGCTGCGAGCTTTTCAAAACTTCGACTGCGATCAACGGCATCAACCCAACCAGCGAGCGCGTCTTCAGGGGAATCTGGCGTCCGCGCGGCGTCTTCAGTTCATCGTAATAAAAACCGTCCTCTTCATCCCACAGGCCGGCCTCGCCGAACGCGTTCATCGCATCGCTGATGTGAATGAAGTGTTCGAAAAACTTCGAGGCCATGTCCTCGTAGACCCGATTGGTTTGCGCCAGCTCCAACGCCATCGAGAGCATCGTTAGGCAATAAAACGCCATCCATGCAGTGCCATCCGCCTGCTGGAGGTAACCGCCGGTCGGGAGCGGCTTGGAGCGATCGAAGACCCCGATGTTATCCAGTCCGAGGAAACCACCGGCAAAGAGGTTGTTCCCCTCCATATCCTTTCGGTTTACCCACCAGGTGAAGTTGAGGAGCAGCTTCTGGAAGACGCTTTCGAGAAACGCCCGATCGCGTCCTCCGCTCGGCCCGGTCATTTTATAGACCCGCCACGCCGCCCAGGCGTGCACCGGTGGATTTACGTCGCCGAACGCAAACTCGTAGGCCGGAATTTGCCCGTTCGGGTGCATGTACCATTCGCGCAGGAGCAGGCTCAATTGGTGCTTCGCAAAGTCGGGATCGATCTTCGCGAACGGGATCATATGAAAAGCCAGATCCCAGGCGGCGAACCACGGATACTCCCACTTATCCGGCATCGAGAGGACGTCGCGATTGTAGAGATGCTGCCATGCGCTATTGCGGCCCTGCCATCGCTCCGGCGGCGGGGGCGGCTGCGCGGGATCACCCGCCAGCCATTCGTGAATCGTGTAATAATAAAACTGCTTCGTCCAAAGCAGACCGGCATAGGCCTGCCGGATGACGTTGCGCGCATCGGCGTCGCCCTCGCGCGCGCCGGCTACTTGATCGAAAAACTCGTCCGCCTCGCCCTGTCGCAGCGCGAAGATGCCATCGAACCCGGAGCCAAACGCTTTCACCGGCGTTTCCTTCCCGGCGGACAAGCGCAGCCGGATCGTGCGCGACTCGCCAGCGTCCAATTGCAGAACTTCGTGCAACGCCACCTTCGTTCCCGTCTGCGCGGGATTCACCGCCGCCTCGTGCCCGCGAAGAACAAACTCGTGAAAAGCATCCTTCACATAAGGCGACGGATTGGCCGCGGCGAAAAGCCGCTCGGCGTTAGTTTCGTTCTCGGTGAACAGCGGTCGCGCCGCGTTTTCGTACGCGAATTGATAAACGCCCAGCCGTTCGTGTTCCGCGACGATCGTGTGCGCATCCTGCATCCGGAATGACGGTTTGGTTTTCATCATCTCCGGCACCTCGCCCCAAGACCACATATTGCGAAACCACAGAGTCGGCAGCAGATGCAGGGTGGCCTTTTCCGGTCCGCGGTTTGCCACCGTGATTCGGATCAGAATGTCGTTCGGCGAGCCTTTCGCGTACTCCGCGAAGACATCGAAGTAACGCCCCTCATCAAACACGCCCGTGTCCGCCAATTCAAACTCGGGCGCGTGCAACCCGCGCTGCCGATTCTCCGCCAGCAAGCGCGCATAGGGAAACTCCGCCTGCGGATACTTATAGAGCGCCTTCAGGTAGGAATGAGTCGGCGTCGAGTCGAGATAGAAGTAAGCCTCCTTCACGTCCTCGCCGTGATTTCCCTCCGGTCCCGTTAACCCGAAGAGCCGCTCCTTGAGAATCGGATCCCGCCCATTCCAAAGCGCGAGCGCAAAGCACAGCCGACATTCCCGATCGGTAATCCCGAGCAACCCATCCTCGCCCCAGCGGTAGGCGCGACTCCGCGCATGGTCGTGCGGAAACGACTCCCACGGATTCCCGCCCGCCGAATAATCCTCCCGCACCGTCGCCCACTGCCGCTCGGAAAGATACGGGCCCCAGCGTTTCCAATTTTTCTCTCGGGCTGCATCCTCACGCAGGCGTTCACGCTCAGCATTCATCATTCTGGGGGCAACACATCTCCCCTCCGAACGCCGGCTCGTCTTTCCGCGCGCGCGTTTTGGAGAATTGAGTAAGCTTGAACCCGGCGGTCGCCAAAGATACAGACAAAAAGCAGCCAACCTCACCATTCCATGAAACTCCTCCACCTTACCTGCCTGGCCGTCATTCTGGCGGTTTCCGGTTTGCTCACCGTTCCCACCACGGCCGAGGCCGCCCGCGGTTCCCGCAGCAGCCGCTCCGTTTCCGGCGATCCCGGTGGCCACACCAATCGCGGCGTGAAATACGCGCGCCAAAAAAAATACGACAAAGCGGTCGAAGAATTCACCAAGGCGATCGAACGCCAGCCGAAAGATCCGAAAAACTACCGCAATCGCGCGCTCGCCTACCGCCTGAATGGCCAGGCGGCGGAAGCCAAAGCCGACACCAAAAAAGCCAACGAACTCAATCCCGACTCCGCCCGGACCTACACCACGCGGGCGCGCGCGTTGCTTCGTGAAAAGAAGCTCGATGCGGCTCTCGAAGAGCTGGACAAAGCGATCGACAAGGAACCGCGCGAAATGTCCGCGCGCCGCCTCCGGGCCTACATCTACCTGCAAAAGAAGGAGTGGGAGAAAGCGATCGAGGACTACGACCTCGCGATCAACAGCACCGCCAGAATCGACATCGAGGGCCGTACCCGCCGCGGGTTCGCCTATCGCAGCCTGAAAAAATATGACATGGCCTTGATCGATTTTTCGAAAGTGATCGACGCCAACACGAAGGACATCGAGGCCTACCGGCGCCGCGTTTACATCTACCGGGTCACGAATGAGAACGAGAAGGCGATGGAAGACCTGCGCGCCATTTTGAAAATCAAGCCGAACGACGCCGACGCGAAAGCGCAGTTGGCCGTTCTGGAAAAAGCCAAACCCAAAGCGCCCGACGCAGCCGACGCGAAACCCAAGGCCAGCCCCGCCAAGGGCGCCAAGCCTTCGCCGAAGCCAAACACGCGTTAAGCGAGCAAGGCCTCATCCTCAGCTCTCCGCCGGACTGCGCCCATGCGTGATCTCTCCAGCATTCTGCAGCACGCGGTCACGCAATCGATTGAAACTCTGCGCGCACTCGGCGAGCTCGATCAGCAAATGCGCCGCGCGGCCGACGCGCTCACCGTGTGCCTCCGCTCCGGCCACAAACTGCTCGTCTGCGGGAATGGTGGCAGCGCCGCCGATGCTGCACATTTCACCACTGAGTTCGTCATCCGTTTCATTAATGATCGGCCCGCCTATCCCGCCATCTGCCTGACGAGTGACGGCGGCCTGCTCACTGCGGCGGGCAACGACTATGGCTTCGCGGAAATTTTCGCCCGCCAGGTGGCCGCCTTCGCCCAGCCGGGCGACGTCCTCCTTTGCCTAACGACCAGCGGCAACTCCCCGAATATCCAGCGCGCGCTCGAAGAAGCGAAGACGCGTGGGATTACGAGCCTCGCCTTCCTGGGCCGCGACGGTGGAGCGAGCAAAGGCACAGCCGACCTCGAATTGCTCGTGCGCGGCGAGACTACCGCCCGCATTCAAGAAGCGCACATGCTCCTACTCCACGTCCTTTGCGAAGCGGTGGAGGAACGGCTTGCGCAACCGTAGCCGACACTCTCGCTACAAACGCGGGAGATGAATCGTCGCCATCATGCAGCGCGCGCTTCCGCCCGCGAGTTCGATCGTGGGAAGCGCTAACGGAACAAGCCGCGCGTGACGTTCGATCGCGGTTTGTTGCGCAGGCGTGAGCGCGGCCGCTGCGCGCGTGGAGAGGATAAGTAATTTTTCGCGGTCGTTGTGCAGTTCGAGCGCGTTGCCGGCAAACTCGGCGATCTGCGCGCGGGACAATTCGATCACTTCCTGGCCGTTGGCTTCCAGAAGATTCTGCACGCCGTCGCGCTCCGCCTCGTCGGGGATGTTCCCCAAACCCACGAGCGCGAAGGCGGAGCCGACACACATCATTACGTTAGTGTGATAGATCGGACGGCCCGGCTCGCTCTCGCTCCGGAAGATGACCGCTTCGTAAGCGAAATCGTCGCAGAATTTTTTCAACACTTCCGGATGCGTGCGCTGTGAAAGCGAGGCGTAAGCCATTTTATTGACGTGATCCAACACCAGACTGCCGGTGCCCTCCAAGGCGCGACCGCTCGTCTCCGACTCGGAATAATCGATTACCTCGGTAATGCGATACGCTTTCCGCAATTCGTCGATCACATCGTGCCGCCGCTCCTGCCGGCGTGCGGCGGAATACATCGGGTAGAGCGCCACGCGTCCATCGTGATGGGTGGAAAACCAGTTATTCGGGAAGACCGCGTCCGGCTTTTCCGGCGTGGCGGTGTCGTCCACCGCTTGAACCGTCACGCCTGCATTCCGGAGCGTTTCCACTGCGCGATCGAACTCCTGCTGCGCCGCCGCGGAGACGGCCGGCAACTCGCCCGCCGCCACGGCTTTTTGGAACGCGTTATCGGCTGCCGTCTCCGGGTTCGGGTAGAACCGGTGCGGACGGATCATAAGGACCGCGTTCGCGCTTTGCTGGATGTCGGCTGGCACGCCCGTGAAATATCACGCGTCGCCTTCTCTGTCATCCCGGCCGAATCCGTGGCTCACGTCGTGAGACGCAGCGCGCGCCCGGGATTACAACGCACTGAACGCCTGCTCGAGCACCTCCAGCAAAAACTCCGCGTCCCCTTCCGTCACACACATCGGCGGCGAAAATCGGATCGTCTGTCCGTAGAGTCCGCCTTTGCCTAACAACAGCCCCATTTCTTTGCACGTCTCCAGAACCTGCGCGCACTCCGCCTTGGTCGGCTCTTTCGTGGCGCGATCTTTCACCAGCTCAATTCCAAGCATGAGCCCTTTTCCGCGCACGTCGCCGATGATGTTGTGCTTCGCCTTCAGGCGCTCGAGACCCGCGATCAACTGCGCGCCAATCTTAAGCGCATTGGCCTGCAGGTTTTCGCGTTCGATCACTTCCAGCACCGCCAGCCCTTGCGCGGAGACGACCGGGTTGCCACCGAAAGTATTGAAGTGAATCCGTTGCGATAACGCCGCCGCAATTTTCGGCGTGGTCACGACCGCCCCGAGCGGCGCGCCGTTCCCGATACCCTTCGCCATGCAGACGATATCCGGCAGCACGTCTTGCGTTTCGAAACCCCAATAATGCGTGCCCGTGCGGCCGAAGCCGGATTGCACTTCATCGGCGATGCAGACGCCGCCCGCCGCGCGCACGTGCTCGTAGGTGTGCTTCAAATAGCCATCCGGGAAAACGATCACACCGCCGACACCTTGAATCGATTCCGCGATGAACCCGGCGATTTGTCCCGGCGTCGCGTACTCGATCAAACTCTTCACATCGTCCGCATATTTGCGGCCTGCTTCCGCATCGTCGCGTCCCCAATATCCGCGAAACGGATCGGGCGTGATCGCGTGATGCACCCCGAAGCTGTGCGGCACATTATATTTCCAAGTGTGATGCGCGGTCATGCCCATCCCGCTCGCGTTCCCGCCGTGGTACGCATTGCGGAGCGCGATCATGTCGTAATTGCCGGTGTAGGCGCGCGCCATCAGGAGCGCCAGATCGTTCGCTTCCGAACCGGAGTTCACGAAATAGCAGACCTTCAAATCGCCCGGCATTTTCGAGGCGAGCTTCTCCGCAAACGCACCGACATTTGGGTTCAAATAGATCGTCGTGGAATGCTGCAGCAGTTCGTTCTGCTTCCGCGCCGCTTCCACCACGTGCGGGTGACAATGCCCCACGCTCACGGTCACGATCCCACCGAGCGCATCGAGATAACGCTTCCCCGTTTCATCCCAGACGTACTGCATCTTCCCCTCCACCATCATGAGGGGCTTCTTGTAGTAGAGGAAAATGCCGGGGTTCAGAAACTCGCGGCGCGTCTTCAACACTTCCTCGGCCGACGGACCGGAATAGGCGACGGGTTGGTGAGAAAAGGGCGGCAGTTCAGGTGTTTTCATATTCGAGCGCGAGGGGGCTGTATACGCATGCCAATCCAGTAGGCAAGAAGCGCCACCGCGAAGCCGATAAACCACGCGTAGCTATAAAGTCCCATCCAAAAGGTCCCCACCGCGTCCGGCGCGACGGCGCCGATCGTGCCCAAGAAACCGGGGACGCTCGGCGCAACCCCGAGCACGAGCGCGAGCAGCGCGACCAGATTAAATCCGCCGCTGTAAGTGTATTCGCCCTCGCGTCGGAAGAGGTCGCGCGCGTTCAGTTGCGTGCGCCGAATCAGAAAATAATCGCAGATCAAGATCCCGCCGACCGGCCCGAGCAATGCGGAGTAACCAATCAGCCAGGTGAAAATGTAACCCGTCGGATCGGCCACCAATTTCCACGGCATCATCAAAATGCCGATGAGCCCGGTGATGATTCCCCCGGCGCGCCGGCTGATATAACGCGGCGCCAGATTGGAAAACGAAATCGCGGGCGCGACCACGTTGGCCGCGAGATTGGTCGTCAGCGTGGCGAGCGTGAGCGCGAACATCGCCACCAGCATCAAGCCGACGCTGTCGAAACGCGACATGAGCTCGATCGGATCCCAGATCGTCTCGCCGAAGATCACCACCGTGGCGCTGGTCACGGCCACGCCGATGAAAGCGTAGAACGGCATCGTCAGATTAAGCCCGAGCGCCTGGCCGAAGACCTGATCTTTTTGACTGCGCGCGAAACGGCTGAAGTCAGGGATGTTTAACGAAAGCGTGGCCCAAAAGCCGACCATGCCGGTGAGGCCAGGCACGAAGAAGCTCCAAAACTCGCCCGCCGTTTTGAACTTCGAAGGCTGCGTCAGCATCGGCCCGAAGCCGCCCGCTTTGCGGTACGCCCAGATCAGCAAGGCGACGCCGATGAGCAACAAGAGCGGCGCGCCCCAATCTTCGATCACGCGGATGCTCTCCATCCCGCGCCAGAAAATCCAGACGTTCAGCGTCCAGAAAAGCAGGAAGCAAATGAGCTGCGCCGCGTTGATGCCGAGAAAACCGAGCATCACGCTGCCGCCGAGCGCGGGCCACGCCACGAGCGCGAGCTTGTAAATGGCCCAACCGCCGATCCAGGTTTGAATGCCGAACCAGCCGCAGGCCACAATCGCACGCAGAATCGCCGGCACATTCGCGCCCAGGATGCCGAACGAGGCCCGCGCGAAAACCGGAAATGTGATGCCGTATTTCGTCCCCGCGTGCGCGTTCAGCACCATCGGTATCAGCACGATGAGGTTGCCGAGGAAGACCGTCAGGATGGCCTGCCACCAATTCATCCCGCCGGTGATGAGCGACGACGCCAGCATGTAGGTCGGAATGCAGACGCTCATTCCCACCCAGAGCGCGGCGATGTTCCATTTCGTCCACGTTTGCCGCTCCGGCGGAATCGGCGCGAGGTCTTCGTTCGTCAGCGCTGCGTCCCGCGCGAAAGTGTCTTTTCTCTGCGGTGCGGAGGACAAGGGCATGCGGTGGCGCGTTCCTTGTCAGTCGCGCAGCGGACTGCGTTGCAACATTCGTCCACGCCCGATCGTGCCGACAAATTTTCCAGCGCGCACCGCGACCTCGCCGCGCACCGTCACCACGCTCGGCCGCCCTTCGATTTCCCAGCCCTCAAACGCGCTGTAGTCCACATTCATAAGCTGCGTTTTCGCCGAGATGGTGCCGCGATAATCCGGATCGTAAATCACCAGGTCGGCATCGGAACCCACCGCGATCGCGCCCTTCCGCGGATACAATCCGAAAATCTTCGCCGCGTTCGTGCTCGCGACATTTACAAACTTCTGCAAATCCAGCTTCCCGGTTTTCACGCCACGAGTGAAGAGCAGATTCACGCGTTCTTCGAGCGCTGGGATCCCGTTCGGGATCTTCGTGAAATCGTCGCGGCCCATCGGCTTCTGCGTTTGGAAATCAAACGGCGCGTGATCCGTTCCGACGGTTTGAATGTCGCCGACGCGCAATCCGTTCCACATTACCTCTTGATTGCGCTTGTCCCGCAACGGCGGCGACATGACAAACTTTGCGCCTTCGAAATCCGCCTGCTCCGCGTAGCTCTTATCGAGCACGAGATATTGGATCAGCGTCTCAATCGAGACATCGACGCCGCGCTGCCGCGCCGCGAGCGCCTCGCGCAGCGCCTCTTCGCAACTGAGATGCACGATGTAAACCTGCGCGCCGGTCAGCTCCGCAAACGTCATCAAATGATGCACGCCTTCCGCTTCAACGAGGGGCGGCCGGCTGGCATGATGTTGCTCCGGACCCGTCAGGCCAGCGGTCAGCAACTCCTTCTGGCGCTCCGCCACAAGCGTCTCGTTTTCGCAATGCGCGGTCACGATTACGCCCAGCTCTTTCGCCAGCTTGAGGGTGTGATAGAGCTCGGTGTCGTCGATCCCGAACGCGCCTTTGTACGCCAGGAAGATCTTGAACGACGTGATGCCGGCCGCCACGATCTCGCGCAACTGCGCGGCGTTCGCCGCATCGAAACGCGTCACGCCCATGTGATAGGTGTAATCGCAAGCCGACTTCCCGGCTGCCTGTTCCTGCCAAAGCCGGAAGCCGTCCGCCGCGCTCATCTCGCGCGACGGGCAGACCATCTCAAAAATCGTGGTCGTTCCGCCGACCAACGCGGCCTTGCTCGCCGTCTCGTAAGTGTCCTTCGCGAACGCGCCCATGAACGGCAGATAGATGTGCGTGTGCGGATCGATGAAGCCGGGAAAAACGTATTTCCCCGTCGCGTCGATCACTTCCGCACCGCTCGGCGCGTTGAGATTCGGGCCGATCTCCGTTATGGTTTCGCCGGCGCAAAAAATATCGGCTACGTAGCGCGCGTCGCCGGTTACGATCTCGCCGTTTTTGATCAATAGGGACATAAAGAAATTGATCTAGCCACGGAGAGACACGGATGAAACACGGATGTGAGAAGCAGAAGGAAAAAAACGTGTTTCATCCCGTGGCCCAAACTCCTACTTCTTCCACACGTCGCCCACGCCCTCACCAAACCACCGCGTGCTTACGACCTTCTGCTGCGTGTAAAACTGCACGCCTTCCTTTCCCTGGATGTGGAGATCGCCGTAGAACGATTCATCCCATCCAGTAAACGGAAACATCGCCATCGTCGCCGGCACGCCCACGTTGATCCCCACCATGCCCGCCTTCACACGATGCTTGAACTCGCGAGCCGCTTTCCCTGAGTTGGTGAAAATCGCGGCGCCGTTGCCGTAGGCGGACTGGTTCGCGAGTGCAATCGCGTGATCGAGATCGTCCATCCGCATCACGTTTAAAACCGGACCGAAAACTTCCTCGCGCGCGATCGTCATTTCGTTCTGCACCTCGTCCACGATCGTCGCGCCGAGATAAAAGCCATTCGGCGCGTCGTCCACTTTCGCGCCGCGTCCATCCGCGATAATCTTCGCGCCTTCCTTCTCCCCGCCCGCGAGCAAATCGAGCACCCGCTCGCGATGTTGCGCGGTGATCACCGGGCCCATGTCCGGTTGCGCCTCGCGATCGGTCGGTCCCACGCGAATCGCGCGCGCCGCTTCCACGAGCGACGGCAGCAGATGCTCCGCCGCCTGGCCGACCGTGATCGCGGTCGAACCCGCCATGCAACGTTCGCCCGCACAACCGAAGGCCGCGGTACTGAGCGCGTCCACGGTTTGCGCCATGTCGGCATCCGGCATCACCACGATGTAATTCTTCGCGCCGCCGTTGGCCTGCACGCGTTTCCCGTGCCGCGTGCCGGTTTCGAAAATGTATTTCGCCACCGGCGACGAACCGACAAACGAAATCGCCCGCACTTTCGGATGCGTCAGCAACGCATCCACACACTCGCGGCCGCCGTGCACGACGTTGAGGACGCCTTTCGGCAGACCCGCCTTTTCGAGCAACTCGATCAACAGCACCACGGTCAGCGGCACCTTCTCGCTCGGCTTGAGCACAAACGTGTTTCCACACACGAGCGCGAGCGGGAACATCCACATCGGCACCATCGCCGGGAAGTTGAAGGGCGTGATGCCCACGCAAACGCCGAGCGGTTGATGCATCGTTTCGCAATCCACTCCGCGCGCCAGGTTCTCCAGCGTATCGCCCATCAGGAGGGTCGGCGCGCTGCACGCGTATTCGATATTCTCGATCCCGCGGAAGACGCTGCCGCGCGCTTCCGCCAGCGTCTTGCCGTGCTCGCGCGAAACGCTCGCGCAGATGCGATCGAAGTTTTCCTCGATCAGTTGGCGATAGCGAAAGAAGAGCCGCGCGCGCTCCACGGGCGGCGTGTCGCGCCAGGCGGGAAAGGCGGCCGCCGCGGCTTCGACCGCGTCGTTCACGACGTCAGCACCGCACATCGGGACTTCCGCGATGGTCTCGCCGCGCGATGGGTTAAACACCGGCGAGGTGCCGTTGCCGTGGGCGGTGCGCCATTCGCCGGCGATGAAGGAGGGGCAGGGTGTCATAAAATATAAAAACCGCGGGGTTACGCGAAGCGCGCAGACGGGAGTTTCGTCATCCGCGGTGTAGACTATCGCGCGAGCGCGTCCGATTGCTTCACAAACTCATCGCCGCTCCACTCGCTGTCGGCGCGCACCATCTTCCTGGCCGCGGCGTCTTCGGCTTCGGCTTTGTCCTTCGCTTTCCGTTCGCCCTGCATCCGCACCAACTCGGCGTGGGTTGTGAAATAATCCAGGCTCTTGCCTTTGAAATCCGCCAGCGTCTCGAATTTGTGTTTCTCCATGAAGGCGAGCAGCTCGTCGCACATCCGTTTCACGCTTTCGTAGCCGAACTTCATCACGCCCGTGCAGACCTGCGTCGTGTCTGCGCCTAACAAGATGAATTGCGCCGCATCGCCGCCGCTTTCGATCCCGCCAATGCCCGACAGGCTGCGGCCCGGAAATTCATTCCGGATCATGGTCGCGATTTCCATCACCATGCGGAGCGCGATCGGGCGGACGGCCTTGGAAGAATAGCCGCCCGGCGTCGTGAAACCCTCCACCGTCGGCTCGGGCCGTAAGGTGTCGAGGTTCACTCCCATCACGCTGCGAATCGTATTGATCGCCGCCACGCCCTGGCAGCCACCGCGGAAGGCCGCACGGCTCGGCTCCGTGATGCGCGTCACGTTCGGCGTCATCTTCGCCCAGACCGGCTTCTTCGCGGCCGACATCACCCAGCCGCTCACCTCCGCCACGATCTCCGGGTTCTCGCCCATCGCCGCACCCATCTTCCGCTCCGGCAAACCGTGCGGGCAGGAGAAATTCAGCTCGAAAGAATCCACCCCCGCGCCTTCGCAGCGTTCCACGATCTCGACCCACGCGTCCTTGTTATACTCCTCCATGATCGACGCGATGAGCACGCCGTCCGGGTGCATGTCCTTGCACTTCTTGAATTCATCGAGCCAGATCTCGAACTTCCGGTCGCTGATCAGCTCGATGTTTTCCCAGCCGATCACTTCCCTCCCTTCGTTCGCGTGCAGCTTCGCGTAACGCGGCGCGACATTCACGACCTTGGACGAATCCAAGCTGACCGTCTTCGCGATCACCGCGCCCCAACCTTCACGAAAGGCGCGGCTGATGACATTGAGGTTCGTGCCGGGAGGGCCTGAACCGATGATGAAAGGATTCGGAAGCTTGAGACCGTCGACGGTGGTGGCGAGCGTAGGCATACGTGGAGGTGTTAGGCCGTCCGGTATAACGAACGTGGACCCGAAATTCGATACAAAACTTCAAGGGCGCGGCGCCAGCGAACCAAGCTTGGTCCGACGAGAACGAGACTCGACCGCCTTAGCGCACCGGAGCGGGTGAAGGGCTGATCGTGCGCGCGCTGCGTCGTCCGCGGCAATCGGGACGCATGCTGCATACCCAAACGGAGCCCGTGCTCACCCTCACTTCATCCATCGCGACTCCGCGATCCAGGTGATCGCTTTGTCGGCTAATTTATCGAAAGCGGTGACGGCCATTGCGAGGTGTTCTTCCTTCGTGTCCTCGATTTTATTGTGGCTGAGGCCGTGCAGGCTTTGCACGAACATCATGATGGTGGGCACGCCGGCGCGGGCGACTTCGGCGGCGTCGTGCAGTGGGCCGGAGGGGAGACGGTGGGCTTTGGCGCCGGCGTCGGTGATGGCGGCGTCGCTCATCGCGATGAGGTCTTCGTTAAACAGGATGGGCTCGATTTGCCAGAGACGTTCCCAAGAGACGGTGACGTTGCCTTCCTGGGCGAAGCGTTCGCTGGCTTCGCGCGCGGCCTGGAGCATGCGGGCGAGGGCGGCCGGGTCGAGGTGGCGTTGATCGAGGGTAATGCGGCATTCCTCGACTACGCTGGTGACGATGCCGGGCTTGGTGGTGCAGGAGCCGATGGTGCAGACGCCGCCGTGGGCCTCTGTGATGCGGTAGATTTCCGGGCTCATTTTCGCGGCGGCGAGGAAGGCGTCTTTCCGGCGATGCATGGGGGTGCTGCCGGAATGCGCGGCCTGCCCGTGGAAAGTAATGGCGTGACGCTCGACTCCGAAGGTGCCGAGGACGGTGCCTAACGGGAGGTCGAGATCGAGGAGGACGGGGCCTTGCTCGATGTGCAACTCGAGGTAGGCGGCGGCGGTTTGTAGTTCCTGGCCGCAATTTTTCACGCGTTCGAAGTCGATCTTGTGTGCGCGCAGCGCTTCGGGCAGGGCGAGGCCGTCGTGATCTTTCAAGACCCGCGCTTCGTCCATGTCGAGATTCCCGGAGCAGGCGGAGGAACCGAAGAGACTCTTGCCGAAACGCGCGCCTTCTTCATCGGCCCAATCGACGAGGCGGACGGTAACGGGGGGTTGGCCGTCGTATTGGGCATGGATGCGGCGCAGGATCTCGACCCCGGCGAGCGTGTTCAGGCAACCGTCGAGCCAGCCGCCATTTGGGACGCTGTCGATGTGGCCGCCGATGAGGAGCGCCTTCTCGGATTTCCCGCGCAGGGTGGCCCAAAGGTTGCCGGCTTCGTCGCGATGCGTCTCGGCGGGGATTTGCTCGAGCTTTCGCAGGAGCCACTCGCGCGCGCCGGCCCAGAGGCCGGTGAAGGCGACGCGCTGGGCTCCGTTGTCGTCGCCGGTGAGCGCGCGCAGTTCTTTCAGCTCGGCGATGGTGCGCAAGGGGTCGAGAAGATTCTTCGTAACCATGTCTTCTCCAGTTTCCTGCAACTCCGGGGAGGAGGGCGAGCGCAAACTCTCGCGAACGCCAGTCGGGGAACGAGATGCGATTGAATTTTTTCTAGAAATTCTTGTCCAAACTTACGCTCCCGGAACTCTGCGCTTTCGATTGAATTAGAGGAGCATCCCCCTTTTTCATCCTGCTTTATGAATCAAATAACTTATCTGGATCGCTACCGCGTGCTCGCGGACGAAACGGGCACCCCCGTGGTGATTCGCCGGAGCGGCGAGACCGTGACCTACAAGGCGGAGGATCTCGGGTCCGGTGAAGAGGTGGCGCTGGAGGTGGTTCCGACGGGCGGCTTGTCGCCGAAGATTTTGGAACAACTGGAAAGGGAAGCTGCTGGCGCGAAAGAGATCGCGCACATTAATCTGCCAAAGCTGCACGCTTTCGCTCGAGAAGGGGAGCATCTCGTCTATGCCTCGGAATACGCGGACGGCACCTCTGCGGAAGAATGGGTGACGACCTGCGGCCCGATGCCGGTCGGGCCGACCTTGCGCATCGGGGCGCAAGTGGTCAGTGCGCTCGCTGCGGCCGCGTTTCAAAACATCGTGCACGGGGCGATCAATCCCCGAAACATTCTCCTGGTGCCGGGCCAGACCGCGCAGGGTGAGTGGCCGCTGGTGAAGGTTTTGAGCCTGGTCGGAGTGGCGCCTACCTTCACAGGCTCGCAGTTTGCGGCCGCGGAACCGGAGTTTGCCGCGCACTTCGCCAGCCCGGAACAACTGCAAAACCGCCGGGCCGATTTCCGTTCGGAGATTTATTCTCTCGGAGCCACGCTCTTGTTTCTGCTCACGGGCACGCCCCCGACCGGTGGCGCCGGCGCCACGGAGGTGAGCGGTTTGTCGAAGCCGGTGATGCGGTTGATCGAGGAAATGATGGCGCGGAATCACGATGAGCGACCACACGATCCCGTGATGTTGCAGGATCGCATCCGTGACTGTCTGGAGGGGGCGGAACGGCGCGAAGCGATCGGGCGAAAGTTTGGCGTGGCGGTGGAAGCCCCCAAGCCTGCGGTCAAGAAGGAGGCGGGTGGCAGGATTCCGTGGCGGCCATTGACGATCGCGGCATTGGTTCTTTTGCTCGCGACGGTGGCGACCGCTTTTTGGCGCAATAATTTACGCCCGGGACAATCGGTGGCCGCAAGCAGGAACGAACCGATCGGCGTTCCGATCGGTGTGCCAGAGAAGCGGGCCCCGGCGATTAACGAGGAGTTGGCGGAGGCGGGCGTGCCGCCGAATGCGCTGACCAGGCCGGTGCCCGCGCCGACGGCCGCGGTGGCGTCTGTCGCAGAAGCTCCGCCCGCACCCGAGACTGTTCCGGATGTCGAGGCCACTCAAGTGGTGGCCGTGGATCCGCCGTCTTCTGCCCAGACCACGCCAGAGCCGGAGGTGCCGCCGACCACGGTATTGCCTCCCCCACAGGAGCCTGCACGCGTTCTGGCTAAGGCCGCGCCTTCTGTGGGGCCCGTGACCGCACCGCCGCCTGAGCCCGTGATTGCGAAACGCGAAACCGCCGCGCCACCCACGACGAGCCGCGCGGAGATTTCCGCCCCTCCGCCCACGACCACGCCGGAACCCGTCGTGACCCAGACGCGGGCGTCCGCGGAAGTGCGCATGCCGGAAGAAGAAGAGCCGCTCCGTGCGGAACCTGCCACAAGGTCGGAGGCGCCGGTGGTAGCCGAGACATCCGTGGTGGACCAGGCTCCGGTCGTGTCCGAGACGCCGATGGTGGCGAAAAAGAGTCGAGCCAGCGTGAGTCCGTCAACCCGGCCCGCGCCCCCGACACTCGATGGCGTGCAGGTGCGCCGCGCTGAACCGGTGGTGGACGAACCTCAGCCCGTCGAGAATTCGACCCGCGCCGCGCGTTCCAGCAGGCGCGTGAAACGAATCAACGGCCTGGAGGTGCGAGCCGCCGAACCCGCAGAGGGAACGCTCGGATTGCCGAAACGTTCCCGCCGCGCGCGCTTTCTAGGGACGGCCGACGACGGATCGCTCGTCTTCGAGATGCCGTCGGCGGAAGAAGCCTACGTCAAACCACGCCGCTAATGTGCGTGCGAATGCAATGACGTTTCGCAGAAGCGCCCAACAACAGGCGTTTAGCGGCGCAGGCTCTGGGCTTCGCGCACTTTTTCGGCGGCGACGCGGCGCAGGTTCGCCGTGAGCCCGAGTTTCGAGAGCGTCCAGATGATCCATTTCGTGGGATCAAATTCCCACGGCTTCACGCCGTTGCGATAGTCGTGCTGAAACTCGTGGTGATAGTTGTGGTAGCCCTCGCCGAAGGTGAAGAGCGCGAGCAAATGCGAATCGCGCGCGCTGCAACGATCTGAGTACGGCTGCCGGCCGAGCGTGTGGCAGGCGCTATTGATGAGAAAGGTGCAATGCTGGAGCACGGTGACGCGTGCCACGCCCGCGATCAGGAATCCGCCGAGCGCGCCAACGGCGCCGTTCGACGCCCAGCCGATCAAAGTCGGGAGCGCGAAAGCCACGAGCACCGCGATCAGATGCACATGGCGATGCTGCCACATGACAAGGCGGTCGCGTTTCAAATCCGGCACGTTATCGAAGGGCGGTTGCGGGCTCATTTTGAAAAGCAACCAGCCGATGTGCGCGTAGAAAAAACCTTTCGAGATGTCATACGGATCGTCGTCGTGATCGACGTGCTTGTGATGGCGGCGATGTTCGCTCGCCCACATGATGACCGAGTTCTCGAACGCACCCGCGCCGAAGACGAGGGTGAACAAACGCACCGGCCACGCGGCCTGGAATGCGATGTGCGAAAAGAGCCGGTGATAACCGAGGCTGATGCTGAACCCGCTCGCAGCGAACATGGCAAAGAAGAGCGCGATCTGAAACCAATCGAGCCCAAACTTCCAAAGATAAAACGGGACGGCGGTGACGGTGAGCAACGCAGTGCCGATGAGGAACGAACTCGTGATCCAATTAATTCGATGCCGCGGGACGTTCAGCAGCGTGCGTTCGCGCGGAGGTAATTTCGCATTGGGCGAAGGCGGAACTTCGCGGGGAACGATTGGGCGCTCGACGGAATGCTCAGGAAGCGGAGATGAAACAGGCACTGGCGACGATAGGTTGTCCCGGATTTAAAGCAATAAGCAGGCCCGGCCTCTTCAGGGCGCGACTTTCATCAGCGGCCAGAAGAAATCGAGCGCGAAAAGCACCACGAGCGCGAGCGTGATGGTGAGGCCCATTCCCACCTTCACGAAGTCCGCGATGCGATATTTTCCCGGCCCGTAAACCAGGATGCAAGACGGCTCGAAGGGCGCGACCAACGAAAGCGACGCTGTGAGCATGATACCGATGGCAAAGGTGCGTTCGTTCGCGCCCAGCTTATGGGCCGCGTTTAGCGCCACCGGAAGGACGACGAGCGCGGCGGCCGCGTTCGACATCGGCTGTGTGAGAATGATCGTGAGAATGAAGAAGCCGCCGAGGATTGCGAGCACGCCGAACGGCTCGAACCATTGCACGATGAGATCGGCCAGGAGCGCAGCGCAGCCGCTCTTTTCCATCGCGGTGCCGAAGGCCGTCATGCCGCCGATCAGGATAAGCAAACGCCAATCCACAAATTCATAGGCCCGCTCGACGCTGATGCAGCGCAAGAGCACCGTCATCACCGCCGCCGAAAGAAACGCCACCGAGAGCGGCACCAAACCCAGGCTGCCGATCAGCACCGCCGCGACGAAGAGAATGATCGTGAGCATCCCTTTGCGCGGGTGGTAAAATGGCTCCGTCACCTCGCCGAGGAGCGAGAGCCCGGGATGGCTGCGCAGTCCCTCGATCCGCGCTCCTTCGCCTTGCACGAGCAGCAGGTCGCCCACGCGCAGCACGATCTTGCCCACCTGTTCGCGCAACGATTGCCCATGCCGGTAAAGCGCGAGCGCGGTCAGTCCGTAGTGTTGGCGAAAATTCGCCTCGCGCAGAGTGCGACCGGCGAGTTCGCTTTGCGGCGTGAGGAGGACTTCGGCGATCCGCATGTCCGCAGTCTGCAAATCCAGATCGCCCAGGCTGAACTCAGGTTTGATCTCGATGCCCTCGATCTTCTTCACCTTCATCAAGGTCTCCGCCTTGCCTTCCACAAGGAGCGTGTCGCCTTCCTCGATCAGGATATTGCGGCCGGGAATGATCTCGCGTTGCGCGCGCAGGATTTTGAGAATGCTGAACTCGAGCACGTTCAAATCCGAGTCGTAGCTTTTCTGCCCGATGAGCGGCGAGTCCGGCAGGACGATGATCTCGCTCACGTATTCGCGCATCGCATAGTTCGCGGTCAGGCTCTCCTCGGGGTGATCGGGCAGGAGGCGTTTACCGATCAACATCATGTAGGCGAGGCCTACCAGCACCATCACCACCCCGATCGGTGTGACCTCAAACATCCCGATCTCCTCCATCCCGGCGCGTTTGATGTAACCGCTCACCGCCACATTCGTCGACGTGCCGATGAGCGTGCAGGTGCCGCCCAGAATGGAGGCGAACGCGAGCGGCATGAGCAATTTCGACGCGGCGATCTTCGCCCGCCGCGCCAGTGTCACCACCGGTGGAACGAACATGCCGGTCACGGTCGTGTTATTCATGAAGCCCGAGATCGCCGCCGTGCTCGTCATTAATAAAAGCAGCAACCGGTTCGGATTCGAGCCCGCCAATTTCAGCACCCGCGTGCCGAGCAGATCGAGCACTCCCGTTTGCTGCAGCGCACCGCTGATCACGAAAATCGAGCCCAGGATGATGATGATATCCTCGCTAAACCCTCCGAACGCTTCGCGCGGCGTCAATATTCCGCCCACCACGAGCGCGATCAAAAGCATGAAGGTGACGAGATCCACCGAGACCCGCTCGGTCGCGAAAAGCACCACCGCGATCAACAACAAGCCCAGGACGAAAGCGATGGGAAGCGTCATGGCAAAAATTATCGGTCCTGGGAAACGCCGGCTTTTTCTGCCGGGCTCAGAGCTTGGCCGAAAGCCGCCATTTCACGAGAAAAATCCAAGCCCGCATTGCCGCTTCATCGCATCTGCGGACGCGCGCGGTCGTTTCCGGCGATTGCGAGCGGCGCCCGGATGGAGTAAACTAGGCCTGTTCGAACCCGCCGAGCGCTCAACCGCGCGGAGCTTTTCGGCAAAACAAACGAACACATGTCCTTCGGCAAGAATAAAGCGGCCCGCTCCCTCCTCCCCGGCACATGATGTTGTGGCGAACCAAGCGCGAGCCGGTCAAGATCACGCGCGACATTGTCATCTCGAACAAGCACGGCTTTCACGCCCGTCCCGCCGCCGCTTTTGTCCGCCGCGCGAATAGCTTCCGCTCCCAGATTTTCATCCTGCGAAACGGCGAACGCTACGACGCCATGAGTCTGATGGACATCCTGCGCGGCCAATTCGAATGCGGCGCCACCGCGCAATTGGAGGCCTTCGGCATCGACGCCGAAGCCGCCGTCGACGCGCTCTGCAAAACGCTTCTCGACTTGCGCGACCAGGAAGCGAGCGAGTAAGGCGCGGCTCCTTCCGCTCTTCAATTCGCGACGAGAGTTCATCCCAAAAAATCTGCCCGCGCGAAGGTGTGCGCTCCCCAGAAGTTAGCTCGATTTTCGCGCGGCAGAGTCATAGCGTCGACCCAGCCACCAGCCATTTACCACCCAGGCGGCCGCGCCCACCGCGCCGAACAGGGCCACAGTGGGGGCGCCGAATCCAGCCGCTTCAATCGCGCGTTGCAGTTGCGCGACCGCTGCGTCCGCCCCGCGATAAACGGGCACGTCCACGAAATTCTTCGCCTTGTATTTTGTCTCCCTGGACATTGAGGTCCAAAGCATCTCCCGGCCGGGACGAACGAAAGCGTATTCGCCGCTGCGACGCAGGACGATGACCACCGCGAAAAGCGCAAACGTGTTCCAGATCGCCAGCGCCAGGAATCCAAAGAGGATGGCCACAGGAATGATCGTAAGCAGTACGACTAGCCCTAAACGCGAAGCGACTCTGCCGGTGATGAAGAGTTGCGCCAGAATCGTCAGGCTCTGGACGATCCAGTCGATCCGCGCAAAAACACTCGTGCGTGTCTGCACATCCGCGAAGGTGGCTTCGACCAGTCGCAACTGTTCGAAGTAAAGAAAGGTGTTCGCGGTCGCCAGCAAAGTCACGTAGGCCGCAATCGCGAGCAGGTAAGGCGAACGCAAGACCAGCGTAACGCCCGCAAATACATTTCCGCCGAGGGCGCGGTCCCGCGTTTGCTCCTGAGTTGCGCCGGCTTCGCGAGCAGGTTCGGGCCCGCTTTTCCAAAGACGAATCAGGATTCTCTGCAGCACGACGGCCATCCCAAAGAGCGCGGCCCCGACGAAAAGGATGCCGGCATTCCCGATTGTCCGTGCCGCGAGATCGGTGAAGAGCGGTCCGACGAGAGCACCGGCAGTTCCGCCGGCGGCGATTACTGGAAAGAGCCGTTTCGCTTGTCCCGAATCGAAAAGCTCGACCAGGAAACTCCAGAAAACCGAGACGAGGAAAAGGCTGAGGACGCTGATGAAGACGTAGAAGAACTGGCCGATGCCCAAGCTTTGCGGCCGCGTTTGCAGGACGAGGCCCACGATCGCCAGCGCGACCGCGACGAACCCATAAATGAGTGGAAGGAAAACGCTCCGCCTGATTTTCGCGACCACCGCTCCGTACAAGGGAACAATCGCCAGGGACGCAATCCAAGTGGCCAGCCAGAGGTTGGCCACGCGATCGCGGCCTAGAAGCGTGCCGACAGTTTCTCGCACCGGCCGGACGGCGAAGTAGCCGCCCAGTACGCAGAAAAAAAGAAAGAACGCGACAATGACCAGCAGCCGTTCGCGCCGTTCAACTCTTGTCAGACGCGAGAGAATCTCACCCGAAAACCAATCTGAGAATCGGGCCATGAGAAGCCCTCCCCTAGCCCTCGCGCTTATGCCACGCCGCCAGCACTTCCGCTTCGCGTTCCGGCGTCAGACCCGCCTTCAACGTCTTCTGCCGTTCGGCCGGCAATGTCTTGAACCACGCCAGCGTATCGCGCGACGTGTCGGCTAACGAACGGAAGGTCAACCCCGCCGCCAACGCTTTCGCGTTGCTCGTGCGTCCCATCCCGCCTTCCTCTCCGCGCGGCGGCACCCACACCGGCATGTCCGACCACGGTGCCACCTTCTGCGCTTCCAGAAAATCGGCGTCCGCCCAGGTAAATTTCGCCTCCGACTTCAGCGCTGTTTTGATCCCATCCAGCATCTCACCCATCGGCCATGGCTTCTCCGGCCCGGTCGCGTTATAAATTCCCACCGCCCGCTGCTCCACCATCCGGATCGTCCACTCCGCCAGATCGCGCGCATCGATGATCTGCACCGGATCGCTCGGCGCGCCCGGCGCCAGCACCTCACCGCCGCGCTCGATTCGCACCGGCCAATAAGTGAATCGATCCGTCTGGTCGCCCGGTCCCACGATCAAACCCGGTCGAATCACGAGCGCCTTTTTGGGAAACCACTTCTCCGCTTCCTCTTCCGAGAGCGCCTTCAACGGGCCGTAGAGTTTGAATTGCGACGCCACGATCGTCTCGCGCGATTCCTTCATCGCATCCGCGCCTTCGTACTTCGCCACCGCGCCGGTTTCGTCGTTCGGCTTGCTGTTATCGGCGTAAACCGAAATCGAGGAAATGAAGACGTAGTTTTCCACATTCCCCTTTAAGACCTGCGCCACATCGCGAATCCAAACCGGGGCGCTCGTCGGGTTATCGATCGCCACATCCCACTCGCGATTCTTGAGCGCATCGAGCTGCCCATTCCGATCGCCGATCAATTGCTCCACGCCTTCCGGCAATTCACCCGGCCGCGTTTTGCCACGATTAAACACCGTCACCGTGTGTCCGCGCTCCAGCGCATACTTCACTTGAAACGGCCCCGTGAAACCGGTCCCGCCGAGCACCAAAATGCGCAGCGGCTTGCCAGCCTTCTCATCCGCCGCGCGTCCGGTTTGGGTAAACAACCCCGCGCCTAACGCTCCACCCGCCATCGCGGAAACTTGAATAAACTTCCTCCGTGTCGCGTTCATAAGCGTCTCCTCAGTTTTTCTCAGCCACTTCTTTTCCGCGTCACGGCGTGAAGTCCTGACTCTGATTCAGCCGTGCACAAAAAGCGGCGAGCAAGCGAGCAGTATTCTCCAAATCCTCCAGCGAGAGCAACTCATTCGGCGTGTGCATGTAGCGCAAAGGAACCGAGAGCAACCCCGTCGCCATCCCGCCGCGCGCGAGCTGCATCGCGTTCGCATCCGTCCCCGTCCCGCGCGCCGCTGGCTCCACTTGGTAGGCGATGCCTTCCGCTTCCGCGGCCGCCACCAGTAACTCGAAGACGCGCGGATTGATGTTCGCCCCGCGCGCAATGATCGGCCCGCCGCCGAGCTTTAAATCGCCCGCGCGCTTCTTCTCGATCCCCGGCATATCGGTGGCGTGCGCCACATCGAGCGCGATCCCCACCTCCGCCTCGCTCGAAAACGCGCTCGTGTGCGCGCCGCGCAGTCCGATCTCCTCCTGCACCGTGGACACGCCAATCACGCACGCTTCGAAAACCTGCCCCTGCAACAAACGCAAAACCTCCGTCACGATCCACGTCCCCATCTTGTTATCGAACGCCATCGCCACCGCCCGCTCGTTCGCCAGTTCGATATAGGGTTGCAGGAAAACTCCCGCGTCGCCTAACGACACCAACTCGAGCGCGTCCTTCTTCGTCGAGACCCCGATGTCGAGGTAGAGATCGAACATCTTCGGCACCTTTTTCTTGTCCTCCTCGTCCATCAGATGGATCGCCTTCCGCCCGATCACGCCCGTGAGCAGACCGTTCCGCGTCATGATCGAAACCCGCTGCGAAGTCGCCACCACCGGATCCACGCCGCCGATCGGTTCAAAATACAGAAACCCATCGTCCGTGATGTAGTTAATGATGAACCCGATCTGGTCGCAGTGCCCGGCGAGCATGATCCGCGGCCGGCCTTGTGGTTGCCGGGTGCCGAAGACGTTTCCCATCACGTCCGTGCGCACTTCGTCGCACCAGGGCGCGATCCGCTCCCGCACCAGCTTCTGCACTCCGTGTTCGTAACCGGAAGGGCTCGGCGTCTCGACGAGCTGTTTCAGAAAATCTTCGCTGTCTGCATTCATGGAGCTGGAACATCCGCTGCGACGCGACGCCGTCCAGTGGGTAGGGACGGTGCGCTGCGCCGTCCGAGAGATGGGGCCACGCCAGAGAACGATCGAACGTCATCGCCGCCATCCACCCGCCTCGGACGCCGCAGCGCGGCGTCCCTACCGATTCCAACGAACCACCGCACCGTCCGCCAGTGCGCAGACAAACACCTTCGTCGGAGGTCCGCTCGGATCCTGCTCGCGCTGGCGCAGCGCTTCCGCGACTTCGTCCGCTTGCTTTGCCCTAACGAGCGAAACCGTCGCCCCGCCAAACCCGCCGCCCGTCAGCCGCGAGCCGAGCACACCCGGGAGCGAGCGCGCCAGTTCCACCAGCGCATCCAGTTCCGTCGAGCTGTTCTCAAAATTCGTCCGGGAACTTTCGTGCGACGCGTTCAGCAACGCGCCCAGCATCTCCGCGTCGCCCTTCTCCAGTGCGTCGATCGCGCGCCAGACCCGATCGTTCTCGCCCACGATGTGCGCCGCACGCCGAGAGATCACCGGATCGAGCGAGCCGCCGCCCAATTCCAAATGTTCCGGTGTCACCTCACGCAAACTTTCCACCCCGAGCGCGTCCGCGGCGTTCGCGCATCCCTCCCGCCGCGCGTTGTAAAAACTCTGCAGCAAAGCGTGTTTCCCGCCGGACTCCGCCACCACCAGTGCGCAGTCGGCCGGAAACGGAATCGTCCGCACTTCCTCTGTCTGGCAATCGAGATAGACGACGTGTCCCGCGCGCCCAAAGACGCAGGTCGCCTGATCAAGCAAACCCGAGTGCACGCCCGCGAAATCGTTCTCCGCGCGCTGACAAAGCTTCGCCACCTCCATCGGAGCAATCTGCAATTCGTGCAGCTTCATCAGTAATCCCGCCGTGGCCACCTCCAGCGCGGCCGAGCTGGCCAGCCCCGCGCCCGAGGGCAGGTCGCCCGAGATTTCCGCATCGAATCCGCGAATCTCAAATCCCGCGCGCACAAACTCCCGCACCACGCCGAGCGGATAGTTCGCCCAATGCCCATTGCCCAGCGGTTCCAGCTCGCGGAGCGAAGGTGCGTGAATCCGGTCGCGCGCGTTGATCGACGTCAGGATGATCGATTCATCCTGACGCGCGATCCCGGCCACGGTCAGGCCACGATCGATCGTCGCCGCCAGGACCACGCCTTGATTGTAATCGGTATGGTTGCCGAGTAATTCGACACGGCCGGGCGCATAAGCGGAAGCGGGACTCACGGCAGGACAGTCTCACGCTTTCCGGCGCGTGCTATGGTGCGCCTCGTGTCGAACGCCGCCATCCCCATCACGCAAAAATTCCTGGTCAACGCCGGCGGCTGGCCGGCCATGAAAGCCGCGCAGCGACTGCATGAGGCCGGTCGTGTGGTCGAAGCGAACTACGAACCGCCCATCCTCTCCGGTCTGGTGCGCGATGGTCTTCACAATCTGCGGTCCGGATTGCGCGTGAAGACTTTTTCCGATGTGGAAAATATCTGCACCTGCCGCGAATCCCGCGCCTGGGGAAAAATCTGCGCGCACTCTCTGGCCGTCGGCCTCGCCCAGATCGAAGCCGCCACTAAACCAAAAGCGATGGAGCCGGCCCGCCCCCGGGCCGAAGAACCGCCGGCCCCCGCTCCGCATTTCGTGGAAATCGGCGCCGAAGAAACCGCCACGCCGATCGCGCTCCATTTCATTCTCCCGCCAAACTTCGAGTCCGCGTGGGCCAAAGGACAGCTCATGCTCGTGACCGAAATCGAGCGCTCTGGTCAGCGCGCCATGCCGACTACCTTGTCGCCTAACGAAACCTACGCCTGCGATAACCACGACCTCGCCGCGCTCGATTTCCTCGGCGCGCCGCTCGCGATGCAGTTGTTCTCGCGCGAACAATTCCTGCACCTGCTGGGTTCGCTGCGCGGGCATCCGCGCGTGGCCTTCGGGAAAACGAAAGCGGTCAGCATCGCCATCGAAGCGCATCGGCCACTCCTGCATCTAAGCCGCGACGACGCGGATTCCGTCACGCTGAAACTCGCAGCGTCGGCGGATGAGCGACTGCTCGTTGCGGGCCAGGAAGCCTGGATGGCGCGCGACACTTCCTTCCTGCCGTTGCCGGAGAATCTACCGGACGATCTGCAGGCGTTGGCGGAAGGATCGATCACCCTGCGCGGTGAACGGGCCCAGAAATTTCTCATCTCCACTGCCCCGCACTTAAAAGCGTGGTTTGAAGTCGAGAGCGATTTCGTTTTACCCGAAGTTCGCTACGCGACCCCGAAGTTCGCGCTCAACCTCGAAGGCTCACTCCGCGAAGTGCGAGCCGAACTGCGCGCGACCTATGCGGACGGCTCGCGACCGCTGGGCTTCGCCAAACGCGAGAGCGAACCGTCCTTCGTCCGCGATCCGGCGGGCGAAGCGATCCTCCTGCGCGACGCGGACGCCGAAGACGCCGCCGTGCAGCGGTTATCGGCGCTCGGTTTCGGCACGAGGGGGGAACGCTTCATCCTGCAGGACGAAGATCAAATCGCGCGCTTCTTTGCTTTCGAAGTCCCGCGGCTCAAAAAGACGTGGGAGATTCAACTTTCGGCCCAGGCCTCAAAAGCGAGCAGCGACCTGCAACCGCTTACGCCAACGATGGAAGTGGTCGGTTCGGGAGTCGACTGGTTCGAGCTCCGCTACTCCCTTGGCACCGCGGACGGCGAAATGTTTTCCGCCACCGAGCTGCAAAGACTCCTGCGTTCGGGTCAAAGCAAAACACGTTTACGCAGCGGTCGCACCGCCGTCTTCGACAGCGAGGCGATCAGCGATTTCGAAGAAGTCCTGCGTGATTGCGACCCGCGGCAGAACCAACCCGGCACTTATCGAATCGATCGCAGCCACGCTTCCTATCTCGCGCAGACCGCGCAGGATTTGGGCGCGGCTTTGCGCGGATTGATCGACGAGAAACCGATCGGCCCTCTCGCTCTGGGAGACCTCGAAGACAAACTGCGCAGCTATCAACGAGCAGGCGTGGAATGGCTGGTCCGTCTCGCGCGCAACAATCTCGGCGGCATTCTCGCGGATGAGATGGGCCTCGGGAAGACCGTGCAAACGCTCGCGTTTCTCCGCACCCAAAAAGTGAAGGAACCCGCCTTGATCGTTTGTCCCACTTCGCTCCTGACGAATTGGGAAAACGAAGCGCGACGCTTCACGCCCGAATTGAAAGTCCTCCTGCTCGACGGCCCGGACCGCCATGCGCGTTTCGCGGAAATCCCCGACGCGCAGATCGTGCTCACCAGCTACGCGCTCTTGCAACGCGACGCCGAAGAATACGAAGGCCTGCAATTCTCCAGTGCGATTCTGGACGAAGCGCAGCACATCAAAAACCCAGACACGCAAAATGCGCAGGCAGCGTTTTCCCTGCGCGCGAAACATCGCTTCGTCCTCACCGGCACCCCGATGGAAAACTCCGTGCGCGATCTCTGGTCGCTCATGAATTTCGTCCAGCCGGGCTATCTGGGAATCCGGGTCGACTTTCGCGAACGCTACGAGCAACCGATGGCCCGCGGCCCCGCGCCAGAAGTACAACGCCGCCTCGCGCGCCGCATGCGTCCCTTCCTCTTGCGACGCAAGAAGTCCGAGGTCGAGAAAGATTTGCCGGAGAAAATCGAACAGCTGGTTCTCTGCGATCTCACTGCGCCGCAGCGCGCCGCCTACAACGGCTTGCTCCGCGAAATCCAAACCGGTCTAACGACAGGCACCGGCGAGAAGGCCGGCGTCGTGCGGATGAAAATGTTGGTGGGATTACTCCGCCTCCGGCAGGTCTGCTGCGACCTGCGTTTGCTGAATCTGGGGAGCGCAGGCGACTTGCCTGCTGTGTCACGCGACCCGCGGGACACTCCGGAAGTTTCCGGCGGGACGCCGAAAACAGCGGGCGAGGTCGCCCGCGCTCCCCAGAAAGTAAAGCCTGCTGAATCTGCCAAGCTGAACCTCCTCGACGAGCTCCTCGAAGAAGCGATCGATGGCGACCATCGTGTCCTCATCTTCAGTCAATTTGTCTCCATGCTCACGCTCCTGCGCGAGCACCTCAACGCGAAAAAAATCCCCTTCGCCTACCTCGACGGCCAAACCAAGAACCGCCAGGCCGAGGTCGACAAATTCCAAACCGACGACGCCATTCCCGTTTTCCTGATGAGCCTAAAAGCCGGAGGCGTCGGCCTGAACCTCGCCGCCGCCGACACCGTCATCCACTTCGACCCTTGGTGGAACTACGCCGCCGAAGCGCAGGCCACCGACCGCGCCCATCGCATTGGCCAGACTCGCGTCGTCACCGCCTACAAACTCATCGCGCGCGACACCGTCGAAGAGAAGATCGTGAAACTGCAAACGCGTAAACGCGAAGCCAGCGAAGGCGTCATCGGCAGCGAGGAACCGCTCATGAGCGGGCTAACGACCGAGGATCTCGAAGAGTTGTTAGCATAGAAACGTCGCGCGTAAGGGGGCACTACTTGTTCTTTGTCTCGGGTGCGTCTGGTAGCTTCTCGAGATCGATGTTGTCGTTGCTCAGCCGGCCTTCAAACGCTTTGACGAAGGCATTGCGGAAGACGTTGAAGACAGTGTCGAGGACGTTGGGCGTCGGGTCGTCGAAGCTGTCGGAGATAGGGACTTTGATGCGTAGGCGCCGCGCCAGAGGTGGAGGTCCACATCGGCGACATGGCCGCGGTAGTCTTTCATTTCGCTGAGCTGGCGGTTGACGTAATCGCGCACCAGATGGGGAGCATGGCGCGGACGACGAGGAGCGCGACCGCGAGAACGATCACGAGCCAGAGGAGTTTTGCTGCGCCAGGGTGCTTTCATGAACTGTAGAAACTAAATCGGATGCGGCGCGCGCAGAGGTTCCGTCAAGGAGCGGCGCTCTCCAGGCCGCCGCGTTTCTGCATTGATACGAAAATGGGCGGCCTGGAGAGCGCCCGTCCTTGATCCGCTAAGAGCTCTTCGGCTTTTTAGACTTCGGTGTAGCCGAAGGAGACGGCGATGCAGTAGGCGACGCGGACGGGGTGGCGCTCGGGGGGGGCGAAAGCAATGGGAAGGCAAATGTGGGCGCGGGCGAAGCTTCCGGCGAGGACGATGGCGAGGGCGACGCGTCAGGCGAAGCGGATGGCGATGGGCTTGGCGCGGGAGTTGGGGTCGGACTCGGCGTCGGTGTCGGCGTGGGCGTGGGCGGAGGAGGGATGATGTTCTCCCATTTGTGCAAGGGCACACCCGCGCCGCCGATTTCTTTCACGAGCGCGTCGCAACGCTCATGCATTTTGTCGAGATCGGGCGGGCCGAAAGGCGTTTCGGCTGTGCCGGGGAAAACCAGATAGGTGACGCCGAGATCGCTCACCGGGCGATACATCGGATTGGCTTTGTCGCTGATCTCTTTCGCGATGCGCAAGGAGGCTTCGCCAGCTTTATCCGACGGGCCGACATCGCCGACAATCGCCGGATAAATGGCGCCGCCGTGAATCACGACTGCGAGGTCGCCCACTTTGGCGCCTTCCGCTTTCGTGAAACCGCCGGGAATGACGATGAAGGGATCGGTCGCACCGATGAGGAAGCTGAACTTCTTCAATTGCTCCATGCCGTCGCGCGCGTTGGCGATCGCGCCTTTCAACTCGGACTTGCGCGCGGTGTTCGGATTTTTCGTGGCGAGCTCAGCTTCCCACGTGTGGATTTTCTCCTGGAGGACGGGGAGATACG
>JBDSNB010000068.1:0-1673 GCA_039915555.1 Chthoniobacterales bacterium | reverse complement strand
CCGATCGCATCCATCGCCGCGCGCGTGGTGCGACCCGTGTAAAAAACATCATCCACGATGATGACGGTGAGGCCGTCGAGCGGGACCGGCAGGTGCGACGCTTGCACGACCGGCAGTTCAGCGCGCTGGCCGACATCGTCGCGGTGCATCGCGACATCGATCACGCCGGTCTCGATGGACGTGTCCCCGAATTCCTCGATGAAAACCGCGAGACGGCGGGCGATTTCCACGCCGCGTGAAGGAATGCCGGCCAGGACGAGGGACGCGAGATCGGAATTCCGCTCGATAATTTCGTGCGCGATCCGCTGGAGCGCACGGCGGATGGCCTCGGCGTCCATGACGGGCGCGCCGGAGAGAGGTGGGGAAGCAGTCATGTCATGCCTTCGCGACCTCGCAGGATCGCGTTAAAGGACGGGACGGCGGATCAGGAAACAGCGGCGGCTTGCGCCTGGCTCCGGACCTCCTTGTTACGTCGTTCGCGCCAGCTGGAGCGATGTTTCATGATCCAATCGAGCAGCGCTTTCTCGAAACCGATATCGGTCCCGGCTTTTTCACTCTCGATCCATTTGTGTTTCAAAATCTCTTCGCGTTCGGCGAGGAACTCTTTGTAGAGGACGGAGTTCCGGACAAAGGGAGACTCCTGTTCTTGCGAACCAGTCATTCCGTCACTGTGTTTCATAAGGGAGAGGCGGGGTCAATTCAAACCTGCTCTGGCAGGATAGACTTAGCATCGGGTGTGCCTATTCAACCCCGGGGCGCAGAAAACGTTTCGGCGCGAGGGCACGCTGGCCCCATTAGCCGATCGTGTCACGCAAGGTTTGCGCGATTTTTCGGAACTCCGCGGCCACCGGCGAGTTCTTGTCTTCCGCGGTGATCGGCTTTCCACGGTCGCCCGATTCGCGGGTCGGGATGTCGATCGGGATTTGGCCGAGAAGCGGAACGCGGAGGCGTTTGGCTTCGCGCTCGCCGCCGCCGGAACCGAAGATGTCGTAGCGCTTGCCGTCGCTCGGCGAGAGGAAATAGCTCATGTTCTCGATCAAACCGAGGACGGGCACGTTCACTTTTTCAAACATACTCGAAGCCTTGCGCGCATCGATGAGCGCGACTTCCTGCGGCGTGGTGACGATGACCGCGCCGGCGAGCGCGACCGTTTGCACGATCGTGAGCTGGATGTCGCCCGTGCCCGGCGGAAGATCGAGCACGAGATAATCGAGCTCGCCCCATTCCACCTGTCGCAAAAATTGCTGCGTGTAACGCGTCACCATCGGCCCGCGCAGGACCGCGGGCGCATCGTCCTCGAGCAGGAAGCCCATCGACATCAGCTTTAAACCGTACTGCTCTATGGGGATGATTTTGTTTTCCTCGGTCGCGGTCGGGCGCTCGCGGCTGCCGAACATCAGCGAGATGCTCGGGCCGTAGATGTCGCAATCGCAAAGGCCCACCCGCGCCTTCGATTGCTCAAGCGCAATCGCGAGATTTGCGGCCACGGTCGATTTGCCGACACCTCCTTTGCCGCTCGCGACGGCGATGACGTGTCTGATGCCTTCGATGCGCGTGGCGCCTACGCCAGCCGCGCCAGCGCCCGCAGGCGGCGCGTGAATATCGATCAGTACCTTGGCTTCGCTCACGCCGGGCAAGCCCGCGAGCACCTGCTCGGCATCGGTCTTGATCGC
>JBDSNB010000183.1:0-4469 GCA_039915555.1 Chthoniobacterales bacterium | reverse complement strand
TGGAGCATCAGCGCCTCAGAGTTGTCATCCGAGGCGCGGTCCAGGGAGTCGGCTTCCGACCGTTTGTTTACCGGCTCGCGACTGAGCTTGAACTTGTCGGCTGGGTTTCCAACACCGCCCAGGGAGTGCTTCTCGAAGCGGAAGGACCACCGCCTGCGCTCGATCATTTCCTGCTGCGGCTGGCGCAGGACAAACCACCGCGTGCCGTCGTGCAAAGTTCGGAAGCGACCTTCCTCGATCCGGTGTCCTACGGCGATTTCAAGATTCGCGACAGCGTGGAGAGCGGTCCGAATACGGCATTGATCTTACCAGACATCGCCACGTGTGCCGATTGTCTCGCGGAAATACTCGATGCCAACCATCGGCGTTTTCGTTATCCGTTCACGAACTGCACGAACTGCGGCCCGCGTTTCTCCATCATCGAAGCGCTCCCCTACGACCGCGCGAATACTTCGATGCGGCGCTTCACGATGTGCGGCGAGTGCGAGCGCGAATACCACGATCCACTCGATCGCCGCTTTCACGCCCAGCCGAATGCCTGTTCGCGTTGCGGTCCGCAGTTGCAGTTGTGGGATACGGAAGGCCGGGTGCTGGCATCGCGAGACGAAGCGCTCCAGCAAGCGGTGGAAAGCGTGCGCGCGGGAAAAATCCTGGCGTTGAAAGGCCTCGGCGGATTTCAATTGATCGTCGATGCACGAAGCGCAGCCAGCGTCGCCGTGCTCCGCGAGCGGAAGCATCGTGAGGAGAAACCATTCGCCCTCATGGTTCCCTCGGTGGCGAGCGCGCGGGAACTTTGTGAGATGTCCCAACTGGAAGAGCGCCTGCTGCAATCACCGGAAGCACCTATCGTTTTGCTCTCCAAGCAATCAGCAATCGGCCATCAGCAATCAGCAATTGCCCCGGGAAATCCGTATCTCGGCGTCATGCTCCCCTACACCCCGCCGCATCACCTGCTCATGCGCGAGCTGGGGTTTGCGGTAGTCGCGACGAGCGGGAACCAAAGCGACGAGCCTATCTGCACTGACGAACATGCCGCCCTCACACGCTTGCGCGGCATCGCGGACCTCTTCCTCGTCCACGACCGGCAGATCGTACGACACATGGATGATTCGATCGTCCGCGTCATGGCCGGTCGTGAGATGATGTTGCGGCGTGCGAGGGGCTACGCGCCGCTGCCGATCCGTCAGCCATCAGCCATCCGCCATCCGCCATCGAAAATTGTCCTCGCGCTGGGCGCGCACCTGAAAAACACCGTGGCGCTTCGCGTGGGCGACAATGTTTTCGTCAGCCAGCACATCGGGGATCTCGCCACGGCCGAAGCCCACGCCGCGTTTCGCAAATCCGCAGCCGATCTTCCACACCTCTACGACGCCAAGCCGGAAGTGATCGCGTGCGACCTGCATCCGGATTATCTCTCCACCAAACACGCGCAGGAACTCCCGGCGGAGAAGATCACGGTGCAACATCATTGGGCGCACGTGGTCGCTTGCATGGCGGAGAATGAAGTGGAACCGCCTGCGCTCGGCGTGTCGTGGGACGGCACCGGCTACGGCAATGACGGGACGATCTGGGGCGGCGAGTTTTTCCTCGCGCAAAGCGACGGCTCCTTCGCGCGCGTCGCGCACCTGCGAACGTTTCCTTTACCAGGCGGCGAGCGCGCCGTGCGCGAGCCCCGCCGGAGCGCGCTCGGGCTCTTGCACGCAATTTGCGGCCCGGAAGTTTGGGCGCAACGCGATTTGCTCCCGAGCTTCACCGAGAAGGAGTGGTCGCTTCTGCGGCAGATGTTGGAGAAAAATGTGCAGGCGCCGATCACGTCGAGCGTCGGTCGGTTGTTCGATGCGGTCGCGTGTCTGGCGGGGTTGCGCGATCGCGCTTCGTTTGAAGGTCAGGCGGCGATGGAACTGGAGTTCGCGGCCGACCCCGCGGAACGCGAGGCGTATCCTTTCTTGCTCACCGAAACCCAACCGATCGTGCTCGACTGGGGGGCGACGGTTCGGGCACTTTTGCAGGACAAAAGGAACGGCACACCAGCCGCCACGATCTCCGCCCGGTTTCACAACATGCTCAGCGAATCCATCGTGGCCGTCGCCCGCCTCACGGGACAATCGAAAGTCGTTCTGAGTGGCGGTTGTTTTCAGAATCGCCGGCTCACCGAGCAAACGATCGCGCGCTTGCGGGAGGAAAGGATGCAGCCGTACTGGCATCAACGGATTCCGCCTAACGACGGAGGCATCGCGCTGGGGCAGGCGGTCGCGGTCAGCTGGCTGCCATCGTCCGGAGAACGGTAGATAATCATGGCCACAAAATCGCGCGCGGAAAAACAGGAGGAAGAGGTGAGCGACCGGACATCGCCGCCCGGTGAAGTGATCTACAAAGCGATCTACGCGGAGGGCGAGCACGAGTTGGAGCGCAATACCACCGAGCTGGCGTTATCGGGTCTGGCCGCCGGCAGCTCGATGGGCTTCTCGATGGTGGGGGAGGCACTGTTGCGTCACTACTTGCCGGACGCGTCATGGACGCCGCTGATCTCGAAACTCGGCTACAGCGTCGGCTTCCTCATCGTCATCCTCGGCCGCCAGCAATTGTTCACCAAGAATACGCTCACCGTGATTCTGCCGCTCTTGCGCAAGAAGGAAGCGGGGATGCTGGGGAATGTGGGACGCCTTTGGGCGATCGTGCTCGGCGCAAACCTGGTCGGCGCGTTCCTCTTCGCGCTCCTGGCCGCGCACACCAGTATTTTCGCGCCGGATGTCCGCCAGATTTTCGCGGAGATCGGCAAGGCCGCGATCGAGCCTAGTTTCGGGACGCTCATCTTGCGCGGGATTCTCGCCGGGTGGCTGATCGCGCTGATGGTGTGGTTGCTGCCGTTTGCGGAATCGGCGCGCATCTGGGTCATCGTCATTCTGGCCTACGTGGTAGGCCTGGCGGAGTTGCCGCACATCATCGCCGGGAGTGTGGAGACGTTCTATCTCGTCTGGATTGGCAGCCTGTCCCTAAAGGATTGCGTCCTGCTCTACATGATCCCGACACTGATCGGGAATGTAATCGGAGGCGTGGCGCTGGTGGCGGTGGGCGCGCATGCCGAATATTTCGAAGCGGAGAAATAGCATAGTGCGCCTTGGTGTTGGACTGCTGAGCGATCTCCGACCGCGTTTCGAACAACATTACGATTTCAGTCGGCGCTTTTTTTACGCGGATTTGCTGGCGGTTGGTGATAGAGTTTTGAACTGCGGCGAAGGAGAGCCTGCAAGGTCCAATCCGCCTCCGAGCGAAATGAAATTTCTCGACGAATACCGCAGCGAAGAAGTCGCGCAGAAGATCGTCGCGGAGATCAAGCGCACGGTGACGAAGCCGTGGACTTTGATGGAAGTATGCGGAGGGCAGACGCACAGCATCGTGAAGTACGGGATCGACCGTCTCTTGCCGAAGGAAGTTGAACTCGTGCACGGGCCGGGCTGTCCGGTGTGCGTGACTTCGCTGGAGATGATCGATAAAGCCCACGCCATCGCGCAACGACCGGACGTGATTTTTTGTTCTTTTGGCGACATGCTGCGCGTGCCGGGCTCCGACGGCGATTTGCTCGTGCTCAAATCACGCGGAGCGGACATTCGCATCGTTTATTCGCCGATCGATTGTCTGAAGATCGCGCGCGCGAACCCGGATAAGAAGGTTGTGTTCTTTGCCATCGGCTTTGAGACCACAGCCCCGAGCAACGCGATGTCTGTTTTCCAGGCGAAAAAGCAGGGCGTGAAGAATTTTTCCGTGCTCGTCTCGCACGTTTTGGTGCCGCCTTCGATGGCGTCCATCCTGCAATCGTCGCAAAATCGGGTGCAGGGATTTCTCGGGCCGGGTCACGTTTGTGTGGTGATGGGTTACCGCGAATATGAGCCGCTCGCGGAGCGTTTCCGCGTGCCGATTGTCATCACCGGCTTCGAGCCAATCGACATTTTGCAAGGCACGCTTATGACTTTGCGTCAGCTCGAAGAAGGCCGGCACACCGTGGAAAACCAGTATCCGCGTGTCGTTAGCCGCGACGGCAACAGGGTCGCGCAGGATCTCGTAAATAGCGTCTTCGAGGTTTGCGACCGCAAATGGCGCGGCGTGGGTTCGATTCCGAAGAGCGGTTACAAACTGCGCTACGAATTTCACGACCACGACGCGGAGCGAATCTTCGACGTGCGCGAAATTGATACCGAGGAGCCGGCCCATTGCATCAGCGGCCTCGTCCTGCGAGGCGTGAAGAAGCCGCACGATTGCGCCTGCTTCGGCAAGGAATGCACGCCGGAGACCCCGCTCGGTGCGACGATGGTTTCCGCAGAGGGAGCCTGTGCCGCCTATTACGCATACGGTCGTCATCTCGAAATCAAAGAGCCGTCCGCGGAGGTCGTGCACGTTTGAGTGCTCCAGCAGTAAAGGACAAATCCGCCGAGAGTTTTCGCGACAAAGTGCTCCGCAAAGCGGGCGAGAGC
>JBDSNB010000011.1:0-2306 GCA_039915555.1 Chthoniobacterales bacterium | reverse complement strand
CCGTGGAACGCGCGCGCCGCCGAAGCAGGCATGTCGCCGGACGAATTCTGCCGGGTCGCCGAAGCGCTGAACGGGCGCAAGATCGTCGGCCGCTTCTCCACTTTCCTCGAACACGTGAAGCCGTCTGCGGGCGGCGTGCGGGTGACGCGTTTCAACGCGCTCTTCCATTGGGCGATGCCGCCGGGCCGCGAAATGGAAGCGGGCGGCGAAGTGGGCCGGCATCACATTCTCACGCATTGTTACTGGCGCGAAGCGGGTCCGGAATTCAAGAACGTAAACATCATGGCGGTGGCGCACGGAACGGACAAAGCGCTGCTCCTCGAGCACAAACGCGCGATTGATGAACATCTCGCCGCTTCGGACATCCCGGTGGCTTACACGAATGTCTTCTGGGGCGGACGGAGTGAGATCAAGCCCTCCGAGATCTCGCCGAAAATCTATCGCGAGTGGTTGCAGAAGATGGCCGCGGAGCGGGTCTAACGAATGCGAGCATTGATCGATAAACTTCGTTCGCGTGCGGACCTCAACGCGGGCGAGGTCGGTTATGCGGTCACGCTTTTGCTCTCGGATGAAAGAGACGCGAACGAAAAAGCGGCCTTCCTCATCGCGCTCGATGACAAAGGCGAAACCGCGGAAGAAATCGCTGCGTTCGTTCAGCACCTGATCGATCGCGCGATTCCGCCCGGGCTGGATCCGCCGAGCCTGCCGGGACCGATGATCGATGTCTGCGGGACGGGCGGCGCGGGCTTGGGAATTTTTAACGTCTCCACCACCATCATGTTTATCCTCGCCGCGGGTGGTGCGGTGGTGGTGAAGCATGGGAACCGAAGCGTGACGTCCTGCTGCGGAAGCGCGGATGTGCTCGAAGCCCTCGGCATTCGTCTGGACTGGTCGCCGCCGGCTTTGAACGAGTGTGTGAAACGGCTCGGCCTCGGATTCATTTTCGCGCGCTCCTATCATCCGGCCTTTCGCGCGTTGGCGGAGATGCGGGAGCGGCTCGCCGTGCAGAAACGGCGCACCATTTTTAATCTCCTCGGCCCGCTGCTCAATCCGGCGCGGCCCAGTCGCCAGCTCATCGGTGTCCACAGCGCGCGCATGACCAGTGTCTTCGCCGAAGTGCTGCGGCAGTTGCGGCGCGAGCGGGCGTGGATCGTTCACGGGTCGGTCGATGGAGGGGGCGGGATGGACGACATCTCGACCTGTGGCGCTACCACCTTGGGCGAGCTAAGGGACGGACAAGTTCGTTCCGCGGTCATTGATTGTCGTTGGCTCGGCATTCCGGAAGCGACGCCGGAGGATTTACGCGGTGGCGACGCAACGCAAAACGCGCAGACATTGACGGGAATCTTGAGTGGCGAAGTGCAGGGGGCGAAGCGCGACCTCGCGGTCGTGAACGCTGCCGGCGGTTTCGTCGCGGCCGGCATCGCGCGCGATATGGGCGAGGGAATCTGGCTGGCTAAACAGCAGATCGAGAACGGGAACGCGCTGGAGAAATTGCGGGCCTTGCAGGCGGCTTCCGTCGGCTAGTTCCAGAACCTGTCAAAACGGTAATAAACCGTTGGTGGCGGGGAAGATAGTTTTCTCGGACGATTGCATAAATAATAGTGACAGCGAGCCCGTCCCGGCACATGATTCGCTCCGTTTCTTTCTAAACCCATGCAAAATAAAAACCTCTCTCGTTCCGGTTCTCTCCGGAATCGCGCGTCTTACGGCGCTCTCCTCGGTGTCATCGGGCTCGGTCTCGGCCTGATTGCGGTCTTCGGTGATCGTTCACTCGTCGCGCAGGATCCCTCCATCAAAGAGCTCTCCGGCGGGATGACCTTCGGCGAATCCTATAAGAACGATATCTCGCCGCCAATGAGCAGCCTGCCGCCACAACGCGTCGCGAATGAGAGCAAGGCGGAAGAGGAGGCGAACGAGAATCCGAAGATTCCAAACCGTCACCAGGATAGCCCTGATCCCGTGGTGCAGAATCGCCATGTGCGCGGCTCTTCCACCTTGAATGTGCTCTCGCCGAACGCGCCGAATGTGCCGGCCGCGATCATGAATTTCGACGGCATCGCGTTTCCTGGCGTCGGTTGCAATTGCGCGCCGCCTGATACGAACGGCGCCATCGGGCGCACGCAATACGTGCAGATCGTGAATGAAGGCTATCAGGTCTTTGACAAGACGACGGGCGCTTCGGTCCTGCCGGCGACGGCGATCTCGGCCATTTGGTCAGGCTTCGGCGGCGCTTGCGAGACGCTCGGATCGGGTGACCCGGTGGTGCTCTACGACCACCTCGCGGATCGCTGGCTGGTGAGCCA